>CALWLH010000054.1 GCA_944381475.1 uncultured Lachnospiraceae bacterium | reverse complement strand
ACCGGCTATGCCTGGAAGGATGGGGAGAGCACGATTGCTGTTTCTGTAATTTTAGAGGGCGCAGGATCCGGCGGCCTCAATGCGGCGCCGGTGGCAAAAGCTGTATTTGACGCCTGGTTTGGCGTGGATGGAGAATAAAATGCAAGCGCGTCAGAAGGAGGTAAACATGCTATGAATCTTCAGGTTTTAAGAGGAATTCTGATTCCGTTTTTGGGCACATCCCTTGGGGCAGCCTGCGTGTTCTTTATGAAGGAAAAGCTCAATCTTCATGTTCAGAGAGCTCTGACCGGATTTGCTGCCGGGGTGATGGTTGCCGCCTCCATATGGAGCCTTTTGATACCCGCCATTGAACAGTCTGAAAATATGGGAAAGCTTTCTTTCATTCCTGCTGCGGTGGGCTTTTTGATCGGTATTCTTTTTTTGCTGATACTGGATGAGCTGATTCCCCACCAGCATTTAAACAGCAGCGAGCAGGAGGGAGTGGAGAGCCGTTTGCCAAGGACTATCAAGCTGGTATTGGCGGTTACACTCCACAATATCCCGGAGGGGATGGCCGTGGGCGTGGTCTATGCAGGTATGATTTATGGAAATGCCCAGATTACTGCCGCAGGCGCGCTGGCCCTGTCCCTTGGAATAGCCATACAGAATTTTCCTGAAGGGGCAATTATCTCCATGCCTCTCAGGGCGGAAAACATGAAAAAGTCAAAGGCATTTTTATGGGGCGTACTTTCCGGGGCTGCAGAGCCTGTAGGGGCGCTTTTGACCATATTGGCGGCGGGGATCGTCGTCCCGGCACTTCCCTATCTCTTAAGCTTTGCGGCTGGAGCCATGATTTATGTGGTGGTGGAGGAGCTGATTCCTGAGATGTCCGCAGGGAAGCATTCCAATATAGGAACCATTGCCTTTGCAGTGGGATTTACGGTGATGATGATTCTGGATGTGGCGTTGGGATAAAATTTCAAATTCCTATATTGACAGTCAAAAAATACTGTGCTATGCTTGAATGCGCAACCAGTTGCGCATTCATTTTTTTGGCAGGGTATTTGCGGAAAAAGCTGCTGAAAAGAGGTGTTGTATTGTTTTAGGGAAGGCTTTGCATGGAACAGGTAACAGAGAAGAAGCAAATTCAAAATATAGGAGATATTGCTAAGGAGCTGGGGTTGTCAAAAACAACGGTTTCCCGGGCGATTTCAGGAAAAGGGCGCGTCAGCCAGGCCACCAGGAAAAAAGTACAGGAATTTGTCAGCCAGTATCATTATTATCCCAATGCGGTGGCAAGGGGATTGGCGGAAAAAAAGACCTATAACATTGCCCTGGTGGTGCCGAAATCCTTTACAGTTCTAGATCTGCCCTTCCTCCGCAAAAGCATGAATGCGGTGTGTGAGACGGCCGCAGAACGGAATTATGATGTGCTTCTGTCCATGAGCGAGGCAGATGAGTATATGTCCTTAAAAAGAATACTGGATAACCGGAAAGTGGATGGAGTGATTTTGTCCAGAACTTTGTTGGAGGACCCCATGCTGGATTTACTGATAGAGCGCCAGGTCCCCTTTGTTGCCATGGGTCGGCTGAAAAATCAGGAGCTTTACCAGGTGGATAACAATCATGTGGAGGCCTGCCAGAATCTGACTGCGCTGCTGCTCCTCAAGGATTATCGAAATATGGCGCTGTTTGGCGGAGAACTTCGGAACATCGTCAATCAGAGCCGTCTGGAGGGATTTAAAAAGGCCTATGCGCAGATAGGAGCGGAGCTTCCCTCGGAATGCATCTACCTGGAGCTGGAACATGAGGAGCAGCTGGAAAAAGCCGTGGAGGATGCCGTAAAAAAGCATGTGAGCTGTTTTGTCTGCATGGATGACGCACTGTGCAAAATGGTCTTACGCCGCCTCAGGGTTTTAGGTCTGCGGGTGCCTGACGATGTGAAGGTGGCATCCTTTTTTGACAGCCAGCTGATGGCGGAGAACAACCCCCCTGTCACGGCTCTCCATTTCGACTCGGAGGAGCTGGGGCGTACTGCTTGCCGTCAGCTGCTGGATCTTTTGGATGGTAAGCAGGTGGAAAAAAATATATGTCTGGGGTATCAGCTGATGATGCGGGACTCCACAACGTAAGTAGAGCTTTTGCTCATCAACTGAAAAAAGAAATTAATTGCAGAAGCATGGACTAAAAGTAAACAGTCTTCGGCTCAGAGGAATATAAAAATGTTCCCCTGCAGCCGAAGCTTTTTTTATCTAAACCTTCATGCGCCCGGTGATCTGACATACCGCCGTACAATGAAAGTCTGGCGGGCGCACTCGGAATACCTGAATGGATGCCGCCTATCCGGCGGCGGGGTTTTCAAAGTAAGGGTATCAAGACCACAATACTTGTTGAGTTTTATTTTAGTATATAATACATAGAAAGAAAATATATTAACAGATGATGCTCAAAATGTTTTTTTACTACGAAATCGTTTAACTAATTATTATTTTTTTGTCCAAGTCCACTTGTAAAGGCCTTTGTTTTACTTGCGGATTTGTGCAAATTGCACAATAAAAATGCTTTTAAATTATCTCAATTGACATTGACAACAGCAAGCCTGAATGCTATACTAAAATCACATTAGCAACCGGTTGCGCATTTAAGCAATATGTACAAATTGTCGCTCGTGAATAAGACAGTGCATTTGACCATTGCGCAATATACCTAAAAAAGGAGGATTATTATGAGAAAATTTGTAGCTTTATCACTATGTCTGGCAGTGACCGCCAGCCTGGCCGGATGTTCTCCATCCAGCAGCTCTGACAGTACTGGCGCCACAGGGGCATCCGGAAATGCGGACAACACCTCAGCGGTTGACGGAGGCAATACCAGCGGAGAGATTCCCACTGTAAATCTTACTATGTGGGGCGCGGAGGAGGATCAGGCGGTTCTTCAGACCATGATCGACTCCTTCATAGAAAATTACAAGGATGTGGCTGACATCACCGTTCAGCTGGGTGTTGAGAGCGAATCCACAGCCAAGGATACCATTCTGACAGATATCGAGGCTGCGGCGGATGTATTTGCATTTGCTTCCGATCAGCTGCCGGATCTGGTGAAGGCGGGAGCTCTTCAGAGTATTGACGAGCTGGATGCAGCGATACAGGCTTACGCGGGAAAGAGCGTGGCGGATATCGAGAGCGCAAATGTTTCCAGCTCTGTGGAGGCTGCTACATACAACGATACCCTGTATGCATTCCCCATGTCTGCGGACAACGGCTTTTTCCTGTACTATAATTCCGATGTTCTCTCTGAGGAGGATGTGGCCAGCTGGGATAACCTTCTTGCGGCGGCGGATGCGGCAGGACTGAAGGTTGGCATGACCCTGGCGTCCGGCTGGTACAATGCAGGCTTCTTCTATGGCGCAGGCTTCACCACCGGATTAAATGATGACGGAACCACCAGCATCGATTTTAATGGCGAGGCGGATTACACAGGCGTCGAGGTTGTTCAGGCTATGTTAAATATTTCCGGTAATTCCGCATTCCTTGCGGTTGCAGACGGAGATATGTCCAATCAGTTTGCCTCCGGAACACTTTGCGCAGGTATTTCCGGTACATGGGACGCAGAGGCCGCACAGCAAGCCTTCGGCGAGGGCTATGCAGCAACCAAGCTTCCCACATATACGGTGGCTGGAGATCAGGTACAGCAGGGCTCCGTTGCAGGCTTTAAGCTTGTGGGAGTAAATGCATACTCCGAAAATGCAGGATGGGCAGCGCTTCTTGCTGACTGGATCACCAACGAGGAGAATCAGGCGCTTCGTTTTGAGCAGCGTCAGATTGGACCTTCCAATATCAACGCGGCAGCTTCTGACGCCGTAGCGGCAAATGTGGCCATCGCTGCTCTTGCTGAGCAGTCCGCATATGGTGTTGTACAGCTGGTTGGCAACAATTACTGGGATCCCACCGCAACCTTCGGCGAGATTATCGCTCAGGGGCAGCTTGCCGTGGATGATACTGCAGCCATTCAGGAGGCTTTGGACACTATGGTAACTGGCGTTACAGCCCCTGTTGAATAAGAATAAACCTGTGGAAAGCCATAGGATGAACAGATGAGCATTTTAAGCGTTCCCGGACATACAAGATAAATGATTCGGGAACGCTTTTTGCGAGATACGCCCGGAGGGCGGCCGCCGTGCTTGCACGAGCGGGCATCCGACGGGCAACGTTCATCTCGCGGCATTGCCGCGAGATGAACGGGGTATCGCGGTGAGCGGGTAGGGGAAGGAACCTTCCCCTACCCGATTAGAAAAGTAACGGAAAGGAGCGCTTATGAAGGGCGGAAAAGTTGCGGCCGGCATTAAGTCCTTTTTTGGAAGCGTTGGCGGCGTATTTAAAAATTTTGGCACGGCAGTGGCAAAGGGCGACTTGTTTGTAAAGCTTTCCATGCTGGTTATGGGCGCCGGGTATATCAGGAGAAAACAGATTATAAAGGGCATTCTGGTAACCTTGCTGGAGGCTGGAGTTATAGCCTTTACAGTTCTCTTTGCCCCTCAGTATGTGAGCAAGTTTGGAACCTTAGGAACAGTGGTAAGGGAATCTGTCTTTAACATGACAACCATGAAAAATGAGTATAACGACTACGACAACTCATTTTTGATTCTCCTTATGTCCCTTGTTTCCTTTGTGGTTTGGGCAGCATTTCTGGCATTTTATATATTTAATATGATCTCCGTCTATAATCTGCAGAAGGCGGCAAAGGAAGGAAAGCATATCAATAGTTTTCGGGAGGATATTCAGGAACTGTTAAACAAGAAGTTCCACATCACTCTGCTTTTCCTGCCGGTGATGGGAATCCTTCTCTTTACTGTGGTGCCCCTTCTTGTGATGATTCTGGTGGCCTTTACCAATTACGACCAGAATCATATGCCTCCGGGCTCGCTTTTTACCTGGACGGGACTGACGAACTTTATAAATCTTTTCGGGGGCGGCGGTCTTACCGTTACCTTTGGCTACGCCTTTGTGAGGGTCTTGGCCTGGACTCTGGTGTGGGCCTTCTTCTCCACACTCACCACATATATCGGGGGAATTCTTCTGTCCCTTCTTATAAACAATAGGAAAACCAAATTACCTAAAATGTGGAGAACCCTTTTTATCATCACCATTGCGGTACCGCAGTTTGTATCCCTGCTTCTTGTAAAGCATTTCTTTGCTGACAATGGTATATTTAATTCCTTCTGCGAAGCCATCGGACTTACCGAGGCACTTTACAATGCGGGTATAATAAGCAATATGTCCATTCCCTTCCTGACATCGCCGGGATGGGTTCATGTGATGATAATCCTTATAAATATATGGGTGGGAGTTCCCTATCAGATGCTCATCGCTACAGGTGTGCTGATGAACATTCCCGGGGAGCAGCTTGAGAGCGCCCGCATCGACGGCGCGACTCCAAGACAGATATTCCGCCACATCACCATGCCTTATATGCTTTTTGTAACCGGGCCTGCCCTTGTGACGGACTTTGTAAAAAATATCAACAACTTTAATGTGATCTACCTGCTGACATCAACCTATGTCACCACAAACCAGGCTCTGGCTAATTCCCAGGCTAAGGAGACGGACCTTCTGGTAACCTGGCTCTTTACCCTGACCCAGGACTACTACAACTACAAGATGGCCTCCGCCATCGGTATCGTAGTGTTTGTGATATGTGCAGTTTTCACTCTGGTGGCATTTAACCGCATGATCAGAGGCGACAGAGAGGAGATGTTTAGATGATGAAAAAGAAGACTATTCAAACAATCTTACATAACCTTTTGCTGGCGGTTCTGGCGCTTATCTGGCTGGTTCCCATTGTGTGGCTTTTAGTCACATCCTTCAGCGCCTACACAGGAGTAAACGCCACATCCTTCTTCCCGGATGAGTGGAGCTTAAACAATTACAAAAACCTGCTGTTCTCAGCGGATACAGTGGCCCAGTTCCCCAACTGGTTTAAAAACACATTCCTGATTGCCTGTGCCAGCTGTATCGTTTCCTCTGCCTTTGTGCTGATGGTGGCCTATGCCATGAGCTGTATGAGGTTTAAGATGAGAAAGCCCATTATGAATGTGGCCATCATTCTAAACCTCTTCCCCGGCTTTTTGTCCATGATCGCCGTTTATTTTATACTTAAGAGCTTCAATCTTACAAACAACCACTGGGGTCTGGTGCTGGTATACTCTGCCTCCTCCGGTCTCGGATACCTGATCGCAAAGGGCTTTTTGGATACGGTGCCTGTTTCCCTGCGTGAGGCGGCATATATTGATGGAGCCAGCGAGGCCAGAGTGTTTTGGAAGGTGGTTATGCCCATGAGCAGACCCATCATTGTGTACACGGTTATCAGCTCATTTTTAGCCCCATGGATGGATTTCGTCTTTGCAAAGATGATTCTGAATTCAGGTATATCCTCCATGTGGACCGTTGCCATCGGTCTTTATAACATGCTGGATCGAAGCCTTATAAACACATACTTTAGCCAGTTCTGCGCCGGCGGCGTACTGGTATCCATCCCCATCTCCATTTTGTTTGTCATCATGCAAAAATTCTATGTGGAGGGTATTACAGGCGGCGCTGTAAAGGGATAAAAATTATCGGAGGTATCTATGGATCAGTTTATAGTGAATATCATTCACCGGCCTGAGATGGTGCCGGAGTATGCGGAAAAGGTCACCGGCCAGGGCAAGGCTGAGGATCTGGGAAGAAAGGCCCTGCTCACAGAGAGCCTTGACATTTTTAAGACTCAGCAGGAGGCAGCCCATAAAAACGGTCTTAAGACCACCATACAGATGACCTACGCCAGTCTCTTTAACGACGAGGCGGTGGAGATCGCTAAGGATCATCATGAAAAATACGGTGACGAGATTGGTCTTACCCTTTTGGGGCTTCCCTGCAAGGAATTTAGAGAGAAGTATAAGACCAAGGACTTTTGCATCTGGATGTTTGACATGGATATGAAAAAATCCGTGGTGAACGATGTCTTTGAAAAGTTTTATGAGCGCTTCGGGTTCTATCCGGAATCCACTGGAAGCTACTATATGGATGCGGACCTCATCAACTATATTAAGGAGAAGTACCCTTCCGTGAAATGTGCGGTGGCAACCTGCTGGGAGGAGGGACCCAAAGCTTATCATACCTGCAACAATTCATGGTACACCCTTATGGATGGCGGCCCCTGGGCTCCATGGATTCCCAGCAAGGTAAACACCCATGCCCCTGCGGCAAATGAGGCGGAGGATTCCGGCATTGTGGCCATTCCCCATCTTTCAAGGGATCTTCTGGCATGCTATGACGGCAACGGCTCCAACTTTGGAACCCATCCCCAGAATGTCCTCCGGGGTATGCTATACGAGCCGGGACATATTGATGAAAACGGCGAATATGTGGGCCAGCAGTATCCCTATCTTTTTAATCTCATCGACCAGTATCTCTATCAGGCAAGATTTAACAATGGCTATGCCTACAACATGATGTTTGTGGGACCGGGATGGATGAATAAAATGGGTCGATGGGAGGCTCCCTATGAGCTTTTAAAGGCCAGCTACGAGGATGGCTGCGCTTATTACGGCCAGCTGAAAAAGGATGGCAAGCTCCTTGATATGACTATGAGCGAATTTGCGGACTATTATCGGGAGAAGAAGCACTATACAGAGCCTGAATGCGCCCTGTGGCGGGATTTGATCTATGGCAGTAACAAGCAGCTTTTCTGGTACTGCGACCCCTACATGAGAGCCTGTGTGAACATGGATCAGGGAGGAGCCATCGTGGATTTGCGACCCTACGCGGCTAAGCTTGAGTGGAAGGTGGGCATCGGCACCCCCCATGTGCAGGAGTGCGGCTACCCCTTCCTGATCCAGGAAAAGTACAGGGCGGGATATTTTACCCACTATGCTGGAGAGGGGACGGTGCGAAGCGCCAAGATCTGCCACAATGGCGAAGAGGTTGACCTTTGCCTCTGCAGGACCCATGCCCATTTTTCAGAGGAAAAGGGGGAGAGAAGGCTTACGCTTGATCCGGTGGATATTGTATTTTCCGATATGAGCTTAAAGCTTCAGACAGTTATCACCTTTAAGGAGGGGGATTCCTCCATTAAGATTGACAGAAATATCCTGGAAATGAGTGATCCGGAGGCGGATGTGACCATTAACGAGTATATGGTGGCCTGCTACGGCGTCACAGAGTATCCTGAGGATATGACCAGCATCACCCTTTCAGCCACATCGGGCATTAAGGAGGATTCCTTAAGGTATGCCTACAAGTGCCGTGAGAATTACTGCCCTGGGGCTGACCATGTGGATGCGGTTATTCCTCCCATTAAAACTCGGGTTACCATGGAGTGCTCCGGCAGGGAAAAGACGGGATATTTTAAGGAGGGCTATGCCTTTAGCCCCATGTTCACACTTGGATATACCGGTGTGTTAAAGGATAAGGAGGTGTTTAGCACATGGCTCAGGCTGGCAAGGGAAGATTAAACTATCGCTGTCCCTCCTGCTTTATGAGGGATCTGGATATCGATATGTTCTATGATAAGGACAGGAAGGAGTATTACTGCATCCGGTGTCAGTATACGGGAACAGAGGAAGACGTTCTTGAAAAGAATAAAATGGCCCGCTTCCGTTACAAGAGTATGCTGAAACGCTTCTCCATGGAAGATTTTGAAAAATTCGACTGATAAACCATGAAAACGCCGATTAACCTATAGAAGAATAAATGAAAGCTTTAAAAAGGTTAGGCGAATGGTATATGAGATGGATTAAAGGATATCGAAAGGTTTGACTGACTGTCATGGAATGGATGAAGGATTTTGTAAAAGGATTTGACGTCTCCACCCTTCTGGAGGTGGAGAATCTGGGGGGACGCTTTTTTGACAGCGGTCCTTCTGAGGATGCCCTGGTAATCCTGAAGCGTTACGGCGCCAACTGGGTGAGGCTGCGTTTGTGGAATGATCCCTACACCAGTGAGGGGGATTCCTACGGGGCGGGTGTGTGCGACTACCCCTGTCTGGTACAGCTGGCAAGGCGGGCGAAGGCTCTGGGGATGAAATGGCTGCTGGATCTCCATTACTCGGATTTCTGGGCGGATCCCGGCAAGCAGATTCCACCGAAGAAATGGCAGGGGATGAATCCGAACCAGCTGGAACAAGCGGTGGAACAGTATACTGGGGAGGTTTTAGAGCAGCTGGCACAGGAGGGGCTTTCTCCGGATATGGTTCAGGTGGGGAACGAGGTCACCAACGGTCTTCTTTGGCCCTATGGGAAGGTTCCGGAGTGGGACAATATTGCCCGGTTTATCATGGCAGGCGTAAGAGCTGTCCGCGCTTTTGATTCGAAGCTCCCTGTGATGCTCCATCTGGATAACGGGGGCAGAAACGATTTGTACCGCACCTGGTTTGACAATTTTGTGCAGCGGGGCGGCGATTTCGATGTGATGGGCCTTTCCTATTACCCCTTTTGGCATGGCACCATGGAGGATCTCGCTATAAACATGAATGATATGGCTCTGCGCTACGGCAGACCCCTGATTATCGCTGAAACCAGCATGGGCTTTACTATGGAGGACTATGGCGTCCGGGAGGGGCTGGCTGCTGGAGAGCGAAAAGGCGCTGCCACCAGGCCGGAGTTGGCTGCAAGGGTTCCTTTTCCCATGACCCCCCAGGGTCAGGCGGATTTTACCAAAAAACTGCTTCAGGTAATCAAGGGGGTGCCAAAGGGCCTGGGTCTGGGACTATACTGGTGGGAGGCAGCCTGGATACCTGTTCCCGGAAGCGGGTGGGCAAACAGAGGCGGCTGGGAATATGTGCACGAGAAGGGCCCTGGCGGCAACGAGTGGGCGAATCAGGCGCTGTTTGACTTTGACGGGCATGTTTTGCCTGCCTTAGAGGTGATCAGGGATGCGTAAAGGGCTCCCGGTCAGCGGGCAAAACTTCTGCCGGTTTTCTGAAGAATACAAAGAATGCAAAATCAGCCTTCGGAAAGGGGGATTATGGGTAACAGAATGACCCGCTTTGCTGCAGGATTGCTGGCAGCTGTATCAGCGGTTTCGGGAACTGCCTGCCAAAAAAGCACAAGTACGGATATCATCATCAATGAGAGCCTGGAAACATCAGGCTCTTGGCAGCAGGCCGAGACAGGTGAGACCTACGAGAGCTTTGAGATACCGGAGCTTCCAGAATTTACCGGAATGGAGGCAGTGGACAGTTCTCTGTATGTGGAGCCGGTGGAGGGCCTGAGGGACGATTTTATCCGGGGAGTGGACATTTCCTCCTACATGGCCCAGAAGGAAAGCGGCGTAATTTATTATGACTTTGATGGCAACGCGCTGAGCGATGAGGAGTTCTTTGAATTTTTGACCCAGTGCGGTGTAAATTGGGTGCGGATTCGGGTTTGGAACGACCCCGCAGACAAGAACGGAAACAGCTATGGCGGCGGACATAATGACCTGGATACGGCTATTTTTATTGGCCGCCTGGCCTCAAAGGCGGGTATGCAGGTGCTGATTGATTTCCACTATTCTGATTTTTGGGCGGATCCCAATAAGCAGAAATCCCCCAAGGAGTGGGCGCATTATACTCTTGAAAATAAGGAAGTGGCCATCGGAGCGTTTACAGAAAATGCCCTGAACCAGCTGCTGGCTGCAGGCGTGAACCTGGGAATGGTACAGGTGGGGAATGAGACAAACAGCGGCATGGCCGGGGAGACGGACAGCGAAAGAGTATACACTCTGATGCGGGCTGCCTGCAGCGCGGTGCGCAGTGTCAGCGAAGAATATGACAGGGACATTCAGATTGCCCTGCACTACACAAACCCAGAGTCCAGCGGCTTTGCGGATATCTGTGGGGAGCTTATGGACAATGATGTGGATTTTGACGTATTTGCTGCTTCCTATTATATGTTCTGGCATGGGACTACAGAGCGTCTGACAGAAAATCTCACAAAGATTGCCGAAACCTATAATAAAAAGGTGATGGTGGCGGAGACCAGCTACCTCTACACCTCAGAGGATGGGGATGGCTTTGCCAATTCCGTGTCTGGGGATACGGTGGGTGTATCTCTGCCCTATGAGATTTCTGTGCAGGGTCAGGCCAATGCAGTCCGGGCAGTGATTCAAGCAGTGAAAAATGTGGGAGATGATGCCCTGGGGGTATTTTACTGGGAGCCCGCCTGGATTCCGGTGGGTCCTGCTTCGGAATATGACAGAAATTATGAGCTTTGGGAGGAATTTGGAAGCGGCTGGGCCTCCAGCTATTCGGCATCCTATGATCCGGATGATGCTGGAGAGTACTTTGGAGGCTCCTCCTGGGATAACCAGGCATTGTTCGATTTTGAGGGCCGTCCTCTGGAAAGCATGAATATCTGGAAGTACATTTTTAGCGGTACAACCGCCCCTTTGAAGATTACCGGTGTAAAGGATATGGAATATGAATCCCCCATCGGAGAGCTGGTACAGATGCCTGAGACGGCGCAGGCAGAGCTAAACAACGGTGAAAATAAGGCACTGCCTGTGACCTGGGATGAAACGGCCGTGGCGGAAGCAGAGACGGCAGGGGCCGGAGAGTATGTGATTTCTGGCGTGGCTTTGGATGAGGAAACAGGTATGGAATATCCCCTGACCTGTACCCTGTATATTATGAATATCAACTATGTGAAAAATCCCAGCTTTGAGGACTCTGATATGACTATGTGGGTTGTCAGCGGCGACGGTGTAGGCAGGGAGCAGGACAACAACAAACATTCCGGAGATTACAGCCTGAAATTTTACAGCGAGCAGCAGGTGGAGTGGACGGCGGAGCAAACAATCGAAGATCTTCCTGCGGGCTCCTATGAGCTGTCTGCTTTCCTTCAGGGCGGCAGCGCTGGCAGCGGCGCGTTATTCCAGCTGTATATCATTGTCAACGGAACAGAGTATACTGTAGATAGCGGCGTATCCAGCTGGCAGGTATGGGATAACCCTACCATCAGGGGTATAATGATCCCAGAGGGTGCGGAGGTTACGGTGGGTGTCCGCAACAGTGCTGCACCTAAGGCCTGGGGTGCCTGGGATGATTTTGCGCTCTATAAAGAATAGTGCATATTGAAGCTGATGATGCTGCGCAGTCTAAAAGACTGCGCGGCATTTTTAAGCATACAAATTCTAGAACTGAATTTTAGAGAGGCGTTCATCTCAGAATTTTTTGAAAGTTTTTCGCTTTTTCTCACATTTTTTTAACAAATGCAGGTTATCTATAATAGTATGAACAGAGAGCAGATGATTATATTGATTCCGGCACTCAAACCAGATGAAAAACTTCTAAATCTCATTGATGGTCTTTTGGGGGCAGGTTTTCAAAAAATTGTGATAGTAAATGACGGGAGTCCCCCCGAATATGACATGATTTTTGAGGGGGCTGAAAAAAAGGGCTGTACCATCCTGCGCCATGCAAAGAATCTG
This sequence comes from uncultured Lachnospiraceae bacterium, assembly GCA_944381475.1. Taxonomy (GTDB): domain Bacteria; phylum Bacillota; class Clostridia; order Lachnospirales; family Lachnospiraceae; genus UBA4292. Next base: position 37,700 of record CALWLH010000054.1, on the reverse strand, counting down.
GGGAAGGGCGCAGCTATAAAAAATGCACTGGCAGAAGCTATCCGCCTTTATGGCCCTCATCATGGGTTTATCACGGCGGATGCGGACGGACAGCATCTGATCGGAGATATATGCCGAGTGGCGGATGGGATGGCGTCAAATCCGCAGGCTCTGGTCCTTGGAGTGAGAAATTTTGATACGGGAAATGTTCCCCTGGGAAGTCTGGCAGGAAACCGAATCACTTCGGTATTTTTTCGGCTGATCACAGGGGTGTCCTGCGGGGATACCCAGACGGGCCTCCGGGGGATTCCTGAATGCCTGATTCCTCTTGCCCTGACGGAAGAGGGAGAGAGATATGAGTATGAAATGAACTTTCTGGTGGATGCAGTGCGTAAAGCTCCGCTGAAAATGATTCCGATTGAAACAGTGTATGAAAATGGAAATAAGGGCTCCCACTTTCGGCCTGTAGCGGATTCTCTGCTGATCTATGGCCGGCTGGTTCGGTATGCTTTTTCCTCCCTGGCGGGAGCAGCTGTGGATTTTTTGCTTTTTTGTCTTTTTACGGCTGTTTTTCCTTTTTCTCAGCTTCAGAATATTTATGCAGCTACGATTTTTGCAAGAATTGGCTCAGGAATTGTCAATTTCTTTTTAAACCGACACTGGAGTTTTAAAAGCCGTAATCCTGCAGGAGGTGATGCGGCGCGGTATTTTGCGTTATTTCTTTTTCAGATGTGCGTCAGTGCTGCTGCGGTTGCTTTTCTGGCTTCTGTTTCATTTCCCACGCTGGCGGCAAAGATTATTGTAGATACAGCGTTATTCTTTTTCAGCTTTATGATGCAGCAGAGCTGGGTATTCGGGCAGGGGGAAAACCATGAAAAATACAAAGAACAGTGAGAAAAAAGTAAAATATCCATATTTCTGGGCTGTGCTGTACGGATTGCTCCTGACGGGGTATGGGGTTTTTTCGCTTCTGGACGCCTTTGTCATACCAAGAGACCTGGTATATGTTACGGATCCGCAGGAGAGCGGGGAGACCAATTCCCTGCTTTCTGATCAACAGGAGGATAGGGAAACAGAGCCGATCATAACCGAAAACAGCTATGAATGCAGTCAGTTTTCCGTTCATATCACCACGTTCAACAGGTATGACACACAAATTTATGTGGCGGATGTGGTACTCAGCGATATTTCCTATCTGAAGGCGGGACTGGCAGGGGGAGTATTCGGGCGAAATGTGAGGGATACCACCTCCTCCATTGCGGAGGAGAACGGTGCGGTTTTTGCAATTAATGGGGATTACTACGGCTTTCGGGACAGCGGGTTTGTTATGAGAAACGGGTATCTTTACCGGGATATCCCAAGAAGCGGAAGCGGCAATGAGGCCCTTGCGGTCTATGGGGACGGCAGCTTTGAAATTTTCGATGAGGCGGAGTCGGATGCCCTGGAACTGGCACAGGAGGGCGCTCTTCATATTTTTTCCTTTGGGCCTGGGCTGGTGGAGGATGGAGCAGTGACTGTGGACGAGGACAGCGAGGTGGAGCAGGCTATGCGCAGCAATCCAAGAACGGCTATTGGCGTCATTGAGCCGCTGCATTATGTACTGCTGGTTTCAGATGGAAGGACATCCGAAAGTGAAGGACTGAGCCTGTATCAGCTTGCCCAGGTGATGGAAAGCCTTGGCTGTACGCAGGCTTATAACCTGGATGGGGGAGGGTCTTCCACTATGTGGTTCATGGGAGAGGTAATCAACAAACCCACCACCAGCGGAAATACCATAAAAGAAAGGAGCGTCAGCGATATTGTATACATTGGATTATCCTGATGGGATTTCGATGAAAAAGGGGATGCTGATCTATCTGGCAGTCAGTCTGTTTTGTTTATTGTTTTCTCTTGTATATAATCAGTTTTCCCATGGAGTACATTCACCCTTTATGACATGGCTTTTTGCATGGCCCCTTGTACTGGGCTGCCTTCCCTGCGGAGCTTTTTTGCTGCTGAGAGCTCTTCGCCCTCCCAAAAGATTGGCGGTCAACATATATAATTCCGGTGTGGCAGCGCTGACGGTGTCCAGCCTTCTGCGGGGAATATTTGAGATTGCAGGTACAGCTTCTGTATACCAGCAATGGCTGATGACAGCCGGATTGATTTTTCTGACCGCAGGGATAATAATTTATATTTGGGAATAGCTTGCATGTTTTTTGAATCTTTGCTACAATAGACCCATGTATCGGTTAGTGAATATAACAGACATACGAAGGGAAATGCAAAAGATGCTAGAGGCTACAAGCTGCGGCGGCGTGGTAATCTTTCGGGGAAAGGTTCTGGTGCTGTATAAAAATTATAAAAACAGATATGAGGGTTGGGTGCTTCCGAAGGGTACAGTAGAAAAAGGAGAAACCCATGAGCAGACAGCGCTCCGGGAGGTAGAGGAGGAGTCGGGGGTTTCGGCCCATATTATTAGCTATGTGGGTAAGAGTCATTACAATTTCCGCGTTGCCCAGGACTGGGTGGAGAAGGAGGTTCACTGGTATTTGATGATGGCGGACAGCTATTACAGTCGTCCCCAGAAGGAGGAATACTTCCTCGATTCCGGTTACTATAAATACTATGAGGCATATCATCTTCTGAAATTTGTAAATGAAAAACAGATATTGGAGAAGGCATATGAGGAGTACCAGCGTCTATACAAGCTGGGTCAATGGGGGAGAAAGGAATTGTAGAAATATTTAAAAAAATTCAAAAAATTGTTGACAAAGCGTTGAAAGCATGGTATAGTACCATATGTCTTGTGGGTGTAAGCTTTTTTACATCTGTGTGATATGGCCAATTGGTCAAGCGGTTAAGACGCCGCCCTCTCACGGCGGAAACAGGGGTTCGATTCCCCTATTGGCTACGAAATGGTGATCATAGGAATATGATTGCCTTTTCTTTTGAAATAAAAGAGATCGAGGTGTGGCTCAGCTTGGTAGAGCGCTGCGTTCGGGACGCAGAGGTCGTGGGTTCAAATCCCGTCGCCTCGACTTTATGGCCAATTGGTCAAGCGGTTAAGACGCCGCCCTCTCACGGCGGAAACAGGGGTTCGATTCCCCTATTGGCTATTGAAAAAGCTGAAGCGCGCACCGTGCTTCGGCTTTTTTTTGTTCGCCCGCCATGGGCGGACGCGCTTTCTCCTGTAGGGTATTGCGGAAAATCAGATAGGAGCCATTCTGCTCCATCGAAAAATGTACTGATTTTACAGAAAGAGACATAGGATGAAAAAGATATGAGTGAACTTTCGGTTGCTTTTTTAATGCTTAGATGGTATGATTAAAAGCCGAGGATTATGTGGCAGGAAGGAAGAAAAAACCATGGATTGGCTTGGATATTTAAAGGTTGTTATTATTGGAATCGTTGAGGGCATCACTGAATGGCTTCCTATCAGCAGCACGGGACATATGATTTTGCTTGAAGAATATATGCCCTTAAATATGTCGGATGCATTCATGGAGATGTTTAATGTGGTCATCCAGCTGGGGGCTATTCTGGCTGTGGTAACCTTGTATTTTGGAAAGCTTAATCCCTGGGCGCCTTCAAAGTCCGCAGAGGAGCGGAAGGAAACCTGGGATCTTTGGGGGAAGGTCATTGTAGCTGTTATTCCTGCTGCGGTATTGGGGTTTTTGTTTGACGATTGGTTTGACGAGCATTTTTATAAGGCATCCGTTGTGGCTGTGATGCTGATTCTGTACGGCATTCTGTTTGTAATTGTGGAGGCGGTTAATGAGAACAGAAGTTTTAAAATACAGAAATTTTCGCAGATAACCTATAAAACAGCCTTCCTGATCGGACTGTTTCAGGTGCTGTCTCTTATCCCTGGTACATCCCGGTCGGGAGTTACCATTTTAGGGGCTATGATCATCGGCTGCTCCCGGTATATTTCTGCGGAATTTACCTTCTATCTTGCTATACCTGTCATGGCTGGAGCCAGCGGATTAAAGCTTGTGAAGTATTTTATGGAGGGAGCCAGCCTCAACCAGACGGAGGCAATTGTTCTTGTGCTGGGAAGCGTTGTGGCATATGTGGTATCCATTTTTGCCATTAAGTTCTTGATGGGATTTATCAAGAAGAACAATTTCGCGGTGTTTGGCTATTACCGGATTGTTCTTGGAGCAGTTATTTTGGGAATTATGTACAATGACGCCCTTTCTGGACTGATGTAGATCGAATGAAAATGATCGTGTTAAACCCGGCCGGTTCAAATCCGGCCGGGTTTTGTTATGTTTTATTTGCTGGCGGTTTCTTCACAGTACAGGCACCGGTAGGTCTGCGTCTCTTCGTTTGCCAGGAAAAAAATGTGGGGCAGCCCCTTGTCATCTGTTGTGATACACCGGGGGTTTTTGCATTTCAGAACATTTGTCAGACGCTTGGGAAGCTTCAGGCAGCGTTTTTCCACGATTTTTTCATCTTTTATAATGTTGATGGTGATATTGTGATCCAGATAACCAAGTACGTCTAAATCCACCATATCAAGACCGCCTTCAATCTTGATAATGTCCTTGCGTCCCATCTTGCTGCTTCTCGCATTTCTGATCATTGCCACCTGGCAGTCGAGCTTTTCCAGGCCAAGATAGTTAAAAATCTTTGTGGACATGCCGGCTTGAATATGATCCAGCACAATGCCGTCTTTCAATCCGCTGACGTTTAGCATGAAGTATCCTCCTTCCCAAGCAGAAACAGGATCAATGCCATGCGGGCATAGACGCCGTATTCCACCTGCTTAAAATAAACAGCTCTGGGGTCGTCATCCACTTCAGTGGCAATCTCATTGACCCGGGGCAGGGGATGGAGAATCAGCATCTCGGGTCCTGCCAGCTTCATTTTTTCCTTGTCAAGAATGTAGCGGTCCTTCAAGCGTATATATTCCTCTTCATTGAAGAAACGCTCCTTCTGTACTCTTGTCATATACAGGATATCCAGGTCGGAAAGGGAATCCTCCAGCCGCTGCACCTCTGTGAATTTTACACCGGAATGAATCAGCACATCATCACGGATATATGCGGGTACCCGAAGCTCGTCCGGAGAAATCAGCACAAATTCGTTGTCTGGATATCGAACTAGAGCATGAATCAGGGAATGTACCGTCCTGCCAAATTTTAAATCGCCGCAGAAGCCGATTTTCAGACCGGAAAGACGGCCTTTCAGGGAACGGATCGTGTTTAGATCCGTCAAAGTCTGGGTGGGATGCTGATGCCCGCCGTCGCCGGCGTTGATTACCGGAATAGTGGCCTTGCTGGCGGCAACTAGCGCAGCGCCTTCCTTGTTGTGGCGGATAGCGCAGATGTCGGCAAAGCAGTTGATAATTCGCATCGTATCAGATACAGTCTCTCCCTTTGAAACAGAACTGTTTGCTGCATCGGAAAAGCCGATGATGGATCCGCCCAGATTCAGCATGGCGGTTTCAAAGCTTAAACGGGTACGGGTGCTGGGCTCATAAAATAGGGTTGCCAGCTTTAAGCCCTCGCATTTTTTTGAGTAGGATTTTGGATTCTCCTTAATAGTTGCTGCAAGGCTGAGGATTTTATCAATTTCCTTCAGGGATAAATCCAGGGGACTGATCAGGTGTCTAAGATTATTCATTTTTACCTCTTTCTGACGCGCTTGCCGCGTCATCATGGTAGATTTGGAAGTTTGCTTCCAAACTTACCTCTTTCTGACGCGCTTGCCGCGTCATCATGGTAGATTTGGAGGCTTGCTTCCAAGCTTTACAGCTCCTTTTAGCGGAAAGTAATCAGATCATCGACAGTCTTCCTCTTGGGAGCGGCGGGAATTTCATCGGTATAGCCCACTGCAATCAGCGCGCAGACCTCCTGGTTTTCGGGGATTTCAAGAATTTTTGTAATCTTGTCCTCGTCATAGATTCCCATAATCAGAGTGGAAAGTCCCTTTTCATGTGCGGCAAGGCAGAAGGTCTGTCCAGCCACGCCGCAGTCATACATTTGCCAGCCTTTTTCCTTTGGAGTAGAGAAGGAGCCATCCCGCTCATAGCCTGACCGGGAGCGGATCATGGTGGTGACAACCAGAACGGGCGCATTTTGGATGATACCGCCGTTGTGGGAGCTGCTGCAGCACTCTTCGGCAATACGGTTTTTTAATGCCGCATCGTCAATGATGATATATCTGGTAACCTGGGTATTCTTCCAGGAAGGAGCGAAGGAAGCTGCTTCAACGATCTCCTTCAACAGTTCTCTGTCCACTTTTTTGTCATTGTAGGAGCGGATGCTCCGGCGTGTTTTGATGCATTCTATAGTGTTCATAGGCTCTCCTTTCGCACAGCTGATATCGCCGCGCATTTGCTGCTGCCATTATATAATAAGAAACGTTTCGTGTAAAGCGGTCAAATTCAGAAACTGCCAATGATTGAATGGGAGATTTTGTGCAGGAAATAAAATGCACGATTTGCACAAATTTTACGAAAATATTTACGAAAGTCTGGCTTTTATGGTCATTAAGTGGTAAAAAAAGAATGGATTGTTCACAAATTATTAAAATTAATTGTACAAATATCACAATTTTGACTTGTAAATGAATTGCTGCTATGTTATAATAATGCCAACACTGTCCGGAGTAGGTCTTGTTACTAGATTTTACGCGGATTTGACATCAGGCAGACTGAAAAATGGTCTGTAGTGAAGCAGGAGTATCAGCTATGAGAAAAAGGTATGAGGTTGTCGCGGCAGTCGTGCTTTCCACGGGCATATTGCTGTCAGGCTGCTCTGGCGGAAGCGGAGGCGATAATCCGTCTTCCAGCGCGGAACAGAGCGCGGAGGAATCAGTTACAGATGCTTCTCAGGGGCAAACGGAGCCGGAGGAAGAGGTTGCGCTTCCGGAAAGACCCGGGAAGCCGGAGGAGGATATGGAGCCGCTGGTTTACGAGGCGGAGGAGGCGTTGTTTACAGGAAATGCATTTGCCCAGGAGGCGGAGGGGTGCTCCGGAACAGGCTACGCAGATGGCCTGTATACCGCAGGAGAGGATGTGATTACTTTCCAGGTGGAAGTGCCCTACGACTTCTTTTATGACCTGACCTTCAGCACTTCAACGGGTGGAACGGAAAAGTATAATTACATAGCAGTGGACGGCCAGACGGTGGGCGAGCTTGGATCTAATTCCTCGGATTTTGAGGACAGCGCCATGAATCAGATTTATATGGATGCGGGAAGCCATGAAATCAGTATTACCTGTTATTGGGGATATACCCGGATTGATAATCTGACCATTTCTCTTGGCGAGGAGGTGGATGAATCCATGTATGAGGTTTCAGCGGATTTGATCAATCCTCATGCGGATGATAACGCAAAGCGTCTGATGAAGTATCTGACGGATGTGTATGGAAAACAGTTTCTCACTGGCCAGTATGGGGATGACGGATACTTCAGCAATGAGGTGCAGGCGATATGGAATGTGACCGGAGAGTTCCCGGCGGTTCTGGGATTGGATCTGATTGAATATACTCCTTCCAGGGTGGAAAACGGAAGCTCTTCACAGGCTGTGGAACGTGCCATCGACTGGTGGGAGAGAGGCGGTATCGTGACCATGTGCTGGCACTGGAACGCTCCCTCCAAATATCTGACGGGGGACTGGTATTCAGGCTTTCGCACAGAAGCGACCAATATTGATTTGGGCAAGATCATGAATGGTGAGGACGAAGAGGGCTACGAGCTTCTCATGGAAGACATCGACGCCATTGCCAAACAGCTCCAGAGACTGGAGGATGCAGGCGTCCCGATTCTATGGCGTCCTCTTCACGAGGCCAGCGGCGGTTGGTTCTGGTGGGGAGCTTCCGGCGCAGACGCCTGCAAAGAGCTGTGGATCCTTCTCTATGATAAGCTGACAAACGAGTACGGACTGGATAATCTGATCTGGCTGTGGAACGGGCAGGCTGCGGACTGGTATCCCGGAGACGAATATGTGGATATCATCGGCGAAGATATATACCCCGGCAACCAGGTCTCCACCTCCCAGGTGGTTAAATACATGGAAGCGGTAAATTACACAGATGCAAATAAGATGGTTGTTCTGTCAGAAAACGGCTGTGTGTTTGACCCAGATCTGGCATATAGGGACGGAGCTATGTGGGGCTTCTACTGTACCTGGAGCGGGGAGTTTGTGCTGAAGACGTCCACGCTGAACCGTGATTCGGTGAACTATACAACGGAGGAAGTGCTGAAGAAAATGTACAGCAGCCCCTTGTCCGTGACGCTTGATGAACTGCCGGATTTAAAAAACTATCCTCTTGAATGAAAGAAGGATGAGTGATGGAGCGTTTTTTCGGGGCTGACGGCCCGTTTGTAAGCTTTCTTACAAAGTTTGGACAGCTGGTGCTTCTTACGGTTGTCTGGATGATATGCAGTATTCCGGTTTTGACAGCAGGCGCGGCTATGAGCGCTCTGTATTATGCTGTGATGAAGAGCGTTCGCAGGGATGTGGGTTATCCTGTGAGGGAATTTTTCAGGAGCTTTAAAAGGACGTTGAAGGACGGAGCTCTTTTTACAATTTTCTATCTGTTGTGGGCGCTGCTGATGTACGTGAATATACAGTATCTGGCGAATGTTTCCGGCGGGGCGGACCATTTGTTTATGCTGATCGCCTACATTGTGATGACAGCCTTCGTCCTGGGACTTGCATGCTACCTATTTCCTGCGCTGTCAAGATTTGACATTAAGAAAAGCAGGCTGCTAAAGATGTGCATATACATGGAGTTGTCCAGGCTGCCCCAGACAGTGGTTCTGGCAGCGGTGCCTATCGGACTTATACTGTTATGCTTCTATTACCTGCCGGTGGCATGCGTGCTGTTTGTTCCCGGAGTATGGTGCTATATTTCCACTTTTCTGGTGGAACCGGCGCTGAAGAAATTCATACCGGAGCCGGAGAATGGTGAAAAGGAATGGTATGATGAATAATCATATAACGAAGAAAGAGGGAGACAAGAGGATGGCAAAAAGAAACAGAGCTCATAGAAGTCTGGCGTTGGTTCTGGCAGGTGCCATGGCACTGTCGAATTTTGGCGGCGTAGCCCTGGCAGAAACGGATCTGGCGCTGGATGATTATGAGGAAATCATCGGAACCTACAATATTGACGACAGTATTCCGTCGTACGAAACATATGTGGGTCAGCATGATGGCGTTTATCCGGATGAGGAGATCATCATTGACGCAAAGGATTATGTGCGCTACACAGATGGTACCACGGATGCCAGCGGCAATGATGTGGAATCGGAACCGGAGATTTTTACAGATTACGAACCGGAACCCGATAATGCTTCCTATGTAAGCGGCGATTCGGTTTACACGGACGAGCAGGGCTTGATCGAATATGAGGTCACCATCGAGAATGCGGGCTGGTATTACCTTTCCTTGAATTATATTCCAGTGGAGGGCTCCAGCGCCTCTATCCAAAGAGCGTTTTTTATTGACGGTGCGCTTCCTTATCAGGAGAGCGCCAACGTAGAGTTTGACCGTGTATACCAGAATGAGATTCAGAACAGCTACACCGATGCAAATGGCGTGACCCTCATGCAGTGGGAGGCTGATAATCAGGGAAATGATTTAAAGCCGGGCCTTATTGAGACGCCGGAGTGGATCGAATCCTATTTGTATGACAGTGAGGGATATGTGACCAGTGAGCTGGGCTTCTATCTGGAGGCAGGTACGCACACCATCACCATCGTAGCTCTTCGCGAGCCCATGATGCTCCGTCAGTTAAAGCTGGGGCAGCTGGATCAGATTCTTACATATGAGGAGAAGCTGAAGGAATGGGAGGCGGCAGGCGCTTCAGACACCACCGGCCAGACCATCCGGATTGAGGCGGAGAATGCCACCAAGACGTCCTCCCAGATGCTTTATCCTGTTCAGGATCAGTCCTCGCCGGCGGTTTATCCCTCCAGCGCTAAGGAGCTGAAGAACAATTCCATCGGCGGCAATTCCTGGAGACTTACCGGACAGTGGATCGAGTGGGAATTTGATGTGGAGCAGACAGGCTTCTACAATATCGCGCTGTTTGACAAGCAGAACTTTGTGAGAGGCATCTATGTTTCCCGCAAGATCACCATTGACGGCGTGGTTCCCTTTGAGGAATTTTCCGACTACGGTTTCCGCTATGCCCAGAGCTGGCGTGTGGAAACTTTACAGGATGAGAATGATAATCCCTATAAGATTTATCTGGAGGCAGGCCGCCACACCATCCGCATGGAGGTTGTGCTGGGTGACTTCTCCGATATCATCAGCGATGTGCAGGATATCGTGACGGATCTGAACGCTGTTTACAGAAGTGTCATTCGTATTACTGGTGTGGCTCCTGATGTGGACCGCGACTATCAGATCGAGAGCAGCCTTCCCGGACTGGCAGATCAGCTCATTGATCTGGAGAATCGACTGGATGATGTGATCACCAGACTGCGCGCTGTTGCGGGAAGAAATTCCGACAAGGAAACGGTTCTGATTACCATGAGGGATCAGCTGGAGGAGCTGTCCAGGGATGTGGAAAGATTTTCAAAGGTTATCAGTACATTCAAGATTAATGTTCGTGCCTGCGGTAACTGGATCACCCAGGTTCTCGACCAGCCTCTGCAGCTGGATACCATCTATATTACTTCTCCGGCAAGTTCCGTGACGGTTTCTCACAACACATGGTGGGAGAAGGTTTTATACGAATTCAGAAGATTGTTCTACTCCTTTATCATTGACTATAACCAGGTGGGTAACGTGGCAGATACCAGCTCCGAAGGAGAGCCCATAACCCTTTGGGTGGGTACTGGACGTGACCAGGCAAACGTCATCAAGGATATGATTGACGAGACCTTTACAAATGCCACAGGCATCAATGTAAATGTCATGCTCGTGGATATCAGTACGCTGCTGCAGGCAACGCTTGCCGGACAGGGACCGGATGTGGCCATTCAGACCGCTAACGATGTACCGCTAAATTATGGTATCAGAAATGCGGTATATGACCTGAGCAAGTTTGACGATCTGGAGGAGGTGCTGGAGCGTTTTGATTACAGTGCATACCGGGCATTCCAGTTTGACGGTTCTACCTATGCGCTGCCTGAGACGCAGACCTACCTGATGATGTTCTACCGCAAGGATATCCTGAAAGAGATCGGTTTGGAGATTCCCCAGACCTGGGATGATGTGAAGATTGCCATGGCGAAGCTGAATCAGAATCAGATGGAGTTTGGTATGCTTCCACAGGAGATGGTATACTCCATGATCCTCTACCAGAACGGCGGAGAGTATTATAATGAGGATGGTTCCTTGTGTATTCTGGACAATGACGAGGGCGTCAATGCATTTAAAGAATACTGTGCATATTACACCGATTATACCCTGGATAAGGAGACCTCTGTGGAGGAGCGTTTCCGTACCGGTGAGTGTCCCATCATTATCTCGGATATCTCTACATACAATAACCTGCAGGTATCTGCGCCGGATATTAAGGGTCTGTGGGGTATGGCCGCTGTTCCTGGTACAGTACAGGAGGACGGAACCATTAACAGAACCCAGGGCAGCGGCGGTACAGCCTGTGTCATCATGAATAAGACAGAGAATCCTGACGACTGCTGGGAATTCTTAAAGTGGTGGACCGATGCGGACACGCAGGTTCAGTTCTCCAGAGAGATGGAGAGTCTGATGGGCGCATCTGCCCGTGTTGCAACTGCGAATACGGAGGCGTTTGTACAGCTTGACTGGCCTGTCAGCGACCTGGAGACGCTGCTGGAACAGAGAGAAAACCTTCTTGGCATTCCTCAGGTTCCTGGAAGCTATTTTACATGGCGTAACATTAACAACGCATTTTACTCTGTAACGACAGAAACGGATACCGTATCTCCTCGAGAGGAGCTTATGGACAAGGTTATTCTCATCAACGAGGAGATTGCCTTCAAGCGTGCAGAGTTTGATCTTGACTAGGGGAGGGGAAATTATGGCAACTTCAAATGAAGAGATTTTGGCAAGTGTAAGGAAAAACTCCACCCTTGGCAAGAGAATGGCCAAGAGCAAGGCTTCCTACATTATGTGCGCACCGTACTTTATTCTGTTTTTCCTTTTTACGGTGCTGCCGGTGCTTACATCCATTGTGTTAAGCTTTACGTACTTCAACATGCTGGAGGCGCCAACCTTTATCGGATGGGACAATTATATCAAGCTGTTCCTTGACGATGATATTTTCATGGTGTCCTTAAAAAACACCCTGATTCTGGCGGTGATTACAGGGCCTGTCAGCTATATGCTGTGCCTTCTGTTCGCATGGATCATCAACGAGTTTAAGGGGAAGCTTCGCGCATTTCTGACTCTGATTTTCTATGCGCCCTCCATTTGCGGTCAGGCATACCTGATCTGGAATGTGATCCTGACTGGCGACCGCTACGGATATTTAAACGGATTTCTGCTTCGATGGGGCATTATTGATAATGCTATTCTCTGGATGAAGACTGAGAAGTACGTGCTGCCCATCCTGATCGTTGTACAGCTGTGGCTGTCCCTTGGTACCGGCTTCCTTTCATTCATCGCTGGTCTCCAGACAGTGGATAAATCCCTGTATGAGGCGGCGGCCATGGACGGTGTGAAGAACCGCTGGCAGGAGCTGTGGTATGTAACGCTTCCCGCCATGAAGCCCCAGCTGATGTTCGGCGCCGTGATGCAGATTACATCCTCCTTCTCCATTGCGGATGTGTCCATCGCACTGGCAGGAAACCCTTCGGTAAACTATTCCGGCGCGACCATCGTTACACACCTGATGGACTATGGCCAGACGCGTTTTGAAATGGGTTATGCATCAGCCATCGCGGTGATTCTGTTCCTGCTGATGGTGGGCTCAAATAAACTGATACAGAAATTACTAAGAAGGGTGGGGGAATAAGTTGGCTAGAAAAAAAGATTACATGAAGCCTAGAAAAAAGCTTTTCAGACGAGAAAAACAGCTGAACCGTTCCGCTGCCGGTAACAGTCTGCTGTTTGCACTGATGATTATCTGCGGTATCTTTATGGCGCTGCCGCTGGTGATGATCGTCAACAACGCGTTAAAGCCGCTGGATGAGATTTATCAGTATCCGCCAAAGATATTTGTGAGAAATCCTTCATTGGAAAACTTTTCAGACCTGTTTATTCTGATGAGTGATTCATGGGTTCCCTTTTCAAGATACATATTGAATACCGTCATTATCACAGGCTTTGGTACAGCGGGACATATCATAGTTGCCTCCCTTGCAGCATATCCCATGGCAAAGCATGAGTTCCCCGGAAAGAATATCATGTTTCAGATGGTTATCCTGGCTATGATGTTCTCCTGGGTTGTAACCCAGATTCCGAACTACATTATCATTTCCTGGCTGGGCATCAACAATACCTATCTGGCGCTTATACTCCCGGCCTGTGCTTATAGTATGGGTCTCTATCTGATGAAGCAGTTTATGGAGCAGATACCGGACTCGCTGCTGGAGTCTGCCAGACTGGACGGAGCCTCAGAGTTTAAGGTGTTCTCCACCATTATGATGCCAAATGTAAAGCCTGCATGGCTGACGCTGGCCATCTTCCAGTTTCAGTCCATGTGGGGAAATCAGGGTACAGGTTTCCTTCGCAGCGAACAGTTAAAGCCCCTGCAGTATGCATTGAACCAGATTACACTGGGCGGCGCAGCCCGTGCCGGCGCATCCGCTGCAGTACAGTTTATCATTGCAGCCATCCCCATTGCGTTTTTCCTGGCTTGCCAGAGCAACGTTCTGGAGACCATGGCTACATCCGGTATGAAAGAGTAAGGAGGGCAGATATGAGAAAATCATTTAAAACCATACTTCTTGTTGCCATCCTGATTATCAGTACTTTGGGTGAGTGTACCATGGCCTTTGCCACTACACTTCCCTATGATACCTACAACTATGATTACTGGGATGACATTGTTTACACTCCTGCGGCTTATGTACCGGATAACAGCTATTCCGGCGTGAGCCTTGGCACAACGAATTTTACGAATCCCCAGGACGTCTATGTTTCCGATGATGCTGTGTATGTGGCCGATACGGGAAATGCCAGGGTTGTGAAGCTGAATTTGGAGCTGACAGAGGTTCTGGACATCATTGATACCTTTAACTATGAAGGAGAAGAAATGACCTTCAGCGAGCCCTACGGCGTGTGCGTTTCTAATGAAAACAAGCTGTATGTGGCGGATCGTTCACAGAAGAGAATCTGGGTTCTGGATGAGGATAAGAATGTAACCCTGGTGGTTCAGGATCCCCAGTCTGAGATTATCGATGACGATTTTGATTTTACTCCCCTGAAGGTGGCTGTAGACTATGCAAACCGGATCTATGTGGTGGCAGCAGGTAAGACCGAGGGCATTCTGGTCTTTGACTCCGAGGGAAACTTTACCAGCTTCTTTGGCACCATTAGTGTCAAGATCAGTGTTTGGGAGCGCTTCTGGAGAAAGCTTTCCACTAGAGCGCAGCGTTCCAGACAGATTCTTTATATCGCCACAGAATTTACAGGCCTTGATGTGGATCCGGATGGGTTTGTATATACAACAAATTACGATACAGCCGGTGAACAGGCGGTTATGAAACTGAACCCTAAGGGGGAGGACGTAATCCGTAAAGGCGAGAAGGGCGTGATCGCCGGAGATATCGCCTTTTCAAACAGCTCCTCCGCCTACAGCGGCGCTTCTACCATTGTGGATGTGGTGTACAGAGGAAGGGGTATATACTCAATCCTTGACTCAAAACGGGGACGTGTATTTACCTACGACAGCGAAGGAAATCTTCTGTATATTTTCGGCGGTCTTGGTTCTCAGGCAGGTACATTTTCACAGCCGGTGGCCATTGAACAGCTGGGCGACAAGATTCTGGTGCTGGATGCGGGGAGAAGAGAGCTGATGGTATTTAAGTCCACAGAGTACGGCTCCCTGATCAATGAGGCCGTAGGCCTCCGCTATGACGGCGATGAGACCCAGGCGGTGGATCTGTGGCAGAAGGTTCTGGAGCTTGATGAAAACTTTGAGCTTGCAAACGACGGCATCGGCAAGGCGTATCTGACCTCCGGAGACAATGAGCAGGCCATGAAATATCTGCGGCTTGCCATGGATAAGAAATACTACTCTATTGCCTTCAGACGCTACCGAAATGAATGGCTCAAGGGCAATCTTCAATACATCCTGACAGGCATCATTGTTGTGATCATTGTTTGGATTGTTGTGAGGAATATTCTGAAGATGAAAAAGGGCAAGAGTCAGATGAAGGAGGGGATGTTATTGTGAATAAGATAAAAGCATTTTTTAAAAATGAAAAGCTATGGTATCCCTTCCATGTATTTTCCCACCCGATGGACGGCTTTTACGAAATCCGCCACAGGAATATGGGAAGCGTACCTTTAGCCTTCTTTCTGGTATTCTGCTACAGCCTCTGCTTTTCCATGAACCGGATTGTGGCCAGCTTTGTTGTAAACGATGTGGATGCAAGAACAGTCAACAGCCTGACAGAGCTGATTGCAGTCGTAATGCTTTACCTTTTGTTTTGCGTGGGCAACTGGTCAGTCACATGTCTGATGGGCGGAGAGGGCCGCTTTAAGGATATTCTGATCGTAGTGGGATATGCCATGCTCCCTATGATCCTAACTTATATTCCGGCCATGATCATCTCCCAGGGAATTGCCGCGAATGAGGAGGCATTCTACACCATTATCATCGGCATCGGTACAGCCTATGCGCTGCTGCTCGGTCTGATGGGCATCATGACCATTCATAACTTTACACTGGGAAAAACGCTGATTACCATTTTTCTGACATTCGTTGCCATGTTTATTATTATTTTCGTGGTGGTGATGCTGACGGATTTGGTCAGCCAGGTGTATAGCTTTTTCTACAGTATTTACCTTGAACTGCTGTATAGATCATAGGAGGAGCGAACATGAAGCTAGGAAAGAAAATATTGATTGCATGTATCGGTGTACTCCTGTTTGTTGGAATCGAATACATCCTGTACTATGTGTTCCATTATGTGATGTTTGACGACTATAAGGATGCGCTTTCCAGCTACACAGTGGAGGAGGGAACGGAGTTTCAGGCATTGTCTGACTCTGGCGCCGGGGTTCCGGATATGGAGCTGGCTGCGGAAAACGACCTTTTAAAGCTGTACATCAATACTGCCAATGGGTACGTGGCAATCTACGACAAGGTAACGAAAGAGACCACCTATTCCAATCCCATTAATTTGGATGAGGATACGGTTGCAAATGAAACGAACAAGAACAGACTGAGATCGCAGCTGGTGATCACCTATTTGAACTCTGCCAGAACGGAGGGCACCTATAATACCTATTCAGAGTGCGTGAATATCAGTGCCAATGAGATGACAGTGGAGAGCATTACAGACGGCGTCCGTTTTAATTACGAGCTCAAGCCTGTGGCCTCGGATGCCCAGGTGGTACCCTATGTGATGAGCGAGGAGCGCTATAATCAGTTTGTCTCCCGGATGGATCAGGATAATGCATCTGTAAAAACCTTCCTGCGATCCTACACCCAGGAGGAGGATGGCAGCTACATCATTCTCCAGTCCCTGCAGGGCGGTACTGGTACTGCCAGAGTGTACCATGATATTTACCTTGCTCTGTATGAGCAGGCAGGATATACGGAAGATGACTACCTGATTGATATGGAGAATACGGAATTTGATATCACTCTTCCGGCAAGCTTTAACGTCTCCCTGGAGTATCGGCTGCAGGATGACAGCCTGGTGGTATCCGTACCTGCCAGCAGGATTACGGAAACCAACGGCAGCATCAGCGGAATAGAAGTGTTGCCTGCCTTTGGCGCCGCTGGTTCGGAAGAGAGTGGTTATATTCTTGTCCCCAACGGCTCCGGATCGTTGATTAACTTCAATAACGGCAAGACCAGCACAGCGGACTACGCTGCATATGTATACAGCATTGACCCTCTGGCTGCGGATTACACAAAGGTAGAAAACGCAGAAAATGTGCGGCTTCCACTGTATGCCCTTTGCAGGGAGAACAGCAGCATTCTGACAGTGATCGAGGACGGCGCATCCTTAGCGCAGATCAGGGCCAGTGTCAGCGGCAGAACCAGTTCCTACAACACTGCCTGGACCCAGTTTACACTGCGCGGGAGCGAGCGTCTGTCCATGTTCGGTACTGCCGGAAGCGCCGCGGATATTCCAGTTATGGAAAACGATTTCTACGATGTAAACATTACCCTGCGCTACTCCTTCCTGGGAGAGGAATATACGGGATATTCGGGAGTGGCCAATTATTACAGAGAGCAGCTGATAGCGGATAACGTTATCAGTCAGAACGGCGACAATACCTCCACAGCTGTTTCCGATATCGGTTTTTACTATGATCTGATCGGCGGCGTGAAGGTTACAGATTTTATCGTGGGCGTTCAGTACCTGGCGGTGCAGCCCATGACCACCTTTGACCAGGCGCAGGAGATTGCGCAGGAGTTATATGCCTCCGGTATCTCAAACCAGATCATCAACTATCAGGGCTGGATGAACGGCGGATATTATCACGATGTGACAGACCGGCTGCGGCTGGTGGGCAAGCTGGGAAGCGAGAAGGATTTTGAGAACCTGGCTGCACTGGTAGAGGGGTATGGAGGAAAGGTTTACGGTGACGTGGCCTTCCAGAAGGTAACCTATATCTCCAAGCGCTACAACTCCTTCTATGAGGCTGCAAGATACTACTCCGGTTATGCTGGAATGCTGGGACAGGTAAATCCCACAACGCTGCGTCAGACCTCAAGCCTTGGCTATGAGGAAACCCTCTACAGCCTGGTTTCACCAAAGTTCCTGGTACGCTATGTGGATCAGTTTATCTCCAAGGCGGATAAGTATGATATCACAGGATATTCCTTAAGGGATCTGGGTGATATTCTGGCTTCCGATAAGAAGAGAACGGAGGTAATCAACCGGGAGGAAGGACTGGATGTGGTTCTGGCACAGCTTCAAAAGTTTGCCGAAACCGACAAAAACGTGATGGTCAGCGGCGGCAACAATTATGCAGTTACTTACGCGGATGACCTGATCAATGTTCCCATCGGTCACAACAACTACTTCCTTGTGGATGCGGAGGTTCCTTTCTACGAAATGGTATATCACGGTACTGTGGATTATGCAGGCTTCTCCATCAATGCCAGCGACAGCTACGATGTGGATGAGATTACCCTGCGCCTGATCGAATACGGTGCGGCGCCTCACTTTACCTTCACTGCTGAGGAATCAAACGAGATGAAGTATACTGGTCTGAATTCCTATTACAGCACCACCTTCACTACCTGGAAGGACAGAGCGGTAGAGATTTACAATAGAGTAAACGAGGCCCTGAAGTATGTAAAGGATGCCAACATCGTGAACCATGAAATCCTGCAGACTGGCGTGACCCGGGTAACCTACAGCAACGGCGTTGTATTTACCATCAATGCAACAAAAGCCGATGTGACTGTAGACGGCACGACCATTGGAGCAGAAAGCTATGAGATAGGAGGAGTGGACTGATGAAAAAACGTGGATTAACCTTGATGCAGAAAAGAGCAGTTGTAGGTCTACTCTTCATCCTACCCTGGGTCATTGGCTTTGTGGCATTTTATATACGAAGCCTGATCCTAACAGTACAGTTCAGTCTGTCCGATATTGTGCTGGAGGACAGGGGATATTCAACAGCCTTTGCAGGACTGAAGAATTACCTGTACATCTTTACCGAGCACGGCAGCTTTAACCAGACCCTGGTGGAGTCCTTGGGAGATATTGTTATTGATGTTCCCCTGATCATCTTCTTCAGCCTCCTGATGGCCATGATCCTGAACACAAAGTTTAAGGGCCGAACCGTGATCCGGGCAATCTTTTTCCTGCCGGTGATCATGAATTCCGAGGCCATCACAGGCGCCATGGATCTGGCCCGTGAGATGATGCAGACCGGTTTAAGCGGCAGCTCCTCAGAGATGTTGGAGGCCACCAATTCCGGAGTCAATGTGGATTATTACATTGCCCTGTTCAGAACGCTGGCTTTGCCGGACTCCATTTTGAACTACGTGGTTTCCGCTGTAGGACGAATCAGCGATATCATCTCCCTGTCCGGCGTGCAGATTGTTATCTTTATCGCCGCGCTCCAGTCCGTACCCAGCTCCTTATATGAGGTTGCAAAGATTGAGGGCGCTACAACCTATGAGACCTTTTGGAAGGTAACCTTCCCCATGGTTATGCCCCATATTATCACCAATATCGTTTATACCGTGGTAGATTCCTTCTCACAGTCAGAAATCGTGGAGCTGGCTTACACAGAGTTCAGCACCAACATGATGTACGGCTCATCCAGTGCCATGAGTTTGGTCAGCACCGTTCTGGTATGCTCGATACTCGGCATTGTCTGTGCATGGATATCCAAGCACACATTCTACTATAACTAGGAAAGGAGGAGAGAAATCATGGCGAAATTATCAGCAAGTGTAAAAACGCTGCGGGAGATCATGACGGATCCGGAGGTTGAAAATGACAGACGGCGTACCGCCAATATTCTGAAACGCTTTCTGCTGGCAGTGTTTCGGTTTGTCGTTCTGATCGGTATCAGCTACGTGATCCTGGGCCCTATCATTGGTATGGTCGCAAACTCCTTCTTCTCCGATGAGGATGCCTACAGTGCGCTGGTGTATTTGATACCCCAAAATCCTACGCTGGACCGTTATAAGACGGCGTTAAGCGAGCTGAACTACTGGAGTACGCTGGGAAATACAACCTTTTACATCGTTGTACTGATGCTGCTGCAGGTGTTTATCTGTTCCATGGTGGGATATGGATTTGCCCGTTATGAGTTTCCCCTTAAAAAGGTATTTTTTGCCTGTGTGGTATTGATGATCGTTATTCCGCCCAATACCATTATGCTGCCCCTGTACATGACCTTCAGAACCTTCGACCCCTTCGGTCTGATGACGGCCATCAATGGCAGTGCAGTCAATATGCTGGGCACACCCATCCCCATGTACATCATGACCCTGTTTGGTACGGGACTTCGGTCGGGCCTCTACATCTACATCTTTAATCAGTTCTTCAGGGGACTGCCAAAGGAGATCGAGGAGGCGGCCTTCGTGGACGGCGCCGGCATGTGGTACACCTACTTCCGGATCATGCTGATTAATGCCATGCCCAGTGTAATCACGGTTGCTATTTTCTCACTGGTTTGGCAGTATAATGATACCTTCTACGCAAACCTGTTCCTTATCGAGGACCGGATCGTGATCAGTAAGCGTATCAGCTCCCTGGCGTCCAATGTAGCAAATCACCTGCAGTTAAACGACCCCACCATCATCCAGCTGTACACCTACGCAGGAATTGTTCTGGTGGTGCTTCCGGTACTGCTCCTCTATATCCTGCTTCAGAAGCAGTTTATCGAGGGTGTTGAGCGGACCGGTATCGTTGGCTAAATTGTAAGACATTGTTTGTTGCGGCCGGCGATGCCCGGCCGATGCAAAAAGCGTTTCCGGTTCCTTTCGGGAATGCTGCAAAACCATTTTATACCACAATAGTTTTAAAAAAGGTTTTTAAAGGAGGAAGAAGTATGTTTAACAAGAAGAGAATCTTAGCAATGGGTCTGACCTCTGCTATGATCGCTGCTTCTCTGGCAGGCTGTACAAACAGCTCCAGCAGTACATCAACCACCACATCCGCGGCAGAGACCACTGCTCCCAACGAGGATCCTACCACTGCTGCTGAGGAGACCACTGCCCCCGCAGATGAGGGCGATTCTACGATTGCGCCGGATTATACGGTTGAGAGTGGTAAGGTTGTGGACTTTGAGGATGGCAATATGGCGTTCATCAAGCAGAATGAGGCGAATCTGGCTGCCGATGAGGCAACGGTTGAGATTGCGGATTTCAACGGCTCCAAGGCGCTGAAGCTTTCACCCAACAGCAATGCTGCCGGTAAGGTGTTTGAGGTGGGCATTGATGTCAATGCGCTCCTGGGGGATAGGGCTGCGGACGCAGTTTCCGTATCTATGCAGATTGGCGTGGAAGCCGCAGACGGCAATTTCTATGCTTGTACCGGTACTGTAAAGCAGAACGCTACTGATACAAACAGTACAAACTGGTCCACCTATCTGGATACTAAAAATCCCAATACGCTCACGGTGGCCTTTGAGAATACCTATGATCCTTCCGTTGACAATGTGCTGGTAATCACCAAGGACTCCAACAGCGGCAATAACTCTGACACTGCATGGGCAGAAACAGAATCTTATTCCAGCATGTATATCGACAATATCGTGTTCTTTGACGCAGACAACGCGCCCATCGAAGTGGACAGCGCAGCCACCTTTGCGGCAGAAAGCTACGGTACTCTTGACTGGTCCAACCTGATTGAGGTTACTGACCAGGTGGTTATCACCGGCTTTGTGGATTCAAACATTGGCGCATTTTCACAGGGTGCTTGGCATCAGAATATCGTAGAGACACCTGTGCAGGAAACCGATGAGGAGGGTGAGCCTGTAGTTGACGAAGAAGGCAATCCTGTTTACAAGCAGGCAGTTGATGAGGATGGCAATCCTGTAGTAGACGAGGATGGCAACCCGGTATATGAGACTGAGACAAGCGGCGACGTGGACTGGACCAGCATTATGAAGCCCGGCACGGTATTCACCTTGTACTACACCTCTGAGATGTCTGAGGATCTGAACCACTATATCTGGTTTGTTATGACCTTCAGCGAGGAGGAGAAAGCAAAGAATTCAGCTCTTGGATGGGCACGTATCATGGATGCGCCTCATGCCGCTCAGAACGGCCTGGAGCCTGGCGATCCCAATTCTGTATTCAGAACCAATGACAGCAACACCATGGCTCAGATTACCTTCGAGGAAATCGAGCAGTTCATCAAGGATGTGTATGGTGTAGATGACATCGACTGGTCTGGAAACTACTCCATACAGGCAGAAGCCGGCATGCCCTGGAGCCTGTCCGCTGTGACCTATGCCCTGGATCAGGAATATTAATTGATAACAGGCGCTAAAAATTATATTATTATGTTAATCTGCTCCCTGCTGCATTTGCGGCGGGGAGTACAAAAGTAGATAAAGGAGGATTATTTCATGATTAAGACAAAGAGAGTACTTGCATTGTCTCTCGTTTCTGCCATGGCTTTGAGCATGTTCGGATGTACCAATAACAGCTCATCCGGAGATGTAAATGCAACAAATGGCAGTGCTGAACAAAATGGCAGCGATAACAATCCTGGTGGTGTCACAGGCAGTGATGAGCTGAGGCAGATCTACATCGGCTCCTGGTGGGAGGAGTACTATACCTCTGATCACGATGATGTGTATGATAATGATGCTGTAACGGATATCGAGCAGGCTCAGATGCAGCTGGATAATATGCGCGCCATCGAGGATAAGTATAACGTTGAACTGCATTTTAGAAATCTGACCTGGGATGGTACTATTCAGTCCATCAACACTTCCATTCTGGCTGGTACCCCGGACGTGGACGTATATCAGGTGGATCTGCAGTTCGGTGTGCCCGCAGTATTAAAGGGCTATGCACAGGCTATTCAGGATTACGCTCCTGCTGACAGCGATATCTTTAACGATCAGACGGTTATGAAGTACCTGCACATCGAGGGTACAGACGAGGATTACCTGTTCTCGGCTTCCAGCAATGCAACCGAGTCCTACTGCCTGGCCTTCAACATGGATATGATTAAGGCACACAACCTGGAAAACCCTCAGGATCTGTACGACAGAGGCGAGTGGACCTGGGATAAGTGGATGGAATATATGAAGATCCTGACTGAGGATACGGACGGCGATGGCGCCATCGATGTTTGGGGCTACAGCGGCTGGTGGACCACGCTGCTGACCTATCTGCTGATGTCCAACAACACGGACATCGCCGCAACATCCGAGCAGCATCTGGATTCTCCCGCTACCCTGGAGGTTATCCAGTTTATCGATGATATGTACAATAAGGAGGGGGTTGCAAAGCCCTGGAGTGAAAACTGGGATGACAATGTAAGCTGCTACGTTAATCAGCAGGTTGCTTTCTGGACCTCCGCATGCTGGGTAATGCAGAACTACGGCGATTCCGACACCAGCAAGATCTCCTTTGAGGTTGGCGTTGTGCCGTGGCCCAGAGGCTACAGCGTAGAAGAGGGCGAGGAATATCCTGGCTACGCAGTTGCCGGAAACTGGTACTTCATCCCCAGAGGTATCGATGATGCTGACCTGGTATATCAGGTAATGTTTGACTGGAAGAACTGGTTCGACTATAATATCGAGCTTCGCGACAGCAACACCTGGTATGCTGATATGTGCTATTCTCCGAATGCAGAGGATCCGAACCGCAACTACACCTATATGCTTGATATGGCTCAGCGGCCTTACTTCGATGTTTGGGGCTCTCTGGATGTTGTTTCCATGTACAACATTATTTCATCCAACCCTGAAGTCGAGCACTACACCGCAGCTCAGTATGTAGAGGCTAACAAGCAGCTTGTACAGGATGCAATTGATGGTTTCTTTAAGTAAATAGCCTGCCCAAGGACAGGGCTTGCATATTTGTCATTTATTTGTGGTAGATAAATGGTAATGCACGGACCGCAGCGAAAGCTGCGGTCCTTTTCTTTTACGTCTGGAGGACGGAAGCTCCCCTTTATGTTAAGGAAAACTTGTAAAAATAATTAAATTAATCTTACGCTTTCTTACATAAAGCTAAATGCACTTGCATAGATACAGTTGCTATGATAGTATAGCAGCATCAGAAAAGTCATGCCTTGCAATCAAATGAATAGGAGTGTGGGAGATGAAGAAAACGAAAAGGCTATTGGTAACAGCGTTGGCGATGGGTATGGTGGCAGGTTTGTTTGGAGGCTGCTCGTTGACGGCGGAGAATGGTGGTGATACATCAACAGTAGCTGCTGACAAGGATGGTGTTCACGAGCCTTCGGGAGAGATTTGCACAAATGAGCTGACGGAGGCTCTAAAGGTGCTGTCGGAGAAGGAGGAGCATAGTGTAACATCAGAGGTTATTTTCAGCATGTATACGGAGGATGAAGGCCAGAAGGTTGGCGTTATGGAGTTCGTGCTGGGGCTTGAAGCAGCCAGGGACGAAAATGGAAATACCTCCTTTGGCGTAAGCCTTGATTACGAGGATTTGGACGGTATGGATATATCCGAAAATGTATGCAGCATAGCAGTGATTGGGGATATGCTTTACCTGGATTTCAACGGTTTATATGATTTATACGATTACAATTTCGAGATTATGTACTGGGAGAAGAAAGAGATCGTGGAAGGGCTGCAGCGTGAGTTTGATAGGATGATGGTTCTGGAAATTCCTCTTAGGGATTTAGGAATCAGCCAGCTTGAGAATATGCAGTCCCAGGAATTAATGGATCTGATATGGAACTCATTGGCTGGGGCTATGGAAAGCTGTGGGGAGGATGTTTTGCAAGTGGAGGGGGATACATATGTTATTTCCCTTGATCAGGATCAGGGGTATGTGTTCCTGGATGCGCTGCTTGAAGCCCTGGAGGAACATGCAGATGAAATCTGCGAAGCCTACCTGGACAGCATGAAATCTGTGGATTATGAGACGTTCACGAACACTTTCATGGAGGAAATCATGAATGATGTAATTGCCGGGGTGGAGATGGGTATGGGAAATACCCCTGATGATGAAACCCTTAAGCAGATCGAGGAGTATCTGTCAGACATGTCTCAGGAGTTAAAGGATGCTTATGCTCAGGGGTTAAAGGATATGGAAAATGCTCCGGAGGAATTTGTGGCAAATCTGCAAAATGCCAGAGAGCAGATCGCATTTTTAAAGAATGAGGAGCCGGACTTTTTCTGGGACATCGAAGTCAGAGCAACTATCTCTGATACCGATGTGCAGATCAGCGCTCCAGAAAGCTATGCTACCATATCCCAAGCTGTGAGCACCGTGTATAAGATATACATGCTTTTTGAGGATATGGAGAGTAACGCTTCTTATAATTACACTGATACAGAGATTTTAGCTCATTATGGTATAACTCCAGCAGAGGATCAGGAACTGATAGTTTATTTTTTAAATCAGGATGCCGTACTGGTGACAGAATATGAGGGCTTTACCCTGGGGGATGACAGAGCAGTTTCTCACAGTGTTGCTGTCATGCGCAATTCAGATCAGACCATAGATATCAGAATAGGTATGCTTGACAATGCTTATCTGGAACAAAACGATTTTCTGGAAAGGAAGTCCTATGAAGAGCGGGAAGGTATTTACTATGCGGAGGAGGAGAGATCCTGCAGGCTGTTGGTTCCGGGAGAAAATTATGGACTTAGCATTTCCATAAACGGTGAAACGGAAGAAGCGCTGGAGGAATTTACCGGAGGAGATTATTTTGCCGCATTGAAGGATGTGCTGGAAAATTGTCAGGTGATACCAGCCCCATAACAGCATAAGAGAATCAGATTTGGTAAGGAGGTCAAAACTTGTTTGACCAAGCACCCCCATTCTAACATAACCAGAATGGGGGCATTTCATGTCTGGATTTTGGCAGCATATGTAAGGGACTATTGATTCTTTACATTTTAGATGGTATCTTTCGATACAGGAAAAGATCAAATGCTGCTAAGAAAGAGAGGGACTGCTTTGAAAATATCCATAAATGTGGAGCCTGGCATAAAAGATAACCAGGTTTCTATTCTATGCGGCAGTATAACACCGGAAATAGAAAAGCTGATAGCCATGATGAGGATTTTAGACAGACAGCTTGCTGCTGTGAAGGATGGGGAGACATATCTTCTGGAGGTATCAAGGATCGTATACATCGAGTCGGTGGATAGAAAGACCTTTGTGTATACCCAAAATGACTGCTTTGAGTCCAGGCTAAAGCTATATGAGCTGGAGGAAGCTCTGTGTGAATGCGGTTTTTTCAGGGCAAGTAAATCCTGTATTGTACAGCTAAAGTACATCAAATCCCTGAGGTCAGATATCGACCGAAAAATAAGGGTAACTCTTGAAAATGGTGAGCAGATTATGGTATCCAGGCAGTATGCTGATGAACTGAAAAGAAAGCTGGGGGTGATGTAGATGGAGGAGAAAAAGACCATATTTGATTATCTGGGCCAGGTATTTATGATTTTTGGAATCACTGTGGCAATACTAAATGTTTTTTGCCTTTTGTTTGGGGACAGCGCAAAGGAGATGTCCTCCATGTTTGTCCTTGGAAGTCAGGGAATCGGTATCCGTACCATGGCTGAGTATTTGATTATTTCAGCTATCGTGGTGGGGATGCGCTGTCTTTTTTTTACAGATATGCTGATAAAGAAGCTGTCGGTGGCGGCAAGAACAGCCCTCATGGTGCTTTCGGTGCTGGGGGTAACAATCATTTTCATTCTTATATTTGACTGGTTTCCCGTTAATATGTGGCAGACTTGGACGATGTTTTTTGTATGCTTTGGCATATGCTTTTGTCTAAGCACTTTAATGGTCTCATTAAAGGAAAAGGCAGAAAACAGGAAAATGCAGGAGGCGTTAAGAAGACTTAAGCAGGAAGAGACCGACTTCAACCAGCTTTAAACCTGGGTAATTATGGGAAGCATGTTAGGAGGAGTATATGGAATATGCGGTTAAAGCCCTTGGCATCACTCATATATTTGGAGAAAAAAGCGTATTAAGCCACATTGACCTGAAAATACAAAAAGGGGAAGTGTTTGGGCTTCTAGGACCTTCCGGAGCAGGTAAGACCACCCTCATCAAAATCCTTACGGGCCAGCTAAAGCCCTGTGAGGGAACGGCAGAGCTTTTTGGGATGGACACAGAGAAGCTAAAGAGTTCTGATTACAGGAATATAGGAATCATGATGGACAACTTCGGACTTTACGAGAGGCTTTCCTGCTATGATAATCTAAAGATTTTTACCACAATATACGGGCTTCCAAAAGACAGGATCGGAGAAGCATTAAAAAGTGTGGGCCTTGGCGAGACCGGGAGGACTGCGGTTATGAGGCTTTCAAAGGGGATGAAAAGCAGGATGAGGCTTGCCAGAGTGCTGCTTCAAAAGCCTGCAATTTTGTTTTTAGATGAGCCCACCAGCGGTTTAGATCCTGCGACGGCCAGTGATATCCACAGGCTGTTAAAGAAGGAACAGGAGAAAGGAACCACAATTGTGCTTACAACCCATAATATGTCGGAGGCTGCCAGGCTCTGCGGACAGAGCGTCTTGTTAAACGAGGGACATATTGTGGAGCAGGGAAGTCCGGCGGAAATATGCAGAAGGTATAATCATCAGAAAAAAATCCGGCTTCATC
Organism: uncultured Lachnospiraceae bacterium; assembly: GCA_944381475.1. Lineage (GTDB taxonomy): Bacteria > Bacillota > Clostridia > Lachnospirales > Lachnospiraceae > UBA4292. Next base: position 10,411 of record CALWLH010000054.1, on the reverse strand, counting down.
TGTATGATGGCAGAGATCTGGAGATCGCAAACGCCAGCTCTTCGGCAAGGCTTTTGGAAAAATGTCTTTTGGAGGAGCTGGTGGAAACCATCCACACCACAGAACCAAGCCTTGAAACAGTATTTATGGAGCTGACAGGAAGGGGATTTGATTAGATGAATAATATAAAAGCTGTCCTGGAAAAACAGATAAAGGATACCCTTAAGAACAAGACGATCTTGATCCAGTTCGTCATGTTTCCGGCTCTGACTCTGATTATGGAAAATTTGGTTCAGATAGAAAATATGCCAAACCATTTTTTCGCAAAGCTTTTTTCCGTCATGTATGTGGGGATGGCGCCGCTGACCTGTATGGCTGCCATACTCGCAGAGGAAAAAGAGCAGAATACCCTGCGAGTCTTGCTGATGTCAAACGTCAAGCCCTGGGAATACCTTATGGGTACGGGCTTCTATATCTGGGCTATATGCATGGCAGGAGCATGTATTTTTGCCCTATGCGGTGAATATGCAGGAATGTCCCTGATCTTATTTTTACTGACCATGTCCGTAGGAATCATCACATCCATCATCTTAGGCGCAGCCATAGGAACCCATAGCAAAAATCAGATGACGGCAACATCCATAACCCTGCCGGTAATGATGCTCCTGTCCTTTTTGCCCATGCTTTCCATGTTTAACACAAATATCAGGAGGGCTGCCAGCGCGTTTTATACTCAGCAGATAAGCATGCTTCTCCAGCAGACGGATATGTCCTGGAGTTTGAAGGGCGCTGGGGTAGTTCTTATAAATATTTTAATTGCCGCAGTTTTTTTTATCTGCGCATACAGGAGGTGCGGACTTGAGTAAGTCTGTGGACATATTTGATCAGTTGTCATTTGCTCTGAAAGCCCCGCCGCCGGATAGGCGACATAAATTCAGATATTCCAAGTGCGCCGCCAGACTTTCATGGTACGGTGGTATGTCCGGCCACCAGGCGCATGAAGGTTTACCCTGGCAAAAGCCAAAGTAATGGATAATAAAGGAAAGTACTCCGATCAGCTGAGAATAAAAACATTATCTAAAGAACAGTAAACAAATTTACAGTTGACAAAATAAAGATATATATTATAATAAAAATATAGCATATTATATGTTTTTGTTATAAAAAATATTTCTATCTGATAAAGGAGGGAAAAGTTATGTGGAGAAGTATGATGGCTGCGATAGGGATATTGTCTGTGACAGTAGGTACAGCGATAAGTGGATCTGAGATAAATGTTGATGATAGTATAAGTCAGGAGGAGTCTCAGATAGAGAATGTAAGCTCTGTGTTGAAATATAAATTGGATGAGGTCAGGATATCTTTGGAAAGTGTGGACAGCAGATTTGATTCATCGACAGGATGGTCGATCCATTCCATAAAAATATTAGAGGATTTTGCGGAAGGATACTATATTTTGGTAGAATGTAATCCTTCTGGATATTTTATCTATGATCCTGAATCTGGTAACGTTGTGGAATCTTCATTAACTGCACCGTCCTCTTATTTGAATGAAGATATTGATTTGTATTATTGTGGTCCGAATGAATATTACATACAAACTGCTTCGGATGAATATACGTATACCATAACCCAGGAAAAAATTTCTACAGAAGAAATAAACGGTTTTGCTGAATATTCTGAAAAATTAAAAGAAGAATAGGCATCACAGCCAGACAATGTTGCTTTATCTATATCTAATGGATGTATTGAACAAGGATTGGATGAGCATGCCGCTGAGATGACATCTTTAGTATCAGAAGGATGGGCGTTGGTGAAGAATTATTCGTTTTTTACTAACCTTGCCAGTTGTGGGTACTGTGAAGTAAATTCAAATGGTAACAAGGTATTTAGCGGAGGAAATGGTATTTGTGGGTATATTGCTGCTGGAATGTTAGTTACATATGATTCGGTTATTAATGGAAAAGGATACATTTCTTCTGTATACTACACCAAAAATGGAGATGAAGTTTCTATAAAATCGACACTGCCATATATGCTGTATAAAAAAGGAGAAGCTCTCGGATATGGAACAGATACAACTTCTGTAGAAATACATTATGCACTAAAATCTTTTTTCGAAGTTCGAAATACTTCAGTGAACCATGTTTCATATTATGCACCTTTAGCTAACAATATGAATATTGCAAATTATTTGTGTGATGATAGACCAGTTATTTGGTTTGGAATGATCTCAAATAATTCGTTCGATACCCAAAAGAAAATATCACATGCGGTGGTGGTATATGGATATAAGATGTCAATTTTAGGACAGTATAGTTATATTGCACATTTTGGATGGGAAGGAGCCAATACAGTAAGCTTTTCAGGCGTAATAGGAAGTATGTACACATATACATATTAATTATATAGAAGGAGGGATCGATGAAAATAAAAAGCAGTGTGCCATTTTTTTTAGAATTGACCGCTTTAGTATCTTTAGCGATGGCATTATCTTTTGAGATTTTTGCAAAAGGAATCACGTTGGAATTCCCTTTACAGGGGGGCAGGATAGATTATAAAAATTACTCATATTTCAGCCATATGGTATTTGGCTATTTCCCTGTTCCGATGATTACCGGCATCATGACAGCTTTAGCGCTGCTGCTGATTGTTCTGGATATTATTTTAAAAAGAAACAAACAGATTTATAAGGCCACCTTCACGTGCAGTGTTTTAGCGGTAATTGGTGCGGTGTTGTCCATCACTGTGGCAAATCCTATCAATATTTGCGTGACAATCCTGCTGGCAATATCCGGCCTATGCCTGCTGGGGGTCGGGAAAAAGATATCAGAAAATTCTGTGGTTGAGTAATATTTAGGTCTGGCCGTCATATACTGTATCAAGCGTGTAAGCCAAGGCTCATCTGGTCTTTGGCTAAGGAGGAAGACTATGGAGCAGGCAGTATATGATGTGTACAGAGATATCTCTGCCCGGACCGGGGGCGAGATTTACATAGGAGTGGTGGGACCGGTCCGCACAGGCAAATCCACCTTTATCAAGCGTTTTATGGAGCTGTTTGTGCTCCCGAATATGGATGAGCAGGATCAGAACCAGGCCAGGGATGAGCTGCCCCAGTCCGCGGGAGGCCGCATGATTATGACCACGGAGCCCAAGTTTATCCCCAAGGAGGCGGCGAAGATCCGGACGGAGGACGGAACGGAGGCTTTGGTACGCCTGATCGACTGTGTGGGCTATATGGTGGAGGGCACCACAGGGCATGAGGAAAATGACGCTCCCCGGATGGTGAAAACCCCCTGGTTTGAGGAGGAGATTCCCTTCACCCAGGCGGCGGAGCTGGGCACCAGAAAGGTCATTCATGACCATTCCACCATCGGCATCGTCATGATGGGGGACGGCTCCTTCGGGGAGCTGACGCCGGAGCAGTTTATGCCGGCTCTGGAAAAGACCATCTCGGAGCTGAAAAATCTGGGGAAGCCCTTTATCGTGGTGTTAAACTGCCAGAAGCCCTATGACCCCCAGACCAAGCAGCTGGCGGAGCAGATCAGCAAGAGCTACGGCGTGTCTGTCCAGTGCGTGAATGCAGCTCAGCTTCGAAGTGAGGATATAAGCAGGATCCTGTCCGCAGCTCTTGCGGAGTTTCCCATCAGCCAGCTGGATTTTCGGATCCCTAAGTGGGTGGAGCTTTTAAAGAACGATCACCCCTTAAAGCGGGGCGTCATTGATGCGGCAAAGGGCATCCTGGAGGGCTGCAGCTATATGAAGGATCTCTCAGCAATCACACCCCCGGAGGCATCAAAGGATATTGAGGAGATCAAGGTTTCCCATATCGATGCGGCCACGGGCTGTGTGCAGATCGACATCCTGTTTAAGCCAGAGTGCTATTATCAGACCATCAGCGCCTTCAGCGGACTGCAGATCACCTCGGAGGCTCAGCTTCTTACCACCTTCTTCACCATGTCCTCCAAATATCTGGAGTATGAGCAGGTACAGAATGCTCTGGAGAGAGTGCGGGGCACAGGCTACAGTGTGGTAACCCCCGGTCAGCAGGAGATTACCCTTAGCGAGCCGGAGCTGATCCGTCAGAGCGGCAAATTTGGGGTGAAAATGCGGGCCACAGCTCCCAGCATCCATATGATCCGCACCAACATCGAAACGGAGATCGCCCCCATTGTGGGCAGCGAGGAGCAGGCCCAGGATCTGATCTCCTATATCAAGGCAGCGGCCAATGCGGGGGAGGGAGCCGTCTGGTCCACCAACATATTCGGAAAGACCATCTCCCAGATTGTGGAGGACGGCATGTATTCCAAGATCAACCAGATGACGGAGGACTGCCAGCAAAAGCTCCAGGATGCCATGGCAAAGATCATTAACGACAGCAATGGCGGAATGGTCTGCATCATCATTTAATCAGTTGTAATTGAATAAGGCCTTTGCTGTCATGTGAGTCTGCTGCTGCGAAGGAAAAATGGAGCCAAAATGGCTCCATTTTTGTGTGATAAGCCCATCAAGCGGCCGACAGCACCTGCCTCATGCGAAGCATTATATTGGCAGATGCGACTTGGCAGGTCCGCTTTAGCGGGCGTGCCGTCACCCGCTGTGCGACATCGCAAATCGAGTAGGGGGCTCTTTTCCCCTACTCGATCATAAAAAGATATTGACTTATAAAACATAAGCAATATAATTGACATAGAATACAGAGAGGAAGGTACTTCTTATGAATAAACGGACAAAAAAGGCAATTATTTTGGCAGTTCTTACTCTTGCCTTTACCTGTCTCATCCTGACGGGAAGGGATTCTGTAATCTCCAGGGGCGCTGTGGAAGAGGACCGGACGCTGTATTATAGTTTAGAGGAAAGTGTATGGTATCAGCTTCAAGCAAATAGGGAAATGGAGCTGAAAACCCCGGAGGGCTTATCCCAGACAGTTTATGTAGGCGTACAGGCAGATGAAAACGGCATAGTAATCACGTCGGAAGCCTCCGGGAAAAAGTTTATTATAACAGGCAGCCGTCTCAGTGGAATTTATGCCATGGTGTGCGAGGGAGAGCTGTATTTTGCCGCAGAGCTCTGGGACGAGGAGGGGAATCTGCTGACCTGGCTTTGGGGGATGCAGAACGATAAGTTTTTAAACCTGCCCGGAAGGCTTGAAAAAAAGAACGGCTGTATTCAGGTCAGGAATATGCTCTTAGGTGGATATGAATCCCTTGTGACGGTGACCCCCGGAGACTGGACCCAGGTGGAAGTGGTGACTCTGCTTGGGAGCTGCACATATATGCTCACGAGACCCCTGCATCTGGTGCCCTCTGCGGCTCTGCGGCAGGACTGTGAGCCCCGGATTCTCCCCGCCGGCACATGGGTGGAGTTTTCACAGTATAAGACGGATTCAACATATGAGTGGTACGGCATAAAACAGGAGGACGGGATCTGGTGGCTGTCCCTGTGTCAGGGACAGCTGGCGCTTCAGGAGGGTGAATTTACAGAATGCTTTGTGCCGGTGAACGCCAGCACAAGCCTGTATGTAAACCCCAACAGAAAATGGCGGCAGCCCCAGGAGGATTTTTGCACCTTCTACGGGACAGGAAAATGGCTTCTTCTCAGCGACTACACGGACATATTTGAGGAAGATGTGCTCTATATTGCTGCTGAGGGTAAGGAAATCACCATGGGCATTATTGATTTTGACCCATCTCAGAGTACTGTTTTCGTGGCAGTGCAATATCCACAGTTTTTTTATGAAAATGAGGTTTGGGCACGCCATGTCTGCAGGCTGTACCGGTTGGTGGGGAACTGGCTGGTGCCCATCTGGGCAGATGGCTATGAGAATGGGGAGCTTCCCGTCAGGCTGTTTGCGGAGGAGGTGGATTGGTGGTCTGAAGGTTACAGCGATGAGCCGGTCAGCCAGCTGGAGCATAACGGGACGATCCAGATCGAAGGACGCCGATACCAGCTGCAGGGGCAAAATCAGCTGGTTGAAATGGAGGCATCAGAATGAAAAAAAGATGGAAACAGGGGCTTCTGTGGGTATTTGTGGTATTGTGCGGACTCACCTTCTGTGGGTGCCGTCAGGAAAGCAGCAGTCTCAATGAGACGGAATATATGCCGGAGGGAACGCAGCCGGAATATAGCGAGACGGCAAGTGAAGGACAGTGGATATCTTCTGGAAATATGGATGAGTACGAAGATATATTAATTGAATATGCCAAAGCCATGGCTCTGGAGGTCACAGTTCCTAAAGACAGTGGAAACTGCGACATCGGCAAGGGTATTCTCTGTGATTTGAATGGTGACGGAATGACACCGGAGCTGCTATGGGTTATGGAGAAGTCCGGAGGATATACCCTGGAAATTGCTTATCTTGCCAATGACGGGGCTTTATCCACAATGCGGGCTTCTCTCCCCGGTGAGAACGGAGCAGTACCCCAAAGGCTTTTGTACAGCAGGAATGATGATTCTGGCATATGGGATATTCTCGTGACAGAAAAACGGGAGGATGAGGACTATACCAGCTTTTACCGGTATGAGAACGGCATGTGCCGCTGCGCGGCGTCCCTGTCCGGCCTGCCGGAAAACTGGAATGGGGATGGAGCGCAGGATTATTTGTACCAATTTCAGGGCATGTACAGAATCAGACAGCAGGAGCTTTGGGAGGGAGCGGTTTTAAGCCAGGATTACGTGTTTGATGAGGCCACAGGTGCTCTCGTACAGAAAATACCGGACTATGTGGAAGCCTTGGAGGATGCGGAGGAGTATTGGCTCCTTACAGGAGCAGCCTATATCCCATTGGAGGAAGGAAAAACTGTCTATCAAATTGATTTTACAAAGGAAATCATCCTGAGAGGCGATGAGATTTTGCCCATTGGCCTTCTGACCTGCCAGGGGCAGGATTATATCCTTGTAGAAAGCAATCAGGGAGAGATGGGATATATTCTGGATGAATGACAGGAGCGGGGTGTGCTATAGGCGATTCGGTAGCGCAAATGTCTGCATCATCATTTAATCAGTTGTAATTTAATAAAGCCTTTGCTATAATGTGTCTGGGCAAAAGCCCGGACATTTTTTATGACGGGAGGGTTTACATGTCAAAAATCTATGAGAATTTAGAAAACATGTTGTCGGGTCTAAGGGAGCGCATACCCTTCACGCCCCAGATCGGTCTGGTTTTGGGAAGCGGCTTAGGCGGCTTTGCAGAAAAGCTGAAGGTGGCCGCAGAGATACCCTATCAGGATATCCCTGGTTTTCCCGTGTCCACAGTTTCAGGTCATGCGGGAAAATTTGTCTTTGGAACACTCCAGGGAAAAGATATCCTCTGTATGCAGGGACGGGTCCACTTTTATGAGGGCTATTCCATGCAGCAGGTGGTGACGCCGGTGCGGCTGATGGCCATGATGGGTATCAAAACCTTGATTCTCACCAATGCAGCCGGGGGTGTGAACTCTTCCTTTGAGCCGGGAAATCTTATGTGCATCCGGGACCATATCTCCTGCTTTGTGCCCTCCCCCCTTATTGGGAGAAACGTACTAGAGCTGGGAACCAGGTTTCCGGATATGAGCTGTGTGTATGACCCGGAGCTTTGCGGCGCCCTCCACAGGGCGGCTGCGCTGCGGGGGCTTTCCCTCAAGGATGGGATATATATTCAGCTTTCCGGTCCGGGCTACGAAACCCCTGCGGAGATCCGTATGTGCGCATCTTTGGGGGCGGATGCGGTGGGCATGAGCACCGCGGTGGAGGCCATGGCTGCCAGACACGCAGGCCTTCGGGTCTGCGGCGTTTCCCTGATCACCAACATGGCCAGCGGAATCAGCAAAACCCCCCTTTCCCACACAGAGGTGCAGGAAACGGCGAACCGGGCTTCCAGGGATTTTGAGGGGCTGATGGAAGAGTTTCTGGGGCTTTTGTAGAGTTTATATAAGGATATAGAATAAGGATTTCGGAGAACACTATGGGAAAATATATCATTTTTGTCGCGGTTGTGATCGTCCTGTTTGCTGCTTGGGCGATTCACAGCAGTATCCAGCAGAAGCGCAGACTTCTGGAGAGGCTGAAGAGGGAATTCGGGGAGATCCCTCATCGGGATTATGAGCATGTGCATTTTCAGAGCATCCCCCATTATTATGAGAAGCATAGGGGGGATGGGTTTTATGTGGACGATATCACCTGGAACGATCTGGATATGGACCGGATCTTTATGCTCTTAAACAATACCCAGTCCTCTGCAGGGGAGGAATACCTCTACAAGACTCTGCGGGTGCCGGAGTTTTCCAGGGAAAAGCTTAAGGAGCGGGAACGGCTGATTAGGTACATGGAGAGCCATGAGGATATCCGAATTCTATTCCAGAAATCTTTCTGGAAAATGGGCTATACAAAGCGTATTTCTTTGGCGGACTATATCGGGAATTTCCTGGAATTGGATTCAAAAAACAGATGGTCCCAGTATATGTATATCATCTTTGTGATCATCGCCATCGTCATTATGTGTATCCATGTGTCCATTGGAATGCTGGCGCTCATCTTTGTACTGGTCTGGAATATCAACGGATACTTTAAGGCAAAAGCGGAGGTGGAAAGCTATTTTATCTGCACCGCCTATATTGCCAGGCTGGTGGAGAGCTGTAGAGAGCTGGGCGGCAGACAGGATGAAGAATTGAAGGAATATGAGCAGGCAATGGGGGATGCGGCCCGATCACTGACGCCCATCATTAAAAAGGCGCGGATCATCGGCAACGCCAATAATGTGTCCGATGGGCTAGCGGAGATCTTCATGCAGTATGTAAATATGGTCTTTCACCTGGATCTCATCAGCTTTTATAATATACTGGATACGGTAAAGTCCCATGTGGATGATGTGGAGAGACTGCTGGAGCTGGTGGGAAAGCTGGAAACAGCCATCGCCATCGCCTCCTTCAGGCAGACGCTGCCCTATTACAGTGAGCCGGAGTTCACGGAGAAGAAAGGAAACTATCTGTGCGCAGTGGATCTGTACCATCCCTTGGTGGAGCATCCCGTGGCAAACTGCATTGAGGAGACCAGGAGCGTGCTTCTGACTGGCTCCAATGCCTCAGGTAAATCCACCTTCCTAAAGACTGTGGCCATCAACGCCATTCTGGCTCAGACCATTCACACCTGCATGGCGCACTCCTGCATCACCGGTTTTTACCGGGTCATGAGCTCCATGGCCTTAAAGGACAGTCTGGAAACCGGCGAAAGCTACTATATGGTGGAGATCCGCTCCCTCAAGAGAATCATGACGGAGGCCAAGAAGCAGGGCAGCGCTCCGGTTATGTGCTTTGTGGATGAGGTGCTTCGGGGAACCAACACGGTGGAGCGTGTGGCTGCCTCCTCCAGGATCCTCCAGAGCCTTGCAAGGGAGGGAGCCTTTGTGTTTGCCGCCACCCACGACATCGAGCTGACCCATCTGCTGGAGAAGGACTATGCAAACTACCATTTCCGGGAAGAGGTTTTAAACAATGATATCTCCTTTAACTATATCCTGAACAGGGGACGGGCAACCACCAGAAACGCCATCAAGCTTCTTGGCATTATGGGCTATGACGAGGAGGTGTTGAAAAAGGCGGAGGAGACGGCGGCACATTTCCTGGAGACAGGGGAATGGAGGATGTGATGAAGGTGACGATTTATTCCGATGGCTCCTCCAGAGGAAATCCGGGTCCCGGGGGATATGGAACGGTGCTTCACTATGTGAATCCCCAGGGAAAGCTTTTCGTGAAGGAGCTCTCCCAGGGTTATATAAGGACTACAAATAATCGGATGGAGCTGATGGGAGCCATCGCCGGGCTGGAGGCTCTCACAAAGCCCTGTGAGGTGGTGATGGTGACGGATTCCCAGTATGTGGTGAACGCCTTCAACCAGCACTGGATTGAGGGATGGATTAAAAAAAACTGGATGCGGGGCAGCGAACCGGTAAAGAACGTGGATTTGTGGAAGAGACTGCTTGCTGCCATGGAACCCCACCGGGTTACCTGGCAGTGGGTGAAGGGCCATGCGGGGCATCCGGAAAATGAGCGGTGCGATGCGCTGGCCACGGCTGCGGCGGATGGGGAGGAGCTGCTTCTGGATGCGCTTTTCACCCCTTGAAAAATAAAATGGATTGTGCTAAGATGAACTTTATGTGTAACAGGGGGAGTATCAAATGAATGAATTTTGGTTAGAGGTTTACAATGAAGCAATCCGGTTTATTTTTCTGGTATTTGCAGCGCTGGGAGGAATTTTTGCGGGCACTGCCCTAAGAAAAAGAAAAAACAGGCGGAATGATAATGAGCCGTGAGGTATTTTAAAATTGCCGGCGGTCATTTGATAGTGAATCGAAATTTAAAACGAGAGGATTGCATTTTTGGAGGATAAATCGATGGAAAAATACGGTGTAAACGACCTGAGAAGAATGTTTCTGGAGTTTTTTGAGAGCAAGGGACAT
>CALWLH010000053.1 GCA_944381475.1 uncultured Lachnospiraceae bacterium | reverse complement strand
GTTCGACTTGCATGTGTTAAGCACGCCGCCAGCGTTCATCCTGAGCCAGGATCAAACTCTCATATAAAGTTTTCCCGTTCAAAACAAACGTTAACGCTTATTTTCCCGTTTTACTGTTTTTTAGGTTCTGTTCCAATTTGAATTTTCTTAACGAATCTTCGAGGTTGGAGTATACTGTTCAGTTGTCAAGGTTCTGATTCTTCTCAGGTTTTAACTCCCAAAAAGATTGATAATTATTTGAATTGTGTATTCATTTCAAACAACTTGTCCCGTGCGGAACGTTCTTTACTATAACACTTTTCTCTGCTCCTGTCAACAACTTTTTTCCAAATTTTTAAATTTTTTCAAGCTTTCGACAGGCTGATCTGCCAAAATGGGGCATTTCAGGGCGAACGTTGCCCATCTTAGCACTCTAAAGCAGATTTGTCAACAGGTTTTTATAAATTGTTACTCTCTCTCATAGAATTGATGTTTATGGTTTTCGTACTCTTTTTGTCAGACCTTTTGAACACTTCCTTCACTGACTCATAGAGGCTAATCCTTCTTGATTTATTTCTGCGACATGTCTATAATCTAAATAGCGCGACTATGTCAAACAGCATTACAGCTGTTAAAAGCCAGCCTCAGCTGCCGCTAAAACATAACCAATAATTTTTTTATCAGAGGGCCTAACATGAACCTGATTTTTCGTTTTCAACGCTGCCTTTCCTCCAAAAGCAGCGATCGTCTCAGAACAATTTATGATGCCTGCATGAAAATTGAGAGATACCCACTGGATTCCGGACTTCTTGAGGGAGAGGATACGCCGGATAACTACCTGTTAGCAGCTCTAAAAACAGAAAAAACACACATAGCCTACGCCGCTCTCTACCGCCTAGAGGATTCCATTCTCATATATGCCTTTGTTCACCCGGATTACAGGCGTCTCCACCTGTTTAAGAGCATGGTGGAAAGAATACAAAAGCGCTATCCCCATATGCGCCTGGATTTTGCCGCCAACGAGGGCAGCCCAGCGGTTTTACATATGATAGAATCCGGACAGTTTTTACGTCAGGAAACACAGTTCCTGCTGACATATAACTTAAAACAATTTTATAAAAGCGAAAATACCTGTGACAAAATCATATCAGACAATGGCTCTGGCAAAGTCTCATTAAACTCTTCCTCTGGCTTAAGTATGAAACGAACGCAGGATGTGGAAATGTTAAGCACACTTCACAGTAGGATATTTAAGGACTTTCCCTCACGGGATATTTCAAAAATATATATTGAAAGCATGCGATCTCTGGAAGGCATACAGCCATTTATATTTGAAGATGGGGATAAATATCCAGTGGGTATGTGTATGCTTTTGACTGAAGGAAAGCAGGCCTGCCTTGCCGCATTTGGAATCTTGCCGGAATATCAAGACAGGGGATTAGGACGCAGCTGTCTAAAATTGTTATGTGCCATGCTTATCGGCAAAAACCTGGCCGAGGATCTGATGGTTCAGGTGGACGGGAATAACACAGCTGCCTTAAAGCTTTATACAAGTTTCGGATTTACAAAAAGAGAAACCTTTAGCACATATTCCCTGAGCTCATCAGTAAAATTTGAAAAATAAAAAATCCTTCCCCATCCTAAATCGAAGGATTTTTACAGTATTTCTTATCTTTTCCAACATATCTTTTAAGCTTATAGCACATAATACCTTCTAGCAGATGGCATAAAAGCATACGCCGGAGGTTTCCCTCACCATCTGATACCATAAAATTGGGACAGTGCGCAGCTTACGCACTGTCCCATTTCATTTAATATTTATATCTGTTCTTATCCAAACAATCCCTTTTTGCGTTTTGGCCCGGGATTTCCCTTCATGGCATCGTCAAAGGCTCTGAGCGCTTCCTTTTGATCCTCGTTAAGCTTTGTAGGAACCTTGATGGTGAGGGTTACATAGTGATCTCCGCGCATGGATCTGTTGCGCAGGAATGGAACGCCCTTGCCCCGCAGACGCAGCTTGGTGTCCGGCTGTGTGCCAGCTTTTATCTCCTGCTCTACCTCTCCGTCCACTGTGGGAATCTTAATCGTTCCCCCAAGAACTGCATCCACATAGGAAATCTGTACTGTGGAATAAATGTTTTCCGCCTGACGTTTAAATACAGGATCTGAGGTTATGGAAACCTCAACCAGAAGATCCCCTCTGGGGCCGCCGTTAATACCCGGTTCTCCCTTTTCACGGATTCGGATGCTCTGGCCCGCATCAATGCCCGCAGGTACTGCGACCTGAATTTTTTTCCTGTTCTGAACGTATCCATTGCCCATGCATTTCGGACATTTATCAGGAATAATCTTACCTGTTCCCTTACATTCAGGACAAGACGCCACATTTCGCACAACACCGAACAACGACTGCTGGGTATAGGTAACCTGACCGGTACCATTGCACTTGGTACAGGTCCTTGGCTGTGTACCTGGCTTTGCACCGGAACCTTTACATGTGGGGCAGGTATCCTTCAGGTTCAGCTCAATTTCCTTGTCTGTGCCAAAGACTGCCTCCTTAAAGGAAACACGCACAGAGGTGTGAACATTTTGCCCCTTCATGGGGCCTGTGCTGGTACGCCTCTTTGAGCCGCCGAAGAAATCGCCAAAAAGATCGCCGAAGATGTCGCCCATATCCATGCTGCTGAAGTCGAATCCCCCTGCGCCTGCTCCGCCGTCAAAGGCTGCATGGCCAAACTGGTCATACTGCTGACGCTTCTGAGGATCGCTTAGCACACTGTAGGCCTCGGAGGCTTCTTTAAATTTTTCTGCTGCCGCCTCATCTCCTGGATTGCTGTCCGGATGATACTTTTTTGCCAAAGCACGGTAGGCCTTTTTCAGCGCAGCTTCATCTGCATCCCTGGAAACCCCCAGCACTTCATAATAATCTCTTTTTTTTTTTTTTATATCAGAATCCCCCCTTCCTCCATCTGACAAAACAAATCTGTCAGTTAAGGTCCATCAGCTGGCAGCCTGGCTTATTGCGCAAAGCGCTGTCGCACGGAACCGTGCGACAGCCACAACTTCCAACTATTATATGAGGGATTATACCTCCTTATAATCTCCGTCTACAACATCATCGTCATAGCCGCCATTGCCTGCGTCCGCACCGGGCATAGGTCCTGCCTGGGCGCCTGCAGCGCCGCCTGCCTGCTCGTAAACCTTCTGGAACAGGGAGTTGGCATTCTTCATCAGCTCCTCCTTCTTAGCGTTCAGCTCAGCCAGGTCGGAGTCTGTCATGGTTTCCGGGGTGGTTCTGTTTAACAGCTCCTTCAAAGCCTCCAGGTCTGCCTGAACCTGTGTCTTGTCGGACTCGGATATCTTATCTCCTACCTCATCAAGGGCTTTCTCGGTCTGGAATACCATATTGTCCGCATCATTACGGGCGTCAATGGTCTCCTTGCGCTTCTTATCCTGTGCCTCAAACTCAGCGGCCTCCTGTACTGCCTTCTCAATATCCGCATCGGACATATTGGTGCTGGAGGTGATGGTGATGTGCTGCTCCTTGCCTGTTCCCAGATCCTTTGCGGATACGTTTACGATACCATTGGAGTCGATATCAAATGTAACCTCAATCTGAGGAACACCACGTCTTGCAGGCGGGATACCGTCCAGACGGAACTGGCCAAGGGTTTTGTTATCTCTGGAGAACTGACGCTCACCCTGTGTGATATGGATATCTACTGCGCTCTGATTATCAGCTGCGGTAGAGAATACCTGGCTCTTCTTCGTAGGAATGGTGGTATTTCGAGGGATCAGGACTGTTGCCACACCGCCCATGGTCTCGATAGCCAGAGACAGAGGAGTGACATCCAGCAGAAGGATATCCCCTGCGCCCGCATCTCCCGCAAGCTTACCACCCTGGATGGAAGCGCCGATGGCAACGCACTCATCCGGGTTCAGAGACTTGGAAGGCTCCTTGCCAGTAAGCTGGCGAACCTTATCCTGCACGGAAATCATACGTGTAGAACCGCCCACAAGCAGAACCTTTGACAGCTCGTTTGCCGTGATGCCCGCATCCTTTAATGCGTTCTGTACCGGGATAACGGTTCTCTCAACCAGGTCGTGGGTCAGCTCGTTGAACTTTGCACGGGTCAGAGTCATATCCAGATGCTTTGCACCATCCGCTGTTGCGGTGATGAAGGGCAGATTGATATTTGTGGTGGTTGCGGAGGAAAGCTCCTTCTTTGCCTTCTCTGCAGCTTCCTTTAATCTCTGAAGAGCCATCTTGTCATTTGACAGGTCAACCCCCTCGGTCCTCTTGAACTCATCCAGCATCCACTGTGTGATCTTGTTATCGAAATCATCTCCGCCCAGACGGTTGTCGCCTGCTGTGGCAAGAACCTCGATGACACCGTCGCCAATATCAATAATGGAAACATCAAATGTACCACCACCAAGGTCGTAAACCATAATGGTCTGCTCCTTCTCGTTGTCGAGACCGTATGCAAGAGCTGCCGCCGTGGGCTCGTTGATAATACGCTTTACGTCAAGTCCGGCAATCTTACCTGCATCCTTAGTCGCCTGACGCTGTGCATCGTTAAAGTAAGCAGGAACCGTAATCACTGCCTCTGTGACCTTTTCGCCCAGATAGCTTTCCGCATCCGCCTTCAGCTTCTGCAGGATCATTGCGGAAATCTCCTGAGGAGAATACTTCTTGTCGTCAATCTGTACCTTGCAGTCGGTACCCATATGTCTCTTGATGGAGGAAATGGTTTTCTCCGCATTGGTTACAGCCTGACGCTTTGCAGGCTCACCAACCAGCCTCTCGCCTGTCTTTGTAAATGCCACAACAGACGGTGTGGTACGAATGCCCTCGGTATTCGCAATGACAACGGGCTTGCCGCCCTCCATAACTGCTACACATGAGTTGGTAGTACCTAAATCAATACCAATAATCTTTCCCATGATAATAACCTCCTAAATTTTTGGATTTATATAAGCTAGTGTTACTAGTAGCTGACTGATTTTAGTTTGCAACCTGAACCATGGAATGGCGAATCACCGTTCCTTTATAGATGTATCCCTTCTGGAACTCCTGGGCGATCATATTCTCACCAAGGTTTTCATCATCTATATGCATCACCGCATTGTGCAGATTGGGGTCAAACTCCTTCCCTTGCGTCTCTATCACCTCCACGCCCAGATCCTCAAACAGCTTTAATATCTGCTTGTAAACCAGATCCATGCCGTTGGCGAAGCTGTCCTTCTCCTTATCCTCCTCGGACATGGTGGCAAGACCTCTCTCGAAATTATCCACCACGGGCAGAAGCTTTTCAATCACGCTTCTGGCTCCAATCTCATACATGGCGGACTTTTCCTTTTCAGTCCGCTTACGGAAATTATCAAATTCGGCCATGTTGCGTTTCAGAAGCTCTGTGAGTTCCTCAATTTTCTCATCCCGCTTATCCTTCTTTTCCTTCTTTTTTCCAAAGAGACCTTTCTTCTGGGATTTTTCTGTATCTCCAGCGTCATCCTCAGATTTCTCCGTCTCGGTTTCAGTGTCATCTGCCGTATCGGCAGCTTCTCCTTCCTCCGGGGAGGAATCTTCTGTCAGGCAGGCATCCTCTGGATTTTGCGCATCCTCTGCCGCTTCCTCCTCCAGATCCCCATCATCTTCCATATTCCCCGTCAGGATTTCTTCCTCTGTCTCCTCTGCTTCGGGTACTCCTGTGCCCGCATCCGCCGACTCCTCTTCGTTAAATCCTTCCTTGATTTCGATTGCCATGATTTTTTCCCTTCTTATTTCTTATTATAGATATCATCCAGCTGCTGCATCAAGGTGCGCAAAGTTGACACAACCTTCTCATAGTCCATTCGTTTCGGCCCTACGATGCCTATGATTCCCTGAAGACCGTCCCCAAGCTCGTAATTTGCTGTCACCACGCTGCAGTCCTTCATGGTTTCCACCGGGCTTTCATTGCCAATGTAAATTTGTATCTCATGGTTGTTCTGCTGCATGGAGGTGGTGATGAGCTCGTTCAGCACATGTTTTTCCTCAAAGGTACTTAAAAGCTCGCTGGCCTTCTCTCCATCGGAAAGCTCGGGATATTTAAAAATATTGGTGGCGCCGCTGGTGTAGATCTGCGGGTCATTTTCCTCTGCCCGGATGGTTTCAGAAATGGCGTTTAAAACCTTCTCCACAATGTGGCTGTACTCTCCGGCCTCCTCCTTCAGCTTTGCAATCAGTCCCAGACTGATCTCATCTATGGACAAGCCCGTGAGCATGGTATTCAGAAGAAGGTTCATCTTCAGCATCACCTGTTCATCCACCTCATCCACCGCATCCAGGATGGAGTTTCTTACGACATTTCCCTCCATCATGATCACCGCCAGGACCTTTCGCTCATCCACCTTTGAAAGCTGGATAAACTTCAGCTTGTTGTGACGGGACTGGGGCGCGGAGATCAAGGTGGCATAGTTGGTGTTGCTCGCCAAAATCTTTGCCAGATTCTTCAGCAGAAGCTCCACCCGGTCCACTCGCTCGATCAAAAGCTGATTTGCCTCCTTCGTCTCCCTCTTGCTGTCTTCCATCAGCTGATCCACATACAGTCTGTAGCCCTGATCCGTCGGTATACGTCCCGCTGAGGTATGGGGCTGCATGATCAGTCCCATCTCCTCCAGATCCGCCATCTCGTTTCGGATGGTGGCGGAGCTTAACTGAAGCTCCGGATCCTTTGAGATCGTCCGGGAGCCAACGGGTTCTCCGGTTTCCAGATAGTTCCGGATAATCGATTTTAATATTTTCAATTTTCTCTCATCCAGTTCCAAGTCCTTCACCTCGCTTTGTTAGCACTCGTTTTAATGGAGTGCTAACATCTGATAATAAGATAGCACGCAGTTGCAGCTTTGTCAATAGTAAATTTCAAAAAACAAGATAGAAATATATTCTCCCTCAAAAGAAAAATCCATACACTCCAAAAAGTGTATGGATCTGGCAAAATTCTCTTATTTTCTGTAGATAATCTCGTCTCTTCCCGGTCCATTGCTGACCATGGTGATGGGAACCTCCAGTTCCTTCTCAATGGTCTCAATATATTTTCTGCAGTTTTCCGGAAGCTCCTCATAATTCCTAATCCCCCGGATATCTGTCTTCCAGCCGGGCAGCGTCTTCCAGACAGGCTTTGCCTTGGCCAGCTTCACGGTGGTAGGAAAATCCTTCGTCACAACACCGTCAACCTCATAGCCCACGCAGATGGGAATCTCATCCAGATATCGCAGCACATCCAGAACCGTCAGCGCAACCTCTGTAGCGCCCTGAATCCGACAGCCGTAGCGGGAAGCAACAGCGTCAAACCAGCCCACACGCCTGGGCCTTCCGGTGGTTGCGCCAAATTCGCCCTTGTCGCCGCCTCTTCTTCTCAGCTCATCTGCCTCATCGCCGAAAATCTCACTGACAAACTCCCCTGCTCCAACGGCACTGGAATAAGCCTTCACAACGGTGGTAATATTCTTAATCTCATAAGGAGGAATGCCAGCGCCGATGGCGCCATATGCAGCCAGGGTGGAGGAGGAGGTAACCATGGGGTAAATTCCATGATCCGGATCCTTTAAGGAGCCAAGCTGACCCTCCAGCAGGATATTCTTCCCCTCCTTAATAGCCTTTGCCAGATATGCGGAGACGTCGCACACATAGGGTTCCACCATCTCTTTATAATCCAGAAGAAGCGCAAATATTTCCTCCGGATCCAGAGCGGGCTTGTGATACAGATGCTCCAGCATCACGTTCTTTAACTCGCAGATGCGGTAGACCTTTTCCCTCAGGGCTTCCTGGTCAAAAAGCTCGCTGACCTGGATGCCGGTTTTGGCGTACTTATCTGAATAGAAGGGGGCGATACCTGACTTGGTGGAGCCAAAGGACTTCTTGCCCAGGCGCTCCTCCTCATACTCGTCAAACTTTACATGGTAGGGCATCAGCAGCTGGGCGCGGTCAGAAACCAGAATCTTTGGCTTCGGTACCCCCTGGGAAACCAGACTGTCAATTTCCTTAATTAAATAAGGAATATTCAGCGCCACGCCATTCCCGATAATGCTTGTAGTATGACCATAAAATACACCGGAGGGCAACAGATGAAGGGCAAAGCGTCCGTAATTGTTGATGATCGTATGACCCGCATTGCTTCCGCCCTGAAAGCGGATGATGATATCTGACTCTTCAGCCAGCATATCTGTAATTTTTCCTTTTCCTTCGTCTCCCCAGTTTGCACCAACGATTGCTCTTACCATAGTATTCCTCCGTTTTCGCTGTAAAATACTCGTTTTTCTGGAAAAACCCAACTATGTGAGAATAACACAGTTCTTATCATAAGTACAATCAGTATTGATTATATTTTTCATAACCTAAAGTTATCACACGTTGATGGCGGCCTTCATTCCCAGCATTTCCTTATTGTCCTCCAGGACAGGCTTTATTACCTCATCCAGGAACTCCTCCACCTGCTGAACGGAACGCCCTACGTACTTTTTCGGATCCATAGTATTCTGAAGCTCCTCCAGTGTCAGGTCAAAATGCTCATCCGCCGCGATCAGCTCCAGCAGGTTATTGTCCTTTCCCTCCTGCTTTACATTGGCCCCTGCCTGCATGGATAGGGTACGGATTACCTCGTGGAGCTCCTGGCGGTCTCCGCCCTTCTTCA
Source organism: uncultured Lachnospiraceae bacterium (assembly GCA_944381475.1). GTDB lineage: Bacteria > Bacillota > Clostridia > Lachnospirales > Lachnospiraceae > UBA4292. The sequence goes on along the minus strand of CALWLH010000053.1, from coordinate 1,146 downwards.
CCGCATCCATCATGATATTCTCCGTAGCCATAAAAGGCAGCTCCGCCATCAGATGCTTTTCAATAACCTTTGTGTATACTACCAGACCGTCCACAACATTTAAGTACAAATCAAGAATACCGTCAATGGCCAGAAAGCCCTCCGGAATACTGATTCTCTTGTTTGCCGAGTCGTCCAGTGTTCTCTCAAACCACTGGGTGGCAGCGGTCATCATGGGGTTGATGGTGTCCGCAATCACATAATTTGCCAGAGACGCGATGCGTTCGCTCCTCATGGGATTTCTCTTATAGGCCATGGCGGAGGAGCCGATCTGGTTCTTCTCGAAGGGTTCTTCCACCTCCTTCAGGTGCTGGAGCAGACGGATATCATTGGAAAACTTGTGAGCGCTTAAGGCAATGCCGGAAAGGCAGTTTAATACTCTGCTGTCCACCTTTCTGGAATAGGTCTGCCCGGAAACCGGGTAGCAGCCGTCAAAGCCCATCTTGTCCGCTATGATCTGCTCCAGCTTCTTGATCTTATCCGTATCTCCCTCAAACAGCTCCATAAAGCTGGCCTGGGTGCCTGTGGTACCCTTGGAGCCCAAAAGCTTCATGGAATCGATCAGATAGCAGATATCATCGTAATCCATCTTCAGATCCATCAGCCAGAGGGTCGCCCGTTTTCCCACAGTTGTGGGCTGGGCAGGCTGAAAATGCGTAAAGGCGAGGGTGGGCTGATCCTTATACTGATCCGCAAACTTTGCCAGCTCGTTCATCACATTTAAAAGCTTTTTCCTCACCAGCTTCAAAGCCTCCGTCATAATGATGATATCCGTATTGTCACCAACATAGCAGGAGGTTGCTCCTAGATGGATGATTCCCTTGGCCTTGGGGCACTGCTGTCCATAGGCGTACACGTGGGACATCACGTCGTGGCGCACCAGCTTCTCCCGCTCCTTTGCCACATCGTAGTTGATATCCTCTGCATGGGCCTTCAGCTCGTCAATCTGTTCCTGGGTCACATTCAGCCCCAGTTCATGCTCCGCCTCTGCAAGGGCAATCCAAAGCTGCCTCCAGGTGCGGAATTTCTTATCCTGTGAAAAAATATACTGCATCTCCTTACTGGCATAGCGCTCAGATAATGGACTCACATAGCAATCTGTCATCT
>CALWLH010000052.1 GCA_944381475.1 uncultured Lachnospiraceae bacterium | reverse complement strand
CCTCCGGGGAGCCGAAACGGCTGGACGCCGCAAAGAAATTCGTCACCTGATAGCCAAAGGACGCATAATAGGGGTGCTCCATAATGGCCATAATCTGTATGGTATTATATCCCAGCTCCTTCACCCTGGGAAGGGTGTTCTTTGTAAATTCCTCATAGGTTCCGATTCCCAGCTTGTTCTGGGCCATTCCGATATGGCACTCATAAATCAGGGGAGGCATCTCTGGGGCAAACTTTTTGTCTGTCCAGCGGAAGGGTTTCTCAGGAACATGGATCACGGCATTCCACTGAATGGTTCCCGGCTCCTGCTCCACACGGGTTGCATAGGTGGGAATACGGCGAAGCTCCTGGCCGCCGTGAATGATCACCGCCTGCACCCTGCAGCCGTTATAAAGAGTATCCTCTCCCGGAAGAAAAATCTCATAAATGCCGTTTCCAATATTTGTCATCTCATGGGCCTTGGGATCCCAGTTACAAAAGTCGCCGGTGAGATACATCTTTTCTGCCCCGGGCGCCCATTCCCTGTAATACCAGCCGCCCCCGGTTTTGTGAAAGCCAAAATACTCAAAGCCGTTGGCAAAATCCGACAATGTCTGATCCTTTGCAAGGATACGCTCCTTGCAACGCTTCAGATTATCCATGCGAAGGTTGATATCCCCCTCATAGTTCTTCAGCATATAGTCATAGTCTAAAATCTTGTACCCCATACAAACCTCCTGTGTTTTTGCGTTTTCCCAAAAGGGCACTGTAAGAATAAGTATAACTGAAAAGCCTTGAAATAACAAGGAAATAATTTAAAAATCTTGCATAAAATTTGTCAATGTTCCATATATTTACTAAAAAAAACCGGAGATTTGAAAAATCTCCGGTACTGTATAAAGGAGAGCGCCATGAGTGCCAACACCAAAATCGTAGTATTGAAAATGAAAAATCTCGTTATCACGCTGTTGTTTGCCGGACTGGGCATCATCCTGATCCTGCTGCTGATTTTCATGTTCAAGGGAAAAGGAAATGAAAGCGTAAACACTTCCGCATACATACCGGGCGTCTACACCACCACCATCACCTTAAATAATCAGGAGCTGGATGTGGAGGTCAGTGTCAGCAGGGATAAAATCCGCTCCATCCGCTTTGTAAACCTGTCCGAGACCGTCACCACCATGTTTCCGCTGATGGAGAGCGCTCTGGAAAGCGTATCCGTCCAGATTATAGAGAATCAGTCAACCAAGGACCTGCTGTATGCTGACGACATGAAATACACCTCCGAGCTCCTTGTAAATGCTATCAACGCCGCCCTGGCAAAGGCGGAAAATCCCAATGCAGCGAATTAGACTGGCAGAGTGATCTCATCCAGCTCCTTTAACCACAGGGCGCTGACAGCATCGCTTGGCATCCGCAGATCCCCCCGGGGCGAAACTGCCACAGAACCAACCTTGGGGCCATCCGGCAGACAGGAACGCTTAAACTGCTGAGAGAAAAAGCGGCGCACAAAAACCTTCAGCCATTTGAGAATATAGGAGGGCTCATAGTCGCTCTCAAAGGCCTGGCAGGCATATCGAAACAGCTTTCCAGGCGCAAATCCGAAACGCAGCATATAGTAGAGAAAGAAATCGTGCAGTTCATAGGGGCCAACCAGATCCTCTGTTTTCTGGACGATTTCTCCATTTTCCGGGGGCAGAAGCTCCGGACTCACCGGGGTGTCAAGAATATTCATCAGCACGCTTTTCAGCTCCTTATCCCCGCAGGTATCCCCATAATAGCGCACCAGATGGCGCACCAGGGTCTTGGGGATGGAGCAGTTGACGCCGTACATGGACATATGATCTCCGTTGTAGGTTGCCCAGCCAAGAGCCAGCTCCGACAAATCCCCCGTACCGATCACCATACCGCCCTCCTTGTTGGCAATATCCATCAGAATCTGGGTTCGCTCCCTGGCCTGGCAGTTTTCGTAAGTCACATCGTGATGATCCTCGTCATGACCGATATCTGCAAAATGCTGACGGACTGAGGCCCTGATGTCAATCTCCCTGAGCGTGGCGCCAATCCTCTTTGTCAGAAGGCAGGCATTCTGATAGGTTCTGCCCGTGGTTCCGAAGCAGGGCATAGTGACGCATAATATATTTTCCCGAGGGATGCGCAAAAGATCAAAGGCCTTCGCCACCACAAGCAGAGCCAGGGTGGAATCAAGCCCCCCCGAAATGCCCATCACTGCATGACGGCTGCCAGTGTGAGACATCCTCTTTTTCAGTCCATTTGCCTGAATAGAAAGGATCTCCTCACATCGCGCCTCCCGGTCCGCCGCAGATCCCGGCACAAAGGGCAGGGGTGCAATAAAACGCCTGAGCCGATCCATCCGTTCCATTTTTAAGGTAAAGGAAATCTTTTTGTGGGTAGCGTCATCCACCTGAAAGCTGGTCATACGGCGGCGCTCACTTTCTACTTTTCCCAGATCCAGATCCCCTATGATCATACCCGGCGTGAACCGTTTCCCCTCTGAGAGGAGGGAGCCATTCTCCGCGATGATGTTATGACCGCCAAATACCAGATCCTGGGTGGATTCCCCCTCCCCCGCATTGGCATAGATATAGCCGCACACCAGGCGGGCGGACTGTCCTGTGATCAGGTTTCTTCTGTACTCTGCCTTGCCTGTGGCCTCATCGCTGGCGGAGCAGTTGGCGATCACCGTGGCCCCTGCCAGGGCATGGCGAATGCTGGGGGGATTGGGCGCCCATACATCCTCGCAGATTTCCCCCGCCAGCACAAACTGGGGCATACCAGCACATGCAAAGAGCAGGTCTGTATCCAGGGGCACCTGATGGCTTTCCCCCAGGGCATCCGTAAATTCCGTAACCGTATGCAGTCCTGCGCCGGAGTTGAAATGGCGCATCTCATAAAATTCATTGTAATTTGGAAGCCAGGTCTTTGGCACCAGCCCCAAAAGCCTTCCATGGCAGATAAATGCCTGCACATTATATAGTTTGCAGCAGTGCTCCCAGGGCAGTCCCAGAACAATCATCAGCTCCAGCTTTTCACTGTATAACACAATCTCCCTAAGAGCTTTCTGCGCGCTGTCCAGCAATATCTTCTGCAAAAACAGGTCGCTGCAGGTATATCCTGTCAGCACCAGCTCCGGAAATACCAGAAGCTTCACCTTCTCCCCCACCGCCTCGTCGATCATCTCCAATATTCTCTGCTTATTGCTTTCCACATCCGCAACACCCACCACAGGGGTCGCTGCCGCTGCTCTAAGGATTCCATCCTCCATGACTGCTCCTCTCTATTTTTCCCAAACCTCTTCCAGAAGAAGGGCTATACCATCCTCATCGTTTGAGGCGGTGACGCAGTCCGCCGCCTCCTTCACCTCTTTCTCTGCGTTTTCCATGGCCACCCCCAGTCCCGCAGCAGAAAGCATGGTAATATCATTATATCCGTCGCCGAAGGCAATCACCTGCCCCAGGGAAATCCCTAAGTGCTCTGCCAGAAAGGAAACCGCCTCTCCCTTGTTGGCTCCCGCTCCCACAATCTCCAGAAAAAAGGGCGTGGAGCGGTATACCTCGCATTCCGGCTCCAGGCGCTTTTGCACCAAAGGCTCCAGACGAGCCAGGCGCTCCCCCTCTCCCACGGCGATAAACTTATAGATGGGGAAGCGCACATACTCTGCATAGGAATCGATTTTTTTGATGGGCATCTGGTTGATCTTTGCCTCCAGGATAATGTAGGGATGATCCGGCTGCTCCACAATCAGGTGGTCGCCCTCATGGGCCAGCAGGGGCAGGTCATATTCCCTGCTGACGGCATAGATTGCTCCCAGCCGTTTTTCCGGCACAGGGATGGCCCGCAGGGCCTGGCGGGTCCTCCAGTCAATAATCCTTGCGCCGTTAAAGGACAGCACAAAGCCGCCGTACGCATCCAGCTTCAGCTCATCCGCCAGTCTGCTGACGCCGATGTCGGTCCTACCGGAGGCCAGAGCCAGCCGAATGCCCCGCTCCTGGGCCTCCATCAGCACCTCATAGGTTCTTTTTGAAATCTTCTTTTCTGAATTGGTCAGAGTGCCATCCAGATCCATGGCTATGAGTTTGTAGTTCATCCTTTTGTTCCTTAATCACATGATTTACCGCACGCTGGAGGCAATGAGAAAGAGCTCTCCCTCCCAGGTGATGTTCCCATAGCCTGCGGGGATGATAAAGTGATCCCCCTTTTTTACTGGAACACCGTCTATCGTACCGCTTCCGGAAAGGATGCTGACGTTTACAAAAGGATTATTATTTGGAATAGTTGCCTTTCCCTTTACTGTGAGCTTATAGACGGAATAATATTCACAGGATACCAGCTTTGTGATTTCCGCATCCCCCACACTGGTGGTTTCCCCGTCTGCATTCTGGGGCACAAAAGGCGCCTTGATGACGTCAATGCTCTGCTGTACGTGAAGCTGTCTGGGCTTGCCGTCCTGGAGGCGGTCATAGTCGTACACTCTGTATGTGATATCGCTGCTTTGCTGGGTTTCCAGAATCAGGGTTCCGGTCTTGATCGCATGTACTGTTCCCGGTGTGATCTGGAAGAAATCTCCCTTGCGGATGGGAATCACCCGGATAAACGCATCCCATCTGCCGCCCCGAATCATTTCCTCCACCTCCTGGTGGTTCTTTGCGTGATGCCCCACCACGATCTGGGCGCCTGGATCGCAGTCCAGAATATACCAGCACTCGGTCTTTCCCAGGGAACCATTCTCATGCTCTGCGGCGTAAGCATCGTCCGGGTGCACCTGGATACTCAAGTCCGCCTTGGCGTCAATAATCTTTACCAACAGAGGAAACTGATCTCCGCAAAGCCCGCCGAACAGCTCCCTGTGGTTCTTCCAGAGGGAGGACAGATGCTCTCCCTTATAGGTTCCGTTGGCGATCACCCCATCCCCGTTTGGATGGGCACTGATAGCCCAGCACTCCCCTGTATGGTCGCTGGGAATGTCGTATCCATAGTCCGTTCTTAAGCGATTCCCGCCCCAGATCGTCTCCTTAAATACAGGCTTCAAAAACAATAATTCCTTCATTGGTCACTCTCCTTTTTATTTTGTATAATCATAGAGTTTCTCGAAAAATGGCTACTTTTCGCTGTTTTGTGGGTCCCAAAGTCATACATTGCCATGCTCGCATGGCATGTATGACCTTTTGACCCTGATATCATATTATACCGCAAGCATTTACTTTTGTCTACCTTAACCCAGCGGCAAACAGGGCTTATCCCAAAAAAGGCTTGTGCCCCATTTCTGTGGCACAAGCCTTTTTTCAGACTGTAACTCTCCGTTTTATTTCAGCAAGAGCATTTCCACTCCTACTCCAAATACTCCTCCAGGCTGGATACCAGTGTGTTGAATTCCTGCTTTGTGATGGCATATTTTGCCTTTCCGTTTAAAGAAAGCTGATAGTAGGTTGCGTCATACTCGGAAATCTCAAAGGTGATCTCCGGCTTCTTATCATAGCTGGTATAATAGGTGCAGCTAAACACCGCCTCCCCGTCGGTCTTAATATCCTCATCCGGAATGATGTGATCCGCCGTCACCCGAATCAGGCTGCTGAAAATGGTTCTGGCCTCATCCTCTTCAAAATCAGAGCCGTTGAGCTTACAGCTGTAAACCGTTGTCTCATTGCCCTCCTCGTCAGTTTCCTTGGTCTGGGTAACGGAAATCTCCAGGGTCTTTCCCTCATAGGCGACATAAATCTCCTCTATGCCGTCGAAGTTGCACAGCGTCGGGTAATAGCTTAAGCAGTAATCCGACAACACATTTTCCGTGAACAGCTCCACGGTTTCCGCGTCCAGCTTATAGACCGTACGGCCGTCATTCAGCGTTGCATAATAAAACTCCTCGCCCTCGCATTTGTTTCCGATATTGACTGTGACGCTTTCCTCAGAGGTGGTGGTAACAGTCTCATATCTGCTGCCGGAATCGTTCGTGGTCTCCGTCTCCACCTGGTCGCTCTCGGTGACGGTATAGTCCACCGTCAGCTGGGCCGCAGGCTCCGCCAGGCCATATCCCTCCATCTCCTCGTCATCCGCATGATAGGTGACACAGGCTTCAAAGGTAATGCCGGTAATGGCAGGGAGCAGCTCTGTGGAATGGGACTGGTTGAGAGGCAGATACACCCCATCCTCCATGTAATACCAGGTGGTGGTGCCGATGGCTTCCGCCTCCGTCAGATCCTCCGGATCATTAAACAGCTCCATGGTCTGATTTGCATCCTCATAGTAAATATGGGTCATGGCATCCTCTTCAAAGGACGGGTACTCCTCCACGGAAAGCAGAGACTGGAGATCCGTGTTCAGCTTGGAGACAATGGTGCTGGAGATGGAAAGGATGCGCTCCTCTCCCTCCACATAGGCGTAGCGTCTGTCCGTGGTGCTGCCGGTGGTGTCGCCAATGTAGAGCACATACTCTCTGCCGTCCGCATCCGTCATTCGCACCTCACAGGCAGGTTCCTCCAGACCATAGGCGGCTTTATTTTCAAGATCCGACGCTATCACCTGGTTGATGGTGACAGCGCAGGCGGTGCTCACTACGGATCCAATGGCCGACTGGTCAACGGGCAGGCTCTCGTCCTCCGTACTGTACCACTCATCCTCGCTGCTGTCCCGCTTAAAGGTCAGGGTCTGATCCTCTACCCGGTAGGATACCTGTAAGATATCCGTGTTTTCCAGCTCAAACAGGTTCTCCAGAGAGGCTGCTGTGGTACTCTCCGCCGCCTCATCGTCAGCCATTTTTTGTGAGAGAACCGCATACCCCGCAAAAAGGACTGCACACAGCAAAATCAGGATCAGAAGCCCAATATATTTCTTCTTTTTCTTTTTACTTACTGCCATATTATTGCCTTCTCCTTCTGAACCAAATTACAAAACCAGCCCCCAGGATTACCAGGGGAATGGTAATCTCAAACACCATCATGCTCATCTGCAGCTGCCCATTGGTTGCAGTATTACGGGGAATACTGGTGCTCTTTACCGCGATGTTGATGCTGGTATCCAGACTGCACAGATAATTGACAGCGCTTACAAACAAATCCGCATTGGCCAGGTTTGTATAACCGCTGTAAAGCAGGTCATAGGTTGCAAAGAGGACGATTTTTCCCTGACCCTCATTTGTGGAGTCCGTGATGGCCACAGCCAGGTCGAAGGGACCGTCCACATCCGAGTCGATCTTCTCATCCCGCTGCTCATTTGTCAGATCCGTTCTGAACCATGCCCCGTCGCTGGTAGTCAAAAAGGGCGTGATGGTCAAGGTGCTTCTCATACCCTCCAGCTGATAAATGGGCTGGGCATAATTTGACGCTACAAAGCTGCTTGTAAAGGAGGAGGTAATATCGTGATCCGCCGTCAGAGGCTCGTAGATCTCCCAGCGGGCGGTGCTTAAGCTGTAGCCGGAGGCCTCAAAGATACAGCCGCCGGAAGGTATCTCCACACCGTAATAAGCAAGAAATTCACAGTAATTGGGCATATCCGCCTGCTTATCCGCGTAGTTGATAATCACGCAGTTTCCGCCATATGCCACATAGCTCTCCAAAGCCTCCACCTCATCCTCGGTAAAGTCGGTCTGGGGCTTAATGATGGCGAGAATATCACAGTCCTCCGGAACGCTGCCCGCCGTGGCCAGGTTCAAAGAGGCAGTCTCAATATTGTTTTTGCTGATAAGCTTGCTGACGCTGTCTGAAAATGCCTCCTCACCATGTCCTTCCAGCACATACATCTTTGGAAGCACATCCGTAGTGACGTAGGAAACAGCACTGGTCACCTCTCCCTCCCCGTCATAGTTCACATCGTAGGAATAGTAACTGGTGTAGCTTACCTCATACATATCAAGATAAGAGATAAACTTCTGACGCTTGTCGCTGACCACCAGGACATCCGTATAGCCGGACAGATCCTCGCTTGTCAGCTCATGGCTGGTGAGAAATGTGGGATCCGTATCCGGGTCCACCTGTGTAACAGTAACGTGGGATGACAAATCCGCATACTTCTGAAGCATCTGATTTGTTGTCTCATCAAGACTCCCCTCTGCGGCAATCATGTAGATGGACACATCATCCTGAATGGCGCTCACCAGCTCCTTTGTGGTATCCCCGATGGAATACAGCTTTTCCTCGCTGATGTCGATATTGATAAGCTCCGTGGGCAGCTGGCGCACGATCAGGTTCACCGCCACCAGGATGGCAATGACAACCGCCGATAAAATAATGCTGAAGGTTCCGTACCGGAAGGAGCTCGCATGAAATGCCTTCTTGATTCTTTCTTTCATTGTTGTCCCCTCCTAATTCCATCTGCGCTTCTGCACAGACTGTACTGTCAGAAACACAAAGATTATGATCATGGACAGGTTCATCACCATGTCCGTCACATTGAAAATACCATTCGCAAAATAGCTGATGCCGTTTGAGAAGGATATGGCGTTCAGCACTTTGGCAAGCGCTCCCACAAACAGCGTGTTATCAATAAAGTAAATAACCCAGATGGCGATCACCATCCACAGAAAGCACATGGCCGCAGCATAAAAATTCTTTGTAACGTGATAAATCAGCAGTCCGATGACAAGAGCCAGGACGCAAAAGCCGATGGCATTTGCCTGACTGGCCTCCGGAATATGGGATGTAAGGGACTGCATGATGGACATGAGGTAAAAAATAGCAAAGGACAGCACTGCGGAAATAATCTGGCTCTCTGTCAGCGAGGATACAAACATGCCAATGGCAATGTAGACACCTCCCAGCAGAAAATAGGCCAAAATGCAGCAGTAGTCGATGAGCAGACTGTGGTAAGTCTGCTGCAGCAGAAGTAAGGGGTATATGCAGGAAATCAGCATGGGAATGCCAAGCACTGCCATCATGGCCAGGTATTTTCCAAGAACCACCTGGGTCACACTGACCGGAGCCGTCAAAAGAAGCTGATCTGTCTTTGTCTTTTTCTCTTCTGACAGGCTTTTCATGGTCAGAAGGGGGGTCAGGATCAGAAGATACACCACCATGGCGGAAAGGGAAATTCCAAAATAGGGATAGCCCGCCCCTACATTATAAGCGCAGTAGGCATAGCCCAGAAAAAAGGTCAGGGCCGCCACAACCACATAGCCAATCATATTACTGAAATAGGATTTAAATTCTCTCTGAAAAACCGCAATCATGCCTGCTCCTCCTCGCCGTCCTCTTTCTTCTCCTCTGTCATATCCGCTCTATGCTCCTTTGAGGGCCTTGCCTCCTCCTGCTTCTGCTCCTTTGAAGGGGATTTCCACTGCTTCTTAAGCATCCTCTGGCGGACAGCCTCCTCCTCCTGTTCTATGGCTCTCTGTTCCTCCAGACTGGTAAGCTCCATAAAGATGTCCTCCAGGGTGGGTTCATAATTGATCATGCTTAAAATAGGCAGTCCATCCTCCGCAAAAGCGTGGAAGAGCGTTTCCCGCACATCCGTCTGTACGTCCAGCTTAAACTGTACATCCACAGCGCCCTCCTCCAAAAAGTTAACCGTGACACTGGGCTCTAGGATACCCTCGATACGGTTTAGCACGGACTTTACCTCCGGAATAGAACCCCGGACTAAAAGCTTCATCTGCTTTTCCTGGGTATATTGCTTAATCAGATTTTCAGGTGTATCGCTGGCCACCAGATGTCCCCTGGCAATGATCAGGATGTGATCGCAGACTGCGCTGATCTCCTGGAGAATGTGGGAGCTTAAGATGACCGTATGACCCTTTGACAGGGTTTTGATCATATCCCGGATCTCGATGATCTGCCTGGGGTCCAGGCCAACGGTAGGTTCATCCAGAATGATAATCTCCGGCATGCCGAGCACTGCCTGGGCCAGACCCACGCGCTGCTTATAGCCCTTTGACAGGTTTGCGATCAAACGCCTTCTGTACTCTTCCAGCTTCGTCAGCTGGATCACCTCCTCCACCGCATCCTTCTGCTTGCTTTTCGGTATTTTTTTTAGCTTTGCCGCAAAGCGCAGATATTCCTCCACGGTCATTTCCATGTACAGGGGCGGCAGCTCAGGAAGATATCCGATACAGGCCTTTGCCTCCTCCGGCTCATCCAGAATATTGTGCCCATTGATGATGACCTCACCGCTGGTGGCGGCAATATAGCCCGTCATAATATTCATGGTGGTGGATTTTCCAGCGCCGTTAGGCCCCAGAAACCCGTAGATATTTCCCGGCTCCAGGGTAAAGCTGATGTCGTCCACAGCGACATGACTGCCATATACCTTGGTAAGATTTTTTACCTCAATCACGTCTGTTCCTCCTTGTCATGCACTCCATAAGAAAAGTGCAGCATTGCAGAAAAGTATATCTTTAAATTGTGATAGCTTTACGCAAAAATTGTGTTCATTCTGTGAACGAATGCTTTATGAAATTTTTATCTGCTTTTTGCGTTATTTCGATATTTTGACCACACTTTAATGAGATTTATTTTCATTATCGGAGATAACCTTGACAAATTTTATTTTTATGGTAAGCTTTTGATATTTGTACCTTATTTTCACCGAGCTTCTAGGATGTACTTTCATTCAAAAACGCTGAAAATGAACACATGCATATAGGAGGACAACACAATGCTAGACGCTTTGCTGGATGCGCTGATTGACAGCTGCAAGCTGCTGCCGTTTTTGCTCATCACTTATCTGATCATGGAGTATATCGAAGAAAAAACCAGCGCCCGCTCCGGCAGCCTGGTGGAAAAGGCGGGCCGGTGGGCGCCCATCGCCGGCGGACTTCTGGGGATCGTTCCCCAGTGCGGATTTTCCGCCGCCGCCGCTAATTTGTACGCAGGACATGTAATCACCCCGGGAACCCTCATCGCCATCTTTTTGTCCACATCAGATGAGATGCTTCCGGTACTCATCTCGGAGCAGGCTGCGCCGGAATTTATCATTCAGACCCTTTTATTAAAAGCCGGTATCGGTATCCTAGCGGGGCTGGCGGTGGATTTTGTATATTTTACCTGTCTGAAAAAAAAGCACAGACCCATCGACATCCATCATATCTGTGAAAACGAGCACTGCCACTGCCATGACCATGGCTCTGAGGAAGGGGAAGGCCATCACCATCACGGCATCCTCAAGCCTGCCCTGAGACATACCCTGAATGTGTTCATCTTTATTTTTCTGTTCTCCGCTGTGATAAATATTTTGTTCTACTTTATCGGAGAAGACAGCTTAAGACAGCTGATCTACAACCGCCCCTTCATCTCCCAATTTCTGGCGGGTATCGTGGGATTGATTCCAAACTGCGCCTCCTCTGTAGTGATCACCCAGCTCTACCTGGAGGGTGTATTAAGCTACGGAGCCATGATGAGCGGCCTTCTGGTGGGGGCCGGCGTGGGTATTCTGGTACTGTTTAAAATCAATGACAACCGGAAGGAAAATCTCATTCTGGTGGGGGTTCTTTAC
>CALWLH010000051.1 GCA_944381475.1 uncultured Lachnospiraceae bacterium | reverse complement strand
TTGTTTCGTTGTGGTGACTTAACAATACTACTTTTAGGACTTGCTTTCTACTGCTTTTGTTATAGAAAACAGAAAATCGCTATGCCACAGCCTTGGCAGGCCATCGCGCAGCGATTTTGTTCAATTATAATTTTCGGAGATAATCAGTGATGAAACGAATTAACTACTCGGTGCAGTTCTAAAAGTTCGCCCAGCAAAATTTAAAAAACAAACCTTGTAACGTGCATGAAAAAAAGCAAAAGGCCCTTCAAGTCCTTGTATATATAAGGTTGAAGGGCCTTTTATTCTTTTTGTTGTCAAACTCCGGCTCCAGCAATGCAAATCTGTTTTATTCCAAAAAAGCACCTGCATAGCTGTAAGGTGCCTTCTGCTACCCCTGAAAAGGGGATTTGTACATATATAGTTTTTATCATGCTCGCATTTCTCCTTATATGTGAAACGAATATCCTCGCAAACAAAGGATGGTCAGTATAGTACAAGTTTGCATTATTAATCTTTGTCATGGTGATTACTTTATCACGTACTTCGTACCTCTTCCCCTGCCTTCAATTTTCACAACACCTTTTTTCCTATTCGGGTCTTTCCACCTCCACTGGATCCCACCAAAATATTGTTGTCGCGCTGGCTTAGGTAGGTGTCCGAGTCAAGGCGCACAGTTTTTGACAAAATTATATCTTCGCTTTTCATTTCACACCATTGCCTTAACATTTCCCCTAAGCTTCTTCCTCTGGGGTAAAATGCAGGTACAGCTCCCGCATCCGGGTGATCTGTCCATCATCTAACGCAGTGGCAAGGGTATCCGCATCATCTCCCGCAGCCAGAAGGCCCTGGAATCTCTGCATCAGCCCATAGTCCCGCAGCTGTCTTGCGGTGATGTCAGAGGAAATACCCGCCTCCCTGCGGCAGCGCTTGATGAGGGAGCTGATGCCCTTAGTGTTGATGGGGTTTTTGTTACGGTTCAAAAACAACAATCCCTTCGGCTCCTGCCCCGCTTCCAGAAACTCCTCTTTGTAGTCCCGCCAAGCAATGAGAAATAGTTCGCTGACAGAAAAGCCATGACATTCATCATACCGGTACCAGTGTCCTTCCTCATCCAGGCCCTCCCAGGTGAGCGTGCTAATCTGACTGGCCGTCAGGGCGCCCTCCGTGAGCATCACCAGCACCAGCATCTCCTTGGGGGAGTGTGCTTGGGCTATAAGCCTGGATACCTCCTCAGAGCTGGCCAGCCAGGCATTTTCACTGATGCTCCGCACATCTCCCTGTACACTATTGTGAAAATAGTTATTATAGATAATGGGAAGCTGCTTTTCCTTTATAAAGCGCTCCGCAGCACAGGACAGAGCGCGAAGATTTTTTTTGTAGGTCAGCATGGTTCTCTGACTCATGGTTCCTGCCTGCACACGTCCCTCCAGGTAGGCATAGTAGCTGCTGATATCCTCCTGGGTGATACTCAAAAAATCCTTTTGAACAAAGTTGCAGAAGGGCTCCAAAGTATTCTTGTAATTTTTCAGGGAATGGGCCCTTCCCCCGGAAAATTCTTCCTCAAAGCAGGGCCAGATTTCTCTCTTAAATGTCTCTGATATGTATTCTGAACGTAGCTTCATTGCTGTATTACTCCCATTTTATAACTGCGACTTACGTATATTAGTTTACCACAGCTGCCCGGTCATGTCAATATTTTTTATGTCTGATATGCGTAATAATTTCCTTTCACTCAGGCATTTTGGCCCTTGCCCGTCATACATCGAGTAGGGGAAAAGAGCCCCCTACTCGATTTGCGATGTCGCACAGCTCGCAGCAAAAGCAGAGCGGTTATTTTCGCTCTGCTTTTTCAGTAACATTAAGGGAATATTTAGATGTTAGAGTTCAAAGATATTTTGAATCCTGATATCACATTGATCCTCTGGCCTTAAAATACTCCGCAATCTCCCCCGTCCGATCCATCTGCTTTACATGGAAGGGACAGCGGGAGTCACAGTGTCCGCAGCGAACACAGGCGTCTGCCTTTACACAAAGTCCATTGTAATGAGAAACCGCCATGTCATCCCCCGCCTTTGCCAGATCAAAGTATTTGTTCACCAATCCCACATTGATACCCATGGGACAGGGCTGGCAGTGATTGCAGTAGACGCATATGCCGGAGGCGTCACTGGGGGTGAAATCTCCCAGGCAGGAGTAGTCCCTCTCCTCCTCTGAAACCTCAAAAAACCTGAGCAGATCCTTCACATCCTGCACATTTCTGATACCGGGTAGTACGGTGAGAACCCCGGGCTTATCTAAAGCGTACTGGATGCACTGATACCTGGTAAGAGCTCTTTTAAAGGGCGAGGTCTTCTCGTCCAGAAGCTGGCCCCCGGAGAAGGGCTTCATCACAGATATCCCTATACCCTCCGCCTCACATCTCCTGTAAAGACTCAAGCGCTCATCACTGCTGCCGTTGGCATACTCCCCCTGCTGATAGTCATAGCCGGGGTTTATGGAAAACATCAGCTGATCCGCCAGGCCGGTGTCTAAAATGACCTTTGCAGTGGCAGGATTGTGGGTTGACATTCCAATATGGCGCACAACACCCTGCTTCTTCATGTCAAGCAGGAAGTCCAAAGCACCGCCCTTTTTGTATGCCTCCCAGTCCTTAACCTCGTCAATGCAGTGGATAAATCCATAGTCTATGTAGTCTGTCTTAAGCTCTGACAGCATCCAATCCACTTGGCGCTTTATCACCTCTCCTTTGGTGGTCCAGCCATACGCCCCTGTCTCATAGTTTGCCCCAAAGTGTACCTGATAGAGCATTTCTTTTCGCACATCCCCCAGGGCCTTGCCGTAGTAGCCAAAGGTTTTTGCCCCAGCGGTGGCCAGGTCGGCGTAGTTTATGCCCTGCTCATAGGCATAGGCAAGAGCCTCTATAGCATCCTTCTCGGAAGAATCCGATATGTAGCTTGTGCCCAGTCCTATCACGCTTATTCTGTCGTTGGTTCTTCTGTTAATACGATACTCCATGTCCGTCCTCCTCAAAATACTCTACAATTTATTCCTGTGATATCCTTCCAAAACGAATAGTCTGGTAGTCATTTCTTATCCTCCGGAATGATGGGCTCCTCCTTCATCCTGCCCTGCATGATGGCAGCAAAGTGGTTGGTATTTGCCGCAAGGTTGGCCTTACTCCTAAAATTTTTCTCTTCATAGGTTCTCCCGGGGGTAATTTTCTCTTACTGCTAATACCATAATAATGCAAGTATAATTTTATCATATTGGGAGAATATTGTAAATGTTTAGTTTTTTGTTTTAAAGCGTTTTAGCTGCTCTGCCTTTCCCAGAAAGCCACCGCATCCAGAATCCAGCCCTGCGCCACCGTGCCGGTTCCAAGGCCAAAGCCATGTCCAAGGCCTGCATATACATGAAACTCCGTGTCAATTCCCAGATTCTTCAGATGGTTGATGCGGGATTCCATGGTACGCCAGTTGGCAATCCCATCCCTGTCCCCCACACAGGCATAGGTAGGCGGGTCATTTTCCGCGTATTCGCTGTGACCCGTGTACTGCATGATCACTGCGCCGGGCCCTGGCAGGTCGTCCCCACCAAAGGCCGCTGTGCCATAGGTACCCAGATATGCCGCCATCCTTGCCCCCGCACTGCCGCCCCACAGGGAATAGCAATCCGTGTCCACCTCCAACTCATCGGCATGTTTAAAGATAAAGCTGATGGCCCGGGCCAGATCCTCACATGCAGTCTGAGCGCCGGGACGATAGATGAGAGCAAAGGCGTTATAGCCCATTTTTGACAGCTCCAAAGCATGGGGAAAGCTGTCATGCATGGCCCCCACATAGGCAAAGCCCCCGCCGGCATTACACACAGCAAATTTTTCACCCGGCTCACCCTTAAAGAAGAACAGCCCTGTGTCTTCCTTATCCGGATCTGCCGCCTTCTCCTCCTCCGTGTAGATATCGAAAAAGATGGTTTCCCCCGCCTAGGCATGATCCTTCATGTAATTCACAATTTCCACAGTTTCATCCGGATCAATGTTATTGTACCAGGTGAGACGCAGCTCCCCCAGGGTATTTCCACTGTAATACCATGTATCCACAGGGAAGATCAGTCTGCCGTAATCCCCGAAAACCGGGTCCGCAATCACATCTGAAATATAGGAATCGACCGTATACCATCCATCTCCATTCTGTTCTGTCTGCATACTCAGTGTTTCCTGTAATGTTATATCTCCCTGCTCTTCCAACGTCTCCTGCTCCTCCTGTTTTTCCAGACCCGAGGCGCTCTTCACGCCATCCGCTGTCCATCCCTCACTCCCGCAGCCTCCCAATATGGCTGCAATCAAAAGCAGTAACCCGCCCGTCACAAATCTTCTTCTCATCATCTTAACCCTCATATCTATTGAGCCGGCATATTATGCCAACAATGTTTAAAATGTCCTCCTGTGGGCAGCGCTCCTCTTCGGAGTGCTGCCATCCTATGATTGTTTTTAGTATAAAAAAAACGAGACCTCCACAGAAGTCTCGTTTTGTTCATCAGTTATTACTGCAGGGTTTACAGTGAATCTTAGATTACTTTCCCATCTGCGCAGCAACCTCAGCTGCAAAATCCTCATTCTTCTTCTCCAGGCCCTCTCCGGTCTCATAGCGAACGAAGGACTTAACAGAAACCTCAGCGCCAACAGCCTTGGAAACCTCCTTCAGATACTGGCCTACGGTCTGCTTGCCATCCTCTGCTTTTACATAAACCTGGTCTACCAGGCAGATCTCCTTCATCTCCTTGTTCAGACGGCCGTTGATCATGCCCTCGATCACCTTCTCAGGCTTTGCTGCCTCCTTGGGATCGTTCTTGATCTGAGCCAGAAGAATCTCTCTCTCATGGGCGATGTAGTCTGCGTCAATCTCATCTCTGGAGACATACTTGGGAGAAAGCGCCGCTACCTGCATAGCCACATTCTTTAAAGCTTCCTTTACCTCATCATTTACAACGCTTGTGGAAGCCGCAACCAAAACGCCGATGCGTCCGCCGCCGTGGCTGTAGGATACGACACAGCCGTCAGCTGCCTCCACCGTCGCAAAACGTCTGATCTTTAAGTTCTCGCCGATAACTGCGATCTTCTGGGACAATGCCTGTGCTACGGTAAACGCAGGGTCAAGCTCCCAGGTCTCCTCCAAGAATGCGTCGATATTGCCCTCGTTGGAGGACTTAATAGCCTGTGCTGCAACCTGTCCAACATACTCCTGGAACAATGCGTTCTTAGCCACGAAATCTGTCTCTGAATTTACCTCTACGATGACTGCCTTCTTGTCATCCTGAACCAGCATGGATACGATACCCTCTGCTGCGATACGGCCAGCCTTCTTACCGGCTGCTGCAAGTCCCTTCTCTCTTAAAAACTCCACAGCCTTGTCCATATCTCCGTCAGTTGCTGCCAGCGCCTTCTTGCAATCCATCATGCCGGCGCCGGTCATCTCTCTTAACTCTTTTACCATTGCTGCTGAAATAGCTGCCATGTCATTACCTCCATATTCATAGTCTCTCTAATCAAAGATTCCCAGGGATTCTCATGAACCCCTGGGAGTACATCAAAATCCTGTGGATTAGTTCTCAGAATCTGCTGCGATCTGCTCAACATCGGTGATCTCCTCACCCTCTGCCATAGCCTCCTCAACATCGCTGTAAACCTCGCCCTGCTTAGCCTCGATCACAGCGTCTGCCATCTTGGAAACAATGAGCTTTACAGCCCGGATGGCGTCATCATTGCCAGGGATTACATAATCCAGTTCCTCCGGATCGCAGTTGGTGTCAGCGATACCAATAAGGGGAATACCCAGTGCATGAGCCTCCTGTACGCAGATATGCTCCTTCTTGGGATCTACAACAAAGATGGCGTCGGGGATTCTGGGCATGTCCTTGATACCGCCAAGATTCTTCTCCAGCTTCTCCCACTCCTTCTTGATCTCGATAACCTCCTTCTTTGGAAGTAGGTCAAAGGTTCCGTCCTCGCTCATCTGCTCGATCTTTTTCAGACGGGCGATACGGCCCTGGATGGTCTTAAAGTTGGTCAGCATACCGCCCAGCCATCTCTGATTTACATAATACATACCGCATCTCTCAGCCTCGGACTGGATGGCGTCCTGCGCCTGCTTCTTAGTACCAACGAACAGGATGATACCGTCTTCCTTTGCGATCTGCGCCACTGCATTGTAAGCCTCGTCTACCTTGCCCACAGACTTCTGCAGGTCGATGATGTAAATACCGTTTCTCTCGGTATAGATGTAGGGAGCCATTTTCGGGTTCCATCTTCTGGTCTGGTGTCCAAAGTGAACACCTGCTTCAAGCAGCTGCTTCATTGAAATAACGCTCATGTCTTTTCTCCTTTTATTTGGTTATAGTTCTTCCGCACTCCCAGGGCCAGGGACCTCTCGGCACCGTCCTGACACTTTAGGAATACGTGAATACTGTGCGCGGCGTTTAAACACGCACCTAAATGCGGATTATATCATAATTTTTTCAAAAAAACAAGGGGGATTTTGCAGAAAATTGTAACATAATTTAAAAAAGTTTTTATAGGCAAATTTCAGAAACTATGCTATTATATGGGACAAAGCGTATGCTTGGCCTGGCTAACAGGCAGGAAGGAGAAGTTTGGAAGTAAGCTTCCAAATCTACCATGATGACGCAGCAAGTGCGTCAGAAAGAGGTAAGTTTGAAAGTAAACTTTCAAATCTACCATGATGACGCAGCAAGTGCGTCAGAAAGAGGTAATTATGAGAAAAAAAATACTTTTGGCCTTGGGCATATCTGCAGCATTTGTTTTTGGCGGCTGTTCTGTCCTGATGCCTCAGGTGGAGCCTCTCACAGAAGCAGAAACCCCTGCCCCTGAAACAAGCTCCGACAATCCTCAGACAGAAGCTCCTGACACAACGGCTGAAGAAACCATCACAGAAAGCGAGACCCCAGAAACGGAGGATTCCCCGGAGGACCGTTTCAGCACGGACGAAAACGGAAATCTGATTGTCGATATCGGCGGCACGGACGAAACCGGCTCCTCCTCCGGCCGCATGGAGGAAACCAAAAAAACCTATTCCATCAACAATATCACCATCAACTACCCTGTGCTCATCGGCATGAGCGACACAGAGGCCCAGGAGTGGGCAAACAAGGAGCTCTATGAGGACGCCATGTCCATCATTGACCTGTACGATGTGGACCCAGAGACGGATACCCTGACTGTAGATTATGAGGTTTCCGTCATCTACCGAAGTGAATTCAGCCTGGTGTATAGCGGCACGCTGGAACAGGGTTCCAATACCATCAGCATCCGTCTGTCGGACGATCTTGACCTTTCCCAGATGGAGCACATCCGCCTGGCAGACCGTCTGTCCGCGTCAAAGCTGGCATCCACTATTTTAGAGGATGGCGATTATACCGTGCTTTCCTCAAACTTCGATGAGGAAACCCTTCGCAGCTACCTGGCAAGCCAGAGCGAGGATTTCTATACCAGCCTGATTCAGACAGCGGACTTTGGCGGCGCAGAGGAGCCAGTAGGCTTCAGCTACAATTACATGGGCAACGTGGCGGTGATTATCCCTGTTCCCCATATGTTCGGCGACTATGCGGAGATCTCCATCGTCCAGCAGACAAAATAACATTTTTCAGATCTATTCCGCTTCTATTGTACATAAGAAGCATATCGCATTCGCCAATGAAATGCTTCCCATGGGCGGATGCTCATGCCCGCCTGCCGGGCTTACCGCGCAAGAAGCGCCCCCTGTCATGCGGCAGGGGGCGCTTCTTGTGCAACCGGGTAAATTCCAGGTCTTTTAACCGTTCATCTGCTGGGCAGCCTTCTTCAGCTCGTCAAACACCACATCGTTAATTACCTTAATATAGGTGCCCTTCATTCCAGAGGACCGGGACTCGATAACCCCCGCGCTCTCGAACTTTCTCAGAGCGTTCACGATCACCGACCTGGTGATGCCCACCCGATCTGCAATCTTGCTGGCCACAAGGATTCCCTCGCTTCCGTCCAGCTCCTCAAAGATATGGATGATGGCCTCCAGCTCCGAATAGCTTAAGGTGCTGATGGCGGATTTTACAATGGCGATCTTTC
The DNA here is from genome assembly GCA_944381475.1 of uncultured Lachnospiraceae bacterium. Classification (GTDB taxonomy): domain Bacteria; phylum Bacillota; class Clostridia; order Lachnospirales; family Lachnospiraceae; genus UBA4292. The sequence goes on along the minus strand of CALWLH010000051.1, from coordinate 2,618 downwards.
TGGTCTCCTCCGCACTCTCCTCGTTAACAGAGCGCATCATCTCCAGCCCCACCACCGTAGTACCGTATTCGCTTAGGATGATATCGTCAATGTCGTACTGTTCCCCCGACTTATAGATAAACAGGGTTCCCAGCCGCTCCCCTGCGATGTCGATGGGGGTGATAATCGCCTGATACTTCTTTACATAATCCTCCGTAAACCCAAGAGTCGCAAGGTTTACATTTTCCTTTGTAGAAAGGACGCTTAAGATCCTTTCATTTAACATCTGGTCAACAAAACCTCCCACCTTGTCCACAATCAACTCATCAATCTCCTCGATATCCGGCCTGGTGCCAACCCCCAGCACCTTTCCCTTCTTGCTGATCACTAGTATGTTCGACTGTAAAATGTCGCACAGTACACCACAGATATCATTAAAAACCACCTTGCTGGAGCTGTTGTTATGAAGCAGCTTGTTAATTTTACGTGTTTTGTCCAACAACTGAACGCTCATAAACGTATCCTTTCTTTACAAGTCCACCTATTCCTGTTATTTTCTGTAATCGTATCACATTGTTAGATATATTTCAAGTATTTTTCAAAATTTTCTGAAAAAAGCCCTGCCCATAGAACGTAAAAACTGCCCTGCAGCAATTCACAGGACAGTTTATCTTATTATTCTTGATTTTCCTTCACTTCTTCCTTATCTGATGCTGAAGCTTCCTTTTTGGGCTTCTGCCAGGACATATACTCGCATTCCGGATTGTCAATACATCCGTAATACCGTCTGCCCTTCTTGGTTTTGCGAACCACAATGTCCTTGCCGCATATCGGACAGGGCACGCCGATCTTTTCCAGATAGGGCTTGGTGTTCCTGCACTCCGGAAAGCCAGGGCAGGCCAGAAACTTTCCATGAGGGCAGTACTTGATCACCATATTTCTGCCGCACTTGTCACAGATTTCATCGGAGACCTCGTCCTTAATCTCCACCCTTTCCAGCTCCTTTTCCGCGGCCAGAACCGCCGCATCCAGATCAGGATAGAAGTTTCTAAGAACCTCCTTCCACTCAAAATCCCCTGCCTCTACCGCATCCAGGAGGGACTCGAAATTGGCCGTGAAGGACACGTCCACGATGCTGGGAAAGGACTGCTTCATAATCTGGTTTACCACCTCGCCCAGCTCCGTCACGTACAGGTTTTTATCCTCTTTAATCACATAACGTCTGTTGAGCAGAGTAGAAATGGTGGGAGCATAGGTGGAAGGTCTTCCGATCCCCAGCTCCTCCATGGCCTTAACCAGAGAAGCCTCATTGTAGTGGGGCGCAGATTGGGTAAAATGCTGTTTTGGCTGCCACTCCTGAAGGTGAAGGACGCTTTCCTTTGTAAGGCGGCTCACCGTTTTATTATTCTCCGGCTTATCCTCCTCATCTCCTCCGTAAACCGTCATAAAGCCTGGAAAATCCACACTGGAGGTGGTGGCGTCAAAGCGGTAATCTCCTGCAAAGAGCTTTACCTGGCGGGCGGCAATCCTTGCATCCGTCATCTGACTGGCTGCAAAGCGCTTCCAGATCAGCTGGTAGAGCCTGAACTGATCTCTGGTCATGGAATCCTTTACCAGAGCCGGGTGCAGGGAGATATCCGTAGGGCGAATGGCCTCGTGGGCATCCTGCACATTGGCCTTGTGCTTTGTATCGTTTCTGGTTTCGGCCCGGACATATTCCTCACCATAGTTGTCCTGTATATAAGCTCTTGCCGCGGAAGCAGCCTCATCGGAGATGCGGGTGGAATCTGTACGAAGATAGGAGATCATACCCGTGGCGCCCCGTCCCTTAATGTCGATTCCCTCATATAGCTGCTGGGCAATCCGCATGGTCTTTGCAGTTGGAAAATTCAACTGCTTCGTGGCCTCCTGCTGCATGGTGCTGGTGGTAAAAGGAAGGGGCGCCTTTTTGGTTCTCTCGCTGACTTTGATATCCGCAACATGAAAGCGCTCTCCCTCCAGCTGCGCCAAAACCTGATCCATCTGCTCCTTATTCTCGATATTTATTTTTTCATTTTTTCCGCTGTGCAGCTTTGCCTGAAAGGGCTTTTTCTCCCCCTCACAGGTAAGGGCCGCCTCCAGCGTCCAGTATTCACTTGGAACAAATGCCCCGATCTCCTCCTCGCGGTCGCAGATCATGCGCAGCACAGCAGACTGCACACGTCCGGCACTCAGACCCCTTTTTACCTTTGCCCAGAGCAGAGGACTGATCCGATAGCCCACCATACGGTCAAGCATACGTCTTGTCTGCTGAGCATTCACCAGATTCATATTAATCTTTCTGGGATTTGACAGCGCGGTCTTTACCGCATTCTTCGTAATCTCATTAAAGCTGATGCGATGAATATCCTTTTCCTCCAGCTTCAGGGCCGCCGCCAGATGCCAGGAGATGGCCTCTCCCTCCCGGTCCGGGTCAGTGGCAAGATAAACCCGATCTGCTTTTTTCACCTCCCGCCGCAGGGCCGCCAGCACATCCCCCTTTCCCCGGATGGTGATATATTTGGGTTCATAATCATGCTCCACATCGATTCCCAGCTGACTTTTAGGCAGATCCCGCACATGTCCGTTTGACGCCGACACAGTATAAAAAAAAAAAAAAA
>CALWLH010000050.1 GCA_944381475.1 uncultured Lachnospiraceae bacterium | reverse complement strand
CAACCACAAACCCCATAACCACCACTATTATGGCGGCGCTGAGACAAACAAGTATAAACAAAAGCATGGAAAAGGGCCTTCTTCTATATGCATTCATGCTCGGTCTGAAGGTTAGTTTATTGATCGCATCCATTGCTTTTTTCCTTTCATACATATGCCATAGGTCTGTTTCTCATTCAGGCTGCGTTACCTCTGTTTTTCAAAATGGAAAACAGCAGGTTGATGATAAGGATAAACACGAACAGCACAACGCCGGTCGCAATCAGCGCCTCCCTGTGCAGTCCCGTGGCATAACCCATCTCCTGAACGATATTAGCCGTCAAAGTGCGGACCCCCTGCAAAATACCCTCGGGCATTCTGGCTTGGTTTCCTGCCACCATGATTACCGCCATCGTTTCCCCGATGGCTCTTCCGATTCCTAAAATCACCCCCGCCATGACGCCGGATTTTGCCGCTGGAAATATAGCCCGAAAAACACTTCTCTCATGGTCTGCGCCTAAAGCAAGGGAGCCCTCATAGTAGCTGCGGGGCGCCGCCCGAATGGCTGCCTCCGAAACCCCGATGATGGTGGGCAGAATCATCATCCCCAGCACAATGGAGGCTGACAGCATGGACAGTCCATTTGACTGAAAGCCCAGGGCGTTGCTGACATTTCTGACTGCCGGAACCACCACAATCAGCCCGAAATAGCCATAGACGATGGAAGGGATTCCTGCCAGCAAATCAATGGCAGGCTTCACAATCTTATAAGGCTTTTTCGGGCAGAACTCAGCCAGGAAAATGGCTGTCAGTATTCCGATGGGCACCCCCAGAAGAATGGCTCCCCCGGTGACATAGATGCTTCCAAGGATCATGGGAAGGATTCCGAAAACCTTATTTCCCGGCCTCCACTCTGTACCGGTCAGGAATTTCACCAATCCAATCTCATGCATTGCCGGGACGCCGCTGTAAAATAAAAAGATGCAGATAACTGCAACTGAAAAAACGGAGGCCAAGGCTGCTATCAAAAAGATGATATGCATAAACTTTTCCGTAAATTTCGCCTGCATAAAATTTCCTCCACAACAGGTGCTGCCTCCAAAAGGGAAGCAGCACCTTCATTTGTCCTGGAATAATCCAAATTCTCAATTTGTTCCTTTTAGTATGGCAGATGCTCCCAGCATTATTCCATTACATCGCTCCATACTGTGATTTCCCCTGTGTAGATCTTCATCACCTGCTCGCTGGTGAGACCCTCAATGGGATTTTCCTTATTCACGATCACCGCCACGCCGTCCGTTGCAATTACGGTTCCAACTACACCCTGAGCCAGTTCCTCTTCCTTCAAGTCTCTGGAGGCCATACCGATATCATAAGCCCCTTCGATGGTGGAGGTTACGCCTGTGGAGGAGTCCATCATCTGAACATCCACGTCCACATCTGTGTAAAGCGCCTCATAAGCCTCTGCCAGCTTCTCCATGACGGGAGTAACAGAGGAGGAGCCGCCCACCACAACTTTTCCAGAAAGCCCTTCCTTTACGCTGTAGCTCTCCGCGTCATCCGCAGCGGCAATATATCCATTCTCCTCCACAATGGCCTGACCCTCAGCGCTCATGATATAATCCACAAAGTCCTGAGCCAGCTCTGTCATGGTGTCGTCGGTCACGATGTTGAAGGGTCTGGACACCTTGTAGTCGCCGCTCTTAATATTTTCCACTGTTGCAGCCACGCCATCAATAGCCAGAGCCTTCACAATACTCTCGTCCAGGGAGCCCATAGAAACATAGCCGATGGAATATGTATCTCCTGAAATGGTGGTGATCATGACATTGGTGCTGTTTGTCACGTTTGCATCCACGGTGGTCATATCCACCTTCTCCCCCTCCTCGTTCTCCTGCTCGATGCCAAAGAGCTCGACAAAGGCGCCTCTTGTTCCGGAACCGTCCTCTCTGGTAGAAACATAAATCAGCTTGGAGGCGTCAAAGCTGCTGCCTGCATTCTCCTCCGCGGTGGTGTTCCCGCCTTCCGCGGAAGCGTCTCCGCTTGTGGTTGTGCTGCTTCCTCCTGTACTGGAGCTGGAACCAGAGCACCCTGTTAAACCTATTGCCATGCAGCCAGCCACGGTCATTGCTGTCATCGCCATATTTCTTTTCTTCATAATTTTCTCCTCTTTCTGTCATTTAATGACTTAAAATAAAAATACCTGTATCCCCATCGGATACAGGCTCATATTAGCCGCTCTATGTAAAGTCTGCTACCACCTTATGTAAAATGCATGTAAAATTTTTATCGTATAGCGGGTGACGCCACGGCCGCTTGATGGGCTTATCGCACAAAAAAAGGAAGACCTCAGCTCCGTCTTCCTTTCGTTAGCAGGGGTAGTAGGATTCGAACCCGCATCAACGGTTTTGGAGACCGCCGCTCTACCCTTGAACTATACCCCTATGATGTTTTAATGTGCCCGAAGGGATTCGAACCCCCGACCCACGGCTTAGAAGGCCGTTGCTCTATCCAGCTGAGCTACGGACACACATTCCACACTGGTCAACCCAGCAAATCGGGGCGACAGGATTCGAACCTGCGACCTCTCGGTCCCTAACCGAACGCTCTACCAAACTGAGCCACGCTCCGAAAAAAAATATTTGCTCCGGCATTTTTATTTGCCGCACAAACATCAAGGATTATACACCAACCTTTTTCTTTTGTCAACTTCTTTTTTCTGCAAATATATGCATTTTTCCAAAAACATTTCCAGCTTTTCCGCCGGACACGTTTATGAATTATGTCATATTTTTTCAGAATTGTCAAGCCTTTTATTTTCAGATCCCCTGGGCTTCCAAAACAAAATCCGGACACAGCGGGCTGTGTCCGGATCAACTATGAAGCTCCCCGAGTAGGACTCGAACCTACGACAGCGCGGTTAACAGCCGCGTGCTCTACCGACTGAGCTATCGAGGAA
>CALWLH010000049.1 GCA_944381475.1 uncultured Lachnospiraceae bacterium | reverse complement strand
AACTGCGTATATCCCATAGGGTACCTGCTCACTGGCCACCTTCAGCAGCCCCAGGTACTGGCTTCTGGGCATGTTGTACGTCTTGTTCGCTATTACCACCTTCATAGACTTCCACTCCTTCCAGGTTCAGCGTCGGTTCTTCATTCTCTATAAAGCTCTCTGCAATTTCTTTTGAAATTCCTAATGTCGATGTGAGGAAGTAGAAGATTTTTATAAGAGAAAATTAAAAAAACTATTGGCAAAATCGGTACTTCCTATCACCCTCTCAGCCGCCCATGAGCGCACCGACATAGAGGTTACGGATGAGATGCGGAAGCACGATGACGATATAATGGATGATGATTCGGAGTGGGAGTAAGCCAGTTGAAAGGAGAGCTTAGACATGCCTGAAATAAGCAGATTTTATGGAATAATTATTGCCATGTATTTTAGGATATACAGCAGCACCACAAGCCTCATATACACGCTTTCTATGGGAAGCACGAAGCTGTGATTAGTATTGATGGAGAACTTCTGGCCGGTTCAATACCATCAAAACAGTTTCGAATGGTCAGCGGATGGATGGCTGTACATGAAGATGAGCTTTATGAAGCCTGGAACAACGCAGTACAGGAAAAGCATTTTAACAAGATTGCACCATTATAGGAGGATATGCCATGTTTGAAATTGATGGGATTTTATATGCAGGAACACAAAATGATATGATTAAGATTCAAGCAGCAGAGGTTACGGGAAGAATGATGATGCTGCTTACATTCTCATCTGGTGAAAAACGGGTGTTTGATGCAGAGATTTTGAAGGGCGAAGTTTTTAAACCGCTGCAGGATGATTCTGTTTTTCGTAACTTTAAGATTGTCCGTGGGGTTATTACCTGGAAAAATGAAGAAATAGACTGCGCACCGGAATACATGTATGAGCACAGTTATACCTATGACGAAGCAAAAATGGTAATCTGATAGACTGTCGTATATCCAAAATGAGGAGGACGAAACCTATTGACAAAATATGAAGAACTTACAGACGAAGCCTACAGCAGAGGCTTGAAGGTAAAGGAAAAACATCTGCATGCAGACTTGATTAGACAAGGCTTATCAGAGCAACAGAGACTACAAAAATTAAGAAGCGTGGCATATTATCAGCTTCATTCTCTGGAATCCAGCCATATAGCAAACAGATTAAAACAGAATATTCAAAAAAGAATTGAACAGGACTAAAAAACCGCCCCAGTGCTGGAACACCGGAGCGATCATCAGGAATATGCTATACATACTCCCCCGTCAAGGATTAGTATAGCACACTCCTTTCTTAAAGTCACTCATTTTTTTTCAAAGGGAGGTGCTATTTTTATGCCTAAATCAAAGACCTACAAAGGCAAGAGACGCTCCAGCAGGCCTATGAGACTGCCTAACGGGTTCGGTTCTATCATTTTCTTAGGTTCAGGCCGCAGGAGGCCATACGCAGCCAAAACCCCCACCACAGGCTACACAGAGGACGGGTACCCGCTCCGGCAGGTTATCGGCTACTATGAAACCTGGGATGAAGCCTATGAAGCTCTGACTTCCTACAAGAGGCATCCATATGATATCGACACCCGGCAGTTGACCTTTAAAGAGGTGTATGAGCTTTGGCAGAAAAAAAAGTACGGGAATCCCAACAAAGTATATTCCGCATCAAATGAGAGAGTATTTACAGCTGCCTACAAGAAATCCGAACCCATCCACAACCGGGTATTCGCCTCCATCAATGCTGCCGACCTGCAGGCTCTTATGGATGATCTGGCAAACAAATACAAATATGCCTCCCTGGAGCACGTAAAGAGTCTGTGGAATCAGCTGTATAAACTAGCGGAGGAGTACGATATCTCCAACAAAAACTATGCCTCGTTCGTTCAGATTAACCGCCCCGATGATGATGAGCACGGGGTTCCGTTTACCAGGGCAGAGCTGGATCGCTTCTGGGAACTGGTGACGACTGTGCCCAATATGGACATGGTGCTGGTTATGTGTTATTCTGGATTTCGGATCAAAGAGTATGAAAGTCTGAAGGTGGACCTGGAAGCAGATACATTTGCCGGAGGTGTTAAAACTGCCGCCAGCAAAAACAGGGTGGTACCCATCCACCACCGCATCCGGCCTCTGGTGGAGAAGCTGCTGAAGGATGGCAGGCTGTTCGGCGTTACTGTACAGATTAATAGGAAAATATTTGCCCAGGTCATGGCTGCGGCCGAGATTCAGCAACACCACACGCCCCACGACTGCAGGCATACGCTGGCAACTCAGCTATCATCCGCAGGGGCTCCTGATCTGCACATCAAGCTTATCCTCGGCCACTCCGTTGGCGGGGATATCACAAAGAAGGTATACATCCACAAGGACGTGGAGGAACTGCGAAAAACCTTCGAAAAAATACCCTGAAAATTTGTTACTTATTTGTTACTTAGCGCCCTATTTTTGAGAGGGCACCCATTCTCTCAAGTGCCCATAAATTGGGCATTTGGGAGGTTGTGAGTATCTCAGAATAGCCTATTCTTTAAAGAATCCTTAAATTTTAAGAGAAATTTGATTTTTGAGAAATCATTGTTTATACGCTCCAAAAATGCATTTTTCTTGACATTTCCAGAAATACACATTATATTTATAGTAGAATACAAAAATATAATTGATCAGGTATTTCTGTACAATCATACACATATGGAGGGTTCATAGTTGTTTCAATTTTCTTATAAAACAAGATAAGATCACTCAAAAACGTATTATAGATGCTATTGAAAAGCTTCCACTGGAAGGAGACATCAAAAGAATGAAAGGATATGATATTTTTCGTCTTCGTGTCGGAGCTTTTAGAATACTTTTTGATATAAATGGGAACATCATTGATATTATTGATATTGGAAACCGAGGCCAAATTTATAAAGGAGTGTGATAAAATGTCTATCGTAAAAGAAAGAATTATCGGTGCTATTACTATCATGAGCAACGAAGAAGCAGAAAAAATATGGGAGCTGATTTGTGCAACCTTTGCACTTTCCCATGCCGATGAAGAAATTCCTGATGATGATGAATTAGAAGCTATCAAAAGTTATAAAGAGGGAAATCCGGACTATCAGCCCACCATAACCCATGCCGAGCTACTCTCAAAACTAAATCTGTAAGAAAAAATCAAGTAGGGGGAAACTCCTACTTGATTTTTTCTAAATTATATCTTTTCCTACGCGATCTCCATCCTCTGGGACATATACAGCTGGTAATAGGCCCCCTTCTTGGCCATCAGCTCCTCATGGGTGCCGCACTCCGCGATTCCCCCGTCTGCGATGTACATGATCTTGTCGCAGTTCTTGATGGTGGACAGGCGGTGGGCGATGATGAAGGCGGTTCTGCCCTTCAGCATGGCGTTTAATCCCTGCTGCAGCGCCCGCTCCGTCTGCACGTCGATGCTGGAGGTGGCCTCGTCTAAGACTAGGATCCTGGGGTCAGAGAGCAGAGTTCTGGCAAAGGAAATCAGCTGCTTTTGCCCCTGGGACAAAAGGCTTCCCCGCTCCTTCACCTCGCTCTGATAGCCCTGGGGCATCTGGCTGATAAAGCTGTCTGCGCAGACCACCTTGCTTGCCGCCCGGATCTCCTCCATGGTGGCGTCCAGCTTTCCGTAGCGGATATTGTCCTCGATGGTGCCGCTGAAGATAAAGTTGTCCTGGAGCATGATTCCCATCTGGGACCGGAGAGAGTGGAGGGTCACCTTGGAGATATCCTGGCCGTCAATCAAAATCCTTCCTCCCTTCACGTCATAGAAGCGGGATAAGAGGTTTACGATGGTGGACTTTCCTGCCCCGGTGGGGCCCACCAGGGCCACGTTCTCCCCGGCCTTTACGGTAAAGGACACATGCTCCAGTACCTTCTTGTCCTCCTCATACTGAAAAGTGACATCCTCAAAGGTCACATTTCCCTTGATGGGGGGAAGCTCCGTGGCGTCCGGTGCGTCATCCACCGTCACCGGCTCGTCCAGGGTCTCAAAAATACGCTCCAGATAGGCTATGTTGTTGATAAAATTATTAAATATATTTCCAAGGTTTAATATGGGCTGCCAGAAGCTTGAGGCGTAGGAGGTCATGGCCACAATCACTCCCACGGAGACATGTCCTGTGCCGATAATCAGAAGGCCGATCAGATAGATGGCGCCCCTGACGCATACCGATACATTGTCTATTGCCGGCCACACCAGGTTGGAGTATTTTACCGCCTCCATCCACGTATCCTTGCACTTTGCCGAAAGGGACGCGAAAATCCCCTCGTTTTCTTCCTCTCTTGCAAAAATCTGGGTCACCCGAGCTCCGGTAATGCTCTCCTGGAGATAGGCGTTTAAGTTGGAATTCTTATTGGATACCTGCTGCCATGCCCTTCTCTGATGCTTTTTTATAAAGCTCATCACCACCGCCAGCACCGGAACGCCTGCCAGCACCACCAGGGACAGAGGGACATTCACCATAAACATAAATATGACGATAAACACCATATTCAGCACTTCCAGTATCACGTTGATGATCCCGTTTGAAAGCATATCCGATACGGAATTGACATAGTTGACAACACGGATCAGGATCTTTCCATTGGGCCTGTCGTCATAATACTGAAAGGAAAGCTTTTGCAGATGGGCAAACAAATCCGTCCGGATATCAAAGATGATATCCTGTCCCACAATGTTCATAATCCGGGAGCGGATGGTGGAAAACAGGATGCTTATGGCGTAGGTTCCCGCAAGTATCGCCCCCAGGATGAGCAGCCCCCGCTTATCCCCCGCAGGAATGGTCTCATCCAGCGCCCTTTGTACGATCATGGGGGAAAGCAGTCCTGTTGCAGCGGCGACTGCGGAAAGCAGCAGTGCCAGGATCATCTTCCTTGCATATTTTTTGATATACACTGAGGCTCTAAGGAGATGGCGGAAGTCAAAGGGGGTCTCCAGCACCTCGTCCTCTCCATATGTATTTCTAGCCAATGCTCTCACCTCCGTTCTGAAGCATTACAACATCATAATAATAGCCCTTTTTGCTGATCAGCTCTTCATGGGTTCCCATTTCCGTAATCCTGCCGTTTTCCAGGATCAGGATTAAATCCGCATCCTTTGTGGAGGAAATCCTCTGGGCAATGATGATCTTTGTGCAGGGAAAATTCAGCTGCTTTAGGTGATCCTGGATGTACTTTTCCGTCTCCATATCCACCGCCGAGGTGGTGTCGTCCAGGATCAGCACCGAGGGCTCGATGGCCAGGGCTCTGGCCAGGGAGATTCGCTGCTTCTGGCCGCCGGAAAGCCCCACGCCCCGCTCGCCGATAATGGTGTCATAATGCTGGGGCAGATGGGCGATAAATTCCTTCGCCGCCGCATACTCTGCATACTTCTGAACCGTTGACATGGGCATGGAAGAATTTCCGTAGGCGATATTCCCGTCAATGGTGTCCGAGTAGAGCAGAATATCCTGGGTGGCCATGCCGATGTTTTTGCGAAGCTGGTGAAGCTTTAAATCCCGCACATCCGTATCGTCCACCAGCACCTGCCCCTGCTCCGGGTCGTAGAAGCGGGGAATCAGCTGGATCAGGGAGGTTTTCCCGCTTCCGGTCTCCCCCATGATGGCCACGGTCTGCCCCGCCTTTATGGTAAAGCTTACATCAGAAAGCACGGGCTTTCCCTCATAGGAGAAGCTGACATTTCTAAACTCAATCTTACCCTTAAAGCGTTCCGGGTGATCCTTGGCGTCTGCCTTGTCAACGATCTTCGGCTCGCTGGCGGCCAGCTCCATCACCTTGGCGCTGGCGGACATGAACCGCTGAAACTCGTTCATGATGCTTCCCAGATTTCTCATAGGGTTTGAAATCGCCCAGGTAAGACAGGAGAATGCCACATACTCCCCGCTGGTAAGGGTTCCGTCAATCATGGCAAGTCCCCCCACAACCAGCAGAATAACAGGAAGCAGGTTAGCGCAGATCTCTATGACCGGGAAAAAACGCAGCCATGTGAGAACCGTCTGCTTGTTTGCCTTTGCGTACTCCAGATTTCGTTCCTGAAACTTCTCAATCTCGTACTGTTCCCTGGCAAAGGCCTTCACCACCCGGTTTCCAGAAATGTTTTCCTGGGCGGCGGTATTCATCTGGGCAAGCTTTTCCCTGAGGATGGTGTGCATGGGGGCAACCTGCCGCTTAAAGGCCAGGGTGACAAGCAAAATAAAGGGAGACACGATTAAGATGCTTGCCGCAACCTTCACATCCAGATAAAAGAAGTAGATAGCCGCTGCCATAAACAGCGTGAAGCACTCAATGAGCATTCGCACCACCCAGGCGATCATATGACGCACCGCATCCAGGTCTCCTGTAAGCCTTGTCATCAGATCACCGGTACGGTACTGATCGTAAAAGTGCATGTCCTGGCGCTGAATCTTTGCAAAGAGCTCATTTCTGATGCGGTACAGCGTCATCTGGGATACCCGCTCAAAGCCCATGCAGGCCAGATACACGATCACCGTCCTAATAAAAGTGACCCCGATCATTCCCACAACCATCAGGACAAACCGCCCTGTATCATGCTCCAGATTATAGGCTGCATTTTCTCCTGTCAGGAACGTATCCACAATCTCCTGAGTAAAAAAGGGAACCGTGAGCTGCAGTATGTTATACAATATTGTCAACCCACATGCCGCAACATACAGTACACGGTAGCCCTTCATCTTCTCCCACAGCCATCGAAGCCGTGTTGTCTCCTGGTTCATCTCTTCTACCTCCGGAATTTCTGGTATAAAAATGTTTTTGCTTCCGTCATCCTCCCGGACAGGCACAGGCAATGTTCTCTGCACAATTTGCACAAACCAGTTAAAAGTCCGGCAAATTCTGTCCCAAAAGGTGAAATTCAATATAGCAACTTCCTTCTGTTTCTTCTATAAAAATTTTGCTCAAAAATTGTACAAACCTCTTTTCATGGAGGAAGAAATCTGGTATGATCAGGAGACGAAATTCAGAAGCTTTTTGATGGAGCAAGGCAAGGCTTTGCGCCCTATGGCTCCAGGAAAGGGAAGTAATGATGAAAGGCATGTTTGAAAAATCCGATCGGTTGAACGCCCCTTATGAGGGCTTTCGCATAGAATCAAAACACGGCTTCTATCCGGTAAAGGCCCACTGGCATTATTTCTGTGAAATGCTCTATGTGTTAAGCGGCAAGGGCCGCATTCTGTGCGACAGCAGGGAGGAGGAGATTCATCCGGGAGATTTTGTCTTTTTTCACCCCCAGGCGGTCCATGCCATCTATGAGACAGAGCCCCTGACCTGTCTGGTATTAAAATATGACATCGGGCTGCTGCGCACCACCGGAAGCCATGTGCCCAGCTTTGGCCGCCTTTTTTCCGAAACTGCGGACACAAAAAAAGCCCCCATTGTAATCGGGGAGACCGCCTTTGACCGCGTCCCCGTCAGGGAGCTGTTTGAAACCTGCATCCAGGAGATCCAGGAAAAGCAGTACGGGTATGATCTGTGCATCCAGGCCCATCTCACGAACCTCTTAACCCAGCTTCTGCGAATCTGGAGATCCAAGGGCTTCGACACGGACCGTACCGCCCAGCTTCCGGAGGACAGCCAGTCCCTGTACTCCATTGCGGAGTATATTGATGAAAATCTGGACCAGCCCCTCCGGGTGGAGGAGCTGGCGTCCCAGTGCAATATGAGCTACTCCTACTTTGCCAAGCGGTTTTTGGCTCTGTATGGCCGCTCCTGCAAGGAATATATCGAATTTATCCGCATAAGCAAGGTGAAGGATCTTCTGCTCTTTACCGACTTCGACCTGAATTACATCAGCCAGGAGACGGGCTTTTCAGACTGCAGCCACCTGATCCGCACCTTTAAAAAGCTGGAAAATATCACCCCGAAGCAGTATCGGATGCAGCATACGGAGCTTTTAGCGGGGTGAGACAAGAGCCTGGAAGCGCTGCGTCAGAAAGAGGTAATTATGACTGTACTTATCACGGGCTTTGAGCCCTTTGGGGCAGAAAAAACAAACCCCTCCTGTGAAGCTGTATATAGTTTGCCGGAATACATCGGCCAGATAAAGGTAATAAAGGGCATCCTTCCTGTTTCCTTTAAATCCTCCGGTCCTGTCTTGAAAGGGTTTATGGAGATGTTCAATCCGGATGTCGTTATATGCGTCGGACAGGCAGGGGGGCGTTAAAGATTGCCATCCAGACGGCATGTTCATAGCTTTTGACATACCTTTAGATAAATACCCCCTCGCCTACTCCAAAAACCGCTACGCCTTCATCCTCCGATACGCATTGGGACTCATGTGATAGTGCTCCTTAAATTTCCTGCAAAAATAACCACAGCTCATAAAGCCTGTTTCCTCTGCGATGGAGGAGACGGGCTTTTGGGTTGTGGAGAGCTGCTCCGCAGCCTGGGCCAGACGGTACTGGATGAGATAGGCCACCGGCGAGGTGTGGATGGCAGACTGAAAGATTTGCAGCGCCCCGCTTTTACTGATGGAAGCAGAAGCCGCAATCTTTTCTAGTGTCAGATCAGTTTTGTACTGGTCATGGATATACTGCATCATGGTCTGAAGTCTGGCCTGTGTGTGACTCATCCTGTGCGGCCCCAAGGCGTCCGGCGTAAAATCCGTGTGACTCACCAAAATATCCCAAATCTGAAGAAGGAGGCCAGTGGTGCATAATTCCCGCTTTCCCCCCGCCTCCTGTATGGATACCACCTGCTTCAGCAAATCCAGAGCTTGTTTTTGCCAGGAAATCTCCGGGCTTAGCACCAGATAGGGTACGGCAGAGGCGATGACGGGATAAATATACTCTTCATAGATCAGACTTCCCTCACTGGCCAGCAGCTCCGGGGAAAAGACAATATTGGGAGAATAATTTTCACTCCTGGCCTCGTAGCGGTGTAAAGTCCCGCTGTTTATAAACATGCCCCAGCCCTCAGGAAGCTCTGCCCTTTCCGCCCCCACAAGGCACAGGGTGCTGCCTTTAGAAACCAGTATAAATTCCAGCTCCCGGTGCCAGTGCCAGTCCACACAGTGAAAATCGCACTCCCAGATATAGTCATCATAAAAGGCAAAGGGGTAGCTGCTGCTGCCGTGCTGCACGGTCTCTCTCAGGGTTTCATCGATGCCGGGTCTGGGGGTATTCATAGGCTTTCTCCTTATGTCCTATTTGATTGGGATATTGTATCATAAAAATGCGATTATGTGCAATGACTTCCGGGACATTTTGCGATATACTCCCATCTGCAAGGAGAAAAGCTATGAAGAACCAATACAACAAAACCATCACCGCCTGCTTTGTTGGATACATTGTCCAGGCTATCGTAAACAATTTTGCACCGCTTCTTTTTTTGTTCTTTCAGAGAAGCTACCACATTCCTCTTTCCCAGATTACCCTCCTGGTGACCTTTAATTTCGGAATTCAGCTGCTGACTGATCTCCTGTCCGTGGGCTTTGTGGACCGGATCGGCTACCGGGCTTCCATGGTCTTAGCCCATGTGATGAGCGCAGCGGGACTGATACTCCTCACCATCCTGCCGGAGGTCCTCCCGGCGCCCTTTTGGGGAATACTGATTTCCGTCATGATCTATGCCATCGGCGGAGGGCTCCTGGAGGTGCTTGTAAGCCCCGTTGTGGAGGCCTGCCCCTCGGACAATAAGGAGAAGGCCATGAGCCTTTTGCACTCCTTTTACAACTGGGGATATGCGGGGGTGGTGCTGTTATCCACCCTGTTTTTCCATGTGGCGGGTATTGAAAACTGGAAGATACTGGCTATTCTATGGGCTATTATCCCCCTGGGAAACGCCCTGGTTTTTACGAAGGTTCCTATTGCCACCCTGATGGAGGAGGGAGAGAAGGGCCTGCGCCTGGGGGAGCTGTTTAAAAATAAGCTGTTATGGATTATGCTGCTCATGATGGTGTGCGCTGGAGCCAGCGAGCAGGCGGTGAGCCAGTGGGCCTCCACCTTTGCGGAGGACAGCCTGGGCATCTCCAAGACCCTGGGAGACCTGGCCGGCCCCATGGCCTTTGCCCTCTTGATGGGCTCCTCCAGACTTTTTTATGGAAAATATGGCGACCACATCGACCTGAACCGCTTTATGATCTGCAGCTGCTGCCTGTGCGTGCTGTCATACCTTGGAATATCCCTCATCCCCATTCCCATGATGAGCCTTGCCTGCTGCGCCCTCTGCGGCCTGTCCGTGGGAATCATGTGGCCGGGGACCTTTTCCAAGACCTCCGCAGCCCTGCCAAGAGGCGGAACCGCCATGTTTGCGCTCCTTGCCCTGGGAGGAGACGTGGGCTGCTCCCTTGGGCCCACCCTGGTGGGAATGGCGTCCGGAGCATTAGGGGACAACCTAAAAAAGGGCGTGCTTTTGGGAATCATCTTTCCCATTGTACTTTTACTGGGGATTTTCCTTTGCCAAAAGGCAGGAGCCGATTCAAATCCCAATGAACCAAACCAAGACTTGAATTAGATACAATAAACATGAAGCTTTTGACAATCAGCGATGGAGATTCCTATTCAAAAAGGCTGGCGCACTACTATGCGACAGCCTTTGAAAATATATTTGAGATTATCATCCTTTAGTAGGATGACAGGTTTAGGCCATTCACCCACTCCTCCACATCCCCTTCTGCTCCTGATACACTGCTTCGTGAGATGGAAAAGCCCTCAGAGATCACTCTGGCGTCAGGCTGCAGCTCAGAGATTGTCTGAATGGTTCTGGAGAATCCGCTTCCGCCGTGGACGGTAAAGGGAATGATGGTCTTTCCGCTGAAATCGTATTCCTCAAGAAATGTATACAGCGGCATGGGAAGATCCGCGTTCCAGTTGGGATACCCTAAAAAAATCACATCATAGCTGTCCAGATTTTCTATACGGGATGCAAGCTGTGGTCTGGCATTATCCGCCCTCTCATTATAGGCAAACTCCAAAAGGGAATCATGGGTCCTGGGATATTCCTGCACAGATTCGATGGCGAAAAGCTCTCCTCCGGTTTCCTGCTGTATAAGCTGGGCAATGTACTGATTATTTCCCAGAAGCTCTCCGTTCACTGCCACACGGCTTGCGCCGGCAACCGTGTCCACCCCATCCGTTTCCATCACGGAGAAATAGGCGATCAGGACATTGGCGCCACGCTCCTGGCCCCCACCGCTTTGCTTTACTTCTGAGGATGTCTGCTCCAATGCGTCGGATAATCCTAATTCTGAAAGCCAGCCATCAAGGCCGCCCGTCCCGTTTAACCGCCGCTCCCCATACACAGCCAGACCCTCACAGGACTGGAGAAAGGTGGGCATTGTCTCGTCAATATCACTTTCGCCGCTGGTACAGAATGGAATAATGAGCTTGCCAGTTAAATCATAGCTTTCCAAAAAGGTGTTAATGGGTGCCGGTGTTGCATGCCACCAGACGGGATAACCCACAAATATAATGTCGTATTCGTCCATATTTTCGACGGTTTGAGTGAGGGCCGGTCTCTCATTGTTCCGGATTTCCCGGTTTGATTCCCCGTACACATCGGAATAGCCCGCCTGGGTTGCAATTTCAAACAGCTCCCCTCCGGTTTTTTCACTCAAGGCGTTTGCCACATTTCTCGTTGTGCCGGAATAGGAAAAATAGGCAACCAGAACCCTTATGTCGGACCGGGAAAGGATTTCCTCCTTCAATTCCTCAACCTACGCTTCCTCCAGCGAAGCATCCCGCAGCCTTCTGAGCATAGCGGGATAGCGGTAGAGGTTGTACCCTGCAAGGACAGCAGCAAGAATCACCACTGCCGCGATCCCCATAATCAAGCTTTTTTTACGCCCCATGTTCAGCCCTCCTTACATACATTCCAGCAGAATTTCATATATTTCATCCCTGCTCAGCTCCCGGGGATTGCACCGGATGATGTTGCAGGTATCCGCCACCTTCCGCAGCACCTCCGGGGTAATTTCCACAGTGGAATGAAGCTGACTCATTTTTGTGGGAAGTCCGCATTCCTTTATAAAGTTTTCCAGCGCGTCCACACCTGCTTCTGCTGTATCCTGGTCAAATACCACCTTTGCCATACGGGCAAATTTTTCCGGCGCATCCTTCAGTATATGGCGGTAGTAGGCGGGATGGATCACAGCCAACCCCTGGCCGTGGTTACAATCCGTATACGCCCCCAGCTGATGCTCTATCTGGTGCGCTTGAAAATCCGTCAGCCGGCCGCATTTTAAAATCCCGTTTTCCGCCATGGCGGAATCCCACATCAGATTGCTGCGGGCCTGCATATCATTGATGTCTCCAAGCAGCCGGCGCATGTTGACCACTGTATTGCGCATGATCGCCAGAGCCACATCATCCGATACATTGTCTGCATCGGAGGCTCCGAAATAGGTTTCCATCGCATGACTCAGGGTGTCAAAGGCGCCGGACAGAACCTGCATAGGGGGTACGGACATGGTATACGCCGGATCAAGTACGGCAAAGGAGGGGGCAGTTCCAAGTATCGCTCCTTTCCATGTTTTCTCCTCATAGGTGATCACTGCCCCCGCATTCATTTCCGCACCAGTTCCGGAAGCCGTAACAACTGCCCCGACAGGGATCCCTGCTATGGGGAATATTCCTTTTTCATATTCCATGCTCCAGATATCTTCCTCCAGCACAGCCTGTGCAGAAACCACCTTACAGCAGTCAACCACACTGCCGCCTCCCACCGCCAGAATAAAATCCACATGATGCTCACGGACAAGGGCCGCCCCCTCCTGAACCTTTGCATAGGTGGGATTCGGCATAATACCGGAGAAATCCACCACTTTTTTTCCTGCCAGGGAGAGCTTCTCCTTCATCTGGTCATAAATACCGTTTTTTTTCACGGAACCGCCGCCATAGGCCAGCATGACCCGCTCCCCGACCTTGCCAAGCTCTGCCTCAAAAGCCTGCTCTGCGCTCCCCTGTCCAAAATAGACCTTTGTGGGATAAGAAAATGTAAATTTGTTCATTGCCACTGTCTCCTTTCCTGCTTCTCATTGCATCATTACTAAAATTGTGTTATACTCCGTTTGTTACTTCCGGTTTCCACTTCCGATTATATTTTCCGGTTGCAGCAACCGGTCAAGAGGTTTTTTTAAAAAAATTATGTTTTTTATGTGAACACGAAGGAGGTGCTCTCAGAATGTATACCATGATGCAGGTCTGCCGGGAGTTGGATATGACCTACGAGACTCTAAAATATTACTGCAACGAGGGACTGGTGCCCCATGTAAAAAGAGACGGCAATAACCGCCGGGTTTTCGACGAGAAAGCTGTAAAATGGATCAAAGACCTTACCTGCCTAAAAAGATGCGGCTTCAGTATCCAGGAGATGAAGGACTATCTGGATCTATGCCTACAGGGAGAAAACACCATTATTCGGCGCAAGGAGGTGCTTGCACAAAAAAAAGAGGCGCTGCTGGCTTCCATCAAGGAATTGGAGGACAGCGTTGCCTATATCGACTGGAAGCAGAATTTCTATGACGAGGTGCTCTCCGGCGAGCGCCCCTATGTGAGCAATTTAATTCGGACTGATTAGGCAAAAACCCAGACCCGGATGCATTCCGCTCATGAGCACAACCAAACGCCAGAGCTGTTATCAGCCACGCAAAAGCCTGTTTTTTCCATTACAGAAAAAACAGGCTTTGCAAGCTTCCCGGCATAATCATTATATAAGCAATTGTATTTTTATCTCTCGGCCCCTTTCAAAGCCTCCGCCATATCAATGTTCCTATTTTTTCCAGAGACCATCACCCCCTCCGGCAGCGACACCCCAAAGGTCAGAGCTATACTGACTGTGTAGGTCGTCCATCACCTTCTGAAAAGGGAAAACCCTTTTTTCTCATAAGGCTCGGTGTGGATTCCAACCACCCTGTAACCGGTTGCCTCAACGGCCCTTTTCAGTGCGGTTTCATCAAGGGGGGTCTTTGCGATAATCTCGGTCTTTCCTTTTCCATGTGAAGAAGTGACCTTCTCTACAGGAAACCCATTCCTGACCGCATCATTTACATGGGCCTCGCACATTCCGCAGGCCATTCCTTCCACATCCAGTGTGATCTTATACATGACACATTCCTCCTGTTATGAATTAGATAAAACCATCGCCACAATAAACAGCAGCACTCCCAAAAATCCGAAAAGGAAAAGAAGCGCCAGGATGGCCGTGGGTATGATGCACTTTCTTTCCTTAAGGGCAAGCACCATCATGGAAATCACGTCCGCCGCAAAAAAGAACTGGCAAACCTTGGCCAGAGTACAGAGTCCTTTCCCATGTACGCCCTCTTCCCTGGCTTTATTGATGTATGCCAGCGAAAATATATCTCCTCCAACCATGTAAATCCATCCGAAAAAACATAAAACAGCGATGAGGATGGGTGATACAAAGATCATGATCACCACCGGCGTAAAAATCAGCAAAAGGAGCAAAGCGATTAGTCCTCCCCCGGCAATATACATGGGTATCAGCAGATATTTGACCAAAATCCCGCTGTAGAGAAGGGTGATTCGGCTGATACGATCACGGTTCTTCTTTATGTAAAACCGGCTGATAAGCGCCAGCCCAAATGGAAGGCACAGCACCAGCATATTGGCAGCCGTTGCAGGAGTATCCCCGCCTATCAGGCAAAAAAAAGCTATAATGCATCCATATATGGCGGCTACATACAGCGCCGCCAGGGTGCAGACGGCATTTTTCCTCTTCTCAGTCTCCATATTCTTCTCCTATTATTAATATAATATATATCTCATCGTTTTTAGTTAAAATTAATAATCTAATCAGAACAATGTCAGCTGCTCATACTCCTGAAACCGCTCCAGCCCAGGGCCTTCCTGATTGAGAAGCTCCTTTGCCATATCAAAATCATATATCCAGTCCTTAAGCTGGCTTTCTTTAAGAAGCAGGGGCATCCTGTGGTGAACAGGACGGACGGAGGCGTTGGCCGCTGTGGTGAGCACCGTGAAGCGGTATTCTCCTTCAAAGAGCCGATAGATGCCCGCCATAAAAAGCACAGGTACGCCGGGAAGTGAAAATTTCACCTTCTGCTTATCCCTGCTCCACTCGAAAAAGGCTTCCGCAGGTACGACGCAGCGCCTGTACAGGGTGCTTTCTGAAAAAGCCTTCTTTTCCAGCGCAGTCTCCGCACGGGCGTTAATCAGCAGCTGCTTTAAATCCCTTAGCAAAAACCCCCAGCGCATATCCTGCGCAAAAATCCCCGGTTCACTTCCGGTCAGGATGGTGGCCGCATCCGCGGGGCGAATCTCGCCCTTGGGAAACGACGCCTCCCTGCTAACGGCGGACGCGATCCGTTTTACCTCATTTTCCGTATACTCCCCGTAAGCAAATCTGCAGCACAGGGCGGTCTCCTTTTTCTTTTTTATATGATAACATCTCGCCTGCCGGCTCGATGTGTTACTCGGCAAATGTCACCTCGAGCAAGCTCGGGCGCCGCTTGCCTCGTTATTTTATCATAGTATTCTCCCCCTGTCACGATGCAATTACTCTATTTTGCTCAATTTCATCTTGACATCCCCCGTTTTTTCCATATAATAACAAGGAGTAATTTATTCCAAGAAAGCGTTAAAGCGTTAAATTGCTAAAATGCCCCTTGGAAATCCAATCTTCAGATAAAGGAGAAATTATACTTATGGAAATGTGGATCACTCTGATAGCCTACCTGCTTTTGATGCTGTGGATCGGCTGGTACTACAAGAAAAAAAATGACAGCGTGTCAGACTATGTCCTGGGGGGACGAACCCTGGGCGCCTGGTTTACCGCCTTCGCCTACGGCACCTCCTACTTTTCTGCGGTGATCTTTGTGGGCTATGCGGGAAAATTTGGCTGGAATTATGGCCTGGCCTCCACCTGGATCGGCTTGGGAAACGCCATCCTCGGCTCCCTGCTCCCATGGCTGATTTTGGGAAGGCGTTCAAGGATTATGTCTAAATCTCTTGAAGCAAAAACCATGCCGGAGTTTTTTGAGAAGCGCTACAACAGCTTTAATCTCAAAATCCTCTCTGCGCTGATCATCTTTGTATTTCTGATTCCCTACACCGCCTCCGTGTACAATGGTCTCTCCAGGCTCTTTGAACACGCCTTCGGCATTCCATATAAGTACTGCATCATCGGCATGGCGCTGATCACCGCCTTTTATGTAATTCTTGGCGGTTATAAAGCTACCGCCCTAAGCGACTTTATCCAGGGCATCTTCATGCTGGCGGGCATCACCGCCGTGGTGATCGCGGTTCTGAACATGAAGGGAGGGCTTTTTAGCGCCGTTGAGCTGATGAGCCAGATCCCTGATCCTTCAGGCGCAACGGGCAAGTACAGCAGTATCCTGGGACCGGACCCCGTAAACCTTTTCGGCGTGGTGATTCTCACCTCCCTTGGAACCTGGGGTCTTCCCCAAATGGTGGGCAAATTCTATGCGGTGAAGGATGACCAGGCTATAAAGACAGGCACCATCGTCTCCACCCTCTTTGCGGTAATCGTGGCAGGAGGCTGCTATTTCTTAGGAGGCTTTGGACGGCTGTTTGTGGAAAATGTGGATGGCCTGCCCGCCGGGGGCTTTGACGGCATCATTCCCCAGATGATGGAGCAGCTTCCAACCATTGTCTTTGCCATCGTCATCGTGCTAGTGCTCTCCGCCTCCATGTCCACCCTATCCTCCCTGGTGCTGACTTCCAGCTCCGTGCTGGCCCTTGACCTGATCAAGCCTTTGTGGAAGGGAATTAATGAGAAAAAGGAGATTTTCATTATGCGGGTTCTGGTGGGGGTATTCCTCCTGATCTCCGTAGTGCTGGCCATCATCACCCTGGAAAATCCCCAGACCATCATCTCCACCCTCATGTCCATCTCCTGGGGCGCGCTTGCCGGATCGTTCCTTGCCCCCTACATGTACGGACTCTACTGGAAGGGCGTCACCAGGGCAGCGGTTATCGCCTGCTATATCAGCGGCATCGGCATCACAGTGCTGCACATGTTTCTCTGCACCTTCGGCGTGAAAACCGGAACATTCTTTGGCTTCGACCTGGCTTCTCCCATCAATGCGGGGGCCTTTTCCATGGTTTTCGGGCTGATCCTTGTTCCCGTTGTCAGTCTGCTGACGCCGGGAAGGAAGAAGGATGCGGAATATGGGGCGAAGGTGTTTGAATGCTTTAAGCTTTAACAAATGAAGTTGTCTGCTTATCCGGAGTGTTCGCTATTTTTCTGCCATAGGGCTACCCCAATCAATCGATCCGCCTGATCAGCCATAAACAGCGGAATGTTCAGCATATCCTCATCCAGCTTCAGATTATCCAGAGAGAAACGCACCCGCAGTTTTACCTTATCTGGGAACAGCTCCTTGAACTTCTTGAGACTCCTGCTCGCGGTGTTGGCTTCGGACTTGACTTCCACTGGGAAAATATCGTTTTCGCGCTGAATGAGAAAATTCACTTCATAAGGAGGATTTGTCTGTGTCCAGTACCGGGGAACCACTTCAAATTGTGTAATAAAAGTCTGAAGCATAAAGTTTTCTGTTAATGCGCCTTTGAATTCCGTAAACAGGCGGTTGCCCTCTCCAAAGGCAGTTGGCGCCAGCTGCGCCAGTCGACGGAGCAGCCCCACGTCTACCAAATAAATCTTAAAGGCAGAAAGATCGTCGTAGGCGGCTATAGGAAGGCCAGGGGCTGTACTTCGGTAGATTTTATGAACCAGACGGGCATCCACCAGCCACTGTAAGGCATCCTCATATTCACGGGCCCGCGCGCCCTCTTTGACAACCTTATAAATAAACTTTTTGTTCTCTCTCGCCAGCTGGGACGGTATAGATTTCCAGATCATCGAAATCTTGGGGAACTCGCTGATATGGGGATGCTTTGCAAAGTCTCTTTCATAGGCACCAATAATCTCGGACAAGGCTTCCTGCATAGCATCCACATCCCGTGCCTCTGTCCACATCTTGACGGGTTCCGGCATACCCCCGGTCACATAATACATCTTGAGCTTTTCATACAGAGGATTAAAGAAGGCGTCGGAGATTGGCTCAATGGTGTCAACCATTTCCAGATAGTTTACCAGGTTCTCATCCCCATTGGCCAACAGAAATTCTGTGAAGGTCATGGGGTTGATCTGCATAAAGTTGACTTTTCCCACGGGAAAAGACGAAGGCTTTGCCAGAGCAATACCCAGGAGAGAACCGGCGCAGGCAATGTGATACTGCGGAGCGTTCTCACAGAAATATTTCATGGAGTTAATGACTTTAGGACAGTCCTGTACCTCGTCAAAAATAATGAGAGTCTTTTCCGGCAGAATCTTCTGTCCACTTGCCAGCATCAGATTCTGTAAAATCCGATCTACATCCTTTGTAGTTTCAAAGAACTGCTTGTACTCTTCGTTTTCATCAAAGTTGAAATAAGCAGTATTTTCATAATAGCGTCTGCCGAACTCTTTCAGAATCCAGGTCTTGCCTACCTGGCGCACACCTTTCAAAATCAGCGGCTTGCGATAAGGAGAATTTTTCCAGTTCAGTAGTTTCTTCAAAATCAATCGTTCCATGCACACACCTCATCGCACTTTAATAAGAGATTTCGTGATTTTTATCACATTTTTATTATATATGAAAGCTATAAAAATTACAAGCCTGATCACAAAATTATATGCACTTTGAGGGGCTTCAATCACATTATTATTAGAAATCCCGAGCAGATAACTTTGAAAATTAAAAAGACCTGGATTTTACATCAAAAGTAGAATTCAGGTCTTTTCAGTCGCTATGGAGTTATGCAGAAATATTCTGGCCTTTGCCGACGAATCTGCTGTAGAGGAATTGAATCGAATATTCGGGGCAGCCGAATAAGCTGTACCCTGATAAAAAATAGATTTTGCGTATATTTATGATATCCATCACTGTATTCC
The DNA here is from genome assembly GCA_944381475.1 of uncultured Lachnospiraceae bacterium. Lineage (GTDB taxonomy): Bacteria > Bacillota > Clostridia > Lachnospirales > Lachnospiraceae > UBA4292. Next base: position 15,765 of record CALWLH010000049.1, on the reverse strand, counting down.
AATTTGATTTTCATTTACCCGCCAATGGCATTTCCAGTGTAAAGCTGATAGTACCGCCCCTTCTGCTCCATCAGCGTCTCATGGGTGCCCCGCTCAATGATCCGGCCCTGCTCCATAACCATGATGCAGTCGGAATTCTGTACGGTGGAGAGCCTGTGGGCGATGACGAAGGAGGTACGTCCCTTCATCAGGGCGTCCAAGCCCTGCTGTACCAGCCGCTCGGTGCGGGTATCAATGGAGGATGTGGCTTCATCCAAGATCAGTACCGGGGGATCCGCCACGGCAGCCCGGGCGATGGCCAAAAGCTGGCGCTGTCCCTGGGACAGATTGGCGCCGCTTCCCGTCAGCACCGTGTCATACCCCTCCGGCAGACGCCGGATGAAGCTGTCCGCCCCCGCCAGCTTTGCGGCAGCCACGCATTCCTCATCCGTGGCCTCCAGGCGGCCATAGCGGATATTCTCCATCACGGTTCCGGTAAAGAGGCAGGTATCCTGCAGCACTATCCCCAGGGAGCGGCGCAGATCCGGCTTTTTAATCTTATTGATATTGATGCCGTCGTAGCGGATCTTCCCGTCCTGGATGTCATAAAACCGGTTGATCAGGTTGGTGATGGTGGTCTTTCCGGCGCCGGTGGAGCCCACAAAGGCGATCTTCTGTCCCGGCGCTGCGTACATCCGGATGTCATGGAGCACCATCTTATCATCGGTATAGCCAAAATCCACTCCGTCAAAGGTCACATCCCCCAAAAGCTTTGTATAGGTAACAGTGCCATCCGCACTGTGGGGATGCCTCCAGGCCCACACATTGGTCTTTTCCTTTGTCTCAGCCAGGGAGCCGTCCGGATTTTCCACCACATTCACCAGCTCCACATAGCCATGATCCTCCTCCGGCGCTTCATCCTGCAGGGCAAACACACGCTCCGCGCCTGCCACCGCCATGACAATGCTGTTTACCTGCATACTAACCTGGGTTATGGGAGAGGAGAAGCTCTTGTTCAGGTTCAAAAAGGCCACCAGCGTGCCGATGGTCAGGCCGCCATATCCATTCAGCGCCAGGATGCTGCCCACCACCGCGCAGAGCACATAGCTGATATTTGCCAGGTTCGCGTTTACCGGCATGGAGATGTTGGCGATGCTATTGGCCTTCTTTGCGCTTTCCCGGAGGGCGCTGTTCCGATTTCTGAAGCCCTCCAGACTTTTTTCTTCATGACAGAAGACCTTCACCACCTTCTGACCCTCCATCATCTCCTCAATATAACCGTTCAGCGCCCCCAGATCCTTCTGCTGCCTTACAAAATACTGTCCCGAAAGAGCACTGAGCTTGGAGGTGGCTCCCAGCATCACTGCCACCATCGCCAGAGAAACCAGGGTCAGGGGAATATTTAAAACCACCATGCTGATCAGGGTGGATATCAGGGTGATGCAGGAGTTTACAATCTGGGGCATACTCTGGCTGACAAGCTGTCTTAAGGTGTCGATATCGTTGGTGTACACCGACATGATGTCCCCGTGGGCATGGGTGTCGAAGTATTTGATGGGCAGGGATCCCATGGTCTCAAACATCTCCATACGCATCCTCTTCATAATTCCCTGGCTCACATTCACCATGATCCGGTTATAGGCATAGGCGCACAGGATACCCACCGCCAGCACCGCCGCCAGCTTTATAAGGGCCTGGGCAAGGGGGGAGTAGTCCGGTATGGCCGCCCTGGTCAGGGGCAGGATATAGTCATCAATCAGTCTTTGCATAAACAAATTCATGCTGAGGGTTGCCAGGGATGAGCCGATGATTCCCAGCACCACCGCCAGGCAGGAATATTTATAATTTTTTAGCACGTATACAATAATCCGTTTCAGTACGGCAAGCTTGCTGTTTTCTTTGCTTTGCTTCATCAGGGTTTTCTCCTTTCCTTTTCTTGTCAGGGACTTCCAAAAATCTGCTTCCCCCGGGAGGTTTTATGCGGGCTGGTCAAAATCTCCGCCCCCCTGCATCTGGGCTTCATAAATCTCACGGTAAATAGGATTTGTCCGCAGCAGATTCTCATGGGTGTCAAAGCCTCTTACCCGGCCATCCTCCAGAACAAGAATCCGGTCCGCATGTTCGATACTGGAAATCCCGGCCTCCCACCAGCACGGAGCCCTCTGTCACATCATACAGCCTGCTGATAAGACTTACCAGGCTGGACTTGCCGCAGCCTGTGGCGCCGATGATGCCGATGGTCTCCCCGGATTCTATGTGAAGATTGATATCCTGGAGAGCGTCCTCGCCGCTGCCCTTCTTATAGGAAAAGCGCACATGGTTAAAGTCGATGCTTCCATCGGCCACCTCCCCCAGGGGCTGTTCCTGATTTGTCAGATCCGGCCTTTCCTCCAGCACCTCCGCAATACGTTCCGCGCTGGCCATGCTCATGGAGAGCATAACGAAAATCATAGACAGCATCATCAGGGACATAAGCATACTGATGACATAGCTGAACAGAGATGTAAGATTTCCTGTTGTCAGGGTACCCGCTACAATGAAATGCGCGCCCAGCCAGGACAGGGTGATGATGCATCCGTACACAACCAGCATCATCACCGGATTGTTCAGGGCCTGAATGGACTCGGCCTTCACAGAGAGATTATAAAGGGCCTCTGCGGCTTTTCCAAACTTCCTGTTCTCATAGTCCTCCCGGACATAGGCCTTCACCACACGAATGGCGGAGACGTTCTCCTGGACGCTGGCGTTTAACGCATCATACTGATGAAAAACCTGTTTGAAAATGGGCATGGTTTTACGGACGATCACGGTGAGAACACCAGCCAGAACAACGAGGGCTGCCAGGAAAACCAGGCTGAGCCGCATATTGATGAGAAAGCACATGACCATGCTGCAAATCAGTGTCAAGGGGGCCCGCACTGCAATCCGAAGCATCATCTGATAGGCATTCTGCAGGTTGGTCACATCGGTGGTCATACGGGTCACCAGACCGGCGGTGCTGAACTTGTCAATATTTGAGAAGGAGAAGGTCTGTATATTCTCATACATTCCGTCCCGGAGATTTGCGGCAAAGCCGGTGGAGGCAGCGGCCCCATATCTTCCCGCCTGCACCCCGAAAAACAGGCTCAAAAAAGCCAATGCCAGCATGATACCGCCGTAAAGCAGAACCTTGTGCATATCCCCGGTCTCAATGCCCTTGTCGATGATGGAGGCGGTGACAAAGGGAATCAGTACCTCCATCAATACCTCTAAGGCCGTAAAAAACGGCGTCAGGATGGATTCTCTTCTATATTCGCCAATGTAGCGTGCCAATGTTTTTATCATATCCATAATCCTTTCTGTGTACTTTATATTTAAAAGCCTACTATTAAATGTTTACGTTTAAAAGCAAGCTTTTGATTTGGGTGAAGCAAGGGCCTGCCGCCCGGGCAGGCTTCTCACTGCAAATGACTATATACCTTCCCCAGAAGCCTTACCAGCTCCTCCTTCTCTCCAGGCTCCAGGCAGCTTAACAGCCAGTTCTCCCAGTCGTCCACTGTGGCCTTTGCGCTGCTGCACAGGGTTCTTCCCGCCTCGGACAGACGCACATGCTTGATGCGCCGATCCTTGGCATCTATATAGCTGTGGATCAGCCCCTTCTTTTCCAGTCTGACAGCGATACCTGCGATGGTGGCCTGGGACGAGTCCAAATATCTCTCCAGCTCCTTTAAGGTGGCGGAGCTGTCCGGCGCATGATCCAGACAAGCCAGCATTTTCATCTGGGACAGGGTGACGTCCTGTTCCTGCAGGGTTCCGTTGGCCCTGGCCTCAAAAATATCAAAAATACGCTTCATCAGCTCGCCGCAGCGTAAGGGTTCATTCAGCATGGGGATCCTCCTTTTTTACAGTGAAAGCATACCACTTCAATTGCCAGCTGTCAATAGCGTGCAATTGATTTTATTTTGTTTTTACTTTTAAAAAGTTTGAAAAGAATCTTTTATTATGCAACCCCTTAGACTAAAATGGTGCTTATAAAGGTGAAGGCCCTTCAAATACGAGAACAGGAGGTAAAATCCATGGAGGATGGGGCGATTGTCCAACTGTATCTGAACCGCGACGAGGCAGCCATCAGGCACACCTGGGAAAAATACGGAAAGCGCCTGCGGTCTCTGTCCCAGGGCATCGTGGGCGATGCGCAGACGGCGGAGGAGTGTGAAAACGACACCTACATGGAAGCCTGGATGCGCATTCCTCCCCATGAGCCGAAAAGCTATCTGTACGCATTTCTGGCCAGGATTACCAGGCACATCTCCTTAAATTGCTGCCGCAGCCGCAGTCAGCTCAAGCGCAGCGCCCATATCTGCCAGCTAAGCGCAGAGATGGAACAGTGCATACCGGCCCCGGATGATACCGAATGCCGCATAGACGACATGCTGCTGGGGGAGGCCATCAACGGCTTCCTCAGCACCCTGAAGGAGGAGAACCGAAATATTTTTCTGCGCCGCTACTGGTATCTGGATTCCATTGCCCAGATCTCCAGACGCTTTGCGCTTTCCGAGAGCAAGGTAAAATCGGTGCTTTTCCGGTGCCGCAATCAGCTGAGAACATATCTGGAAAAGGAGGGATATCATTTATGAGAGGTCATGAGTTATTAGATAAAATGGAGCTGGCGGACGCCGCTTACGTGGAGAATGCGGATATTCCGCCCCAAAAGAAGAAACACACCTGGATCAAGACGGGGATAATTGCGGCCTGCGGCGTCCTTGTGCTTTTGGCCGGCCTGGCTGCCTCCCGCATGAACAAGGCCGCCACCATTACCATCGGGGGAATTACACGGACCTACAGGGACGCCTTAGTCACAGAGGAAGCAGCAAACATTGAATGGCCGTGGGAATACAAGACTACCTCTGAGAAGTACACCCAGCTGACCTTTGAGGGACGAAGCTTTCGCTCCCGAGGCAGGCAAACGGATCCATCCCTTCTGGGAGAGGCCCTGGGCACTGGTGAAGCCGCAGGATATGATTCCTACGAGGATCAGGAGCACCGGATGGATGTAGAAATTTACCAGATCACCGGGATTTCCCCGGAGCTGATGGTGGCAGCAAAGCTGGAGGATCAGTTTTATATTTTCATGCACAGTGAATTTGCTGCTCCTGGAAACCTGGGGGAAATCCTGGAGGGCTATACCCTGACGCAGAATTTGCGTCTTGAGCGTTTCACCCGTTACGAAGCCTATACCGAACAGGGAACCTTCAGCTTAAAGGATGATGCATATATCTGGGAAATTCTGGACAGCTGCCGGGGCGCAGACTTCATTCAGGATGATACCTGGAGTCTGGAGGGCAGAGCCTCTATCCGCTTTACGGCCACCTCCCAGGCCCTGGGGGTTTATAAGCAGGTTTTCGCCGTCACCGCCGATGGATATCTTTGGACCAACATTTTTGACTGGGCCTATATCTTCCATATCGGAGAGGAGGCCGCCGCAGAGATCATCTCCTACGCCGCAGAGCAGGGAGAAAGCGCCAGCCCGGAGCCCTACAGCTATTCCCTGACCGGCACCATCACAGGGATTACGGAGGACTATATACTGGTGGACGACTCCATTTTATGCTCCGTTCCGGAAGAGGGCATGGTTTTTCAGATCCCCCTGGAGGATCTGCGGATCAGCCGGTATATTGATTTTGCCAATCTGGGGGAGGGGGATCTGGTGATCATACAGTTTACAGGGACCATCGATACCCAAGCCGGAAACGTGGTAGAGGGCGCTTATGAGATGAGCCGGGCTTTTATCAGCGATGATGGAAAAACCACCTGGGTGATTGAATAAGCATGAAGGGGCTGCCCAAAGACGGGCAGCCCCTGTTCCTGCTCTAAGTATCTGCTTTTTTCACGCCTCTCCAAACGGCACTGTCTGCGAGAACGCTCCCATCAGAAAAGGAGGCGCTCACCCAGAGCTGATTGTCCTCACCGGATCTCAGCTCAACATCGTTCCAGACAAAAACGGTTCTGTTATCCTCCTGGGGTGTGCCCATTCCCATGGAAACCCCATTTACAAAAAGCTCCAGGCTCTCCCCATTGGAATAGGCCTTCACCCGGGGCACATGACAGGGGCGCTCCGTAAAGCGTTTCTCTGTGATATATACCATGGGTTCCCTATTCCAAACGGATTTATAAAAATAGTAGGCGTCCTTTAAAACCCGCCCGCGGGTTGCCAGCCCCTTGTCATTCTGTCCCCTGGTATCTCCCTCCTCCCTGCCGTCGGAGGCGAAGTCAAACATACACCATATATATTTTCCCCACAGGTATCGGCGCGCCGCCAGCTGGGCCCAGATCTTTTCATGCAGCTCCGACTGATAGTTCTCATAGTGGCGCTCCCCCAGGGGATCGATCTCACTCTCCCAGTGGATATTGTCCTTGTGCTGGGAAATGGCGCCGCCCCCGCCGTATTCCGAAAGGCAGATGGGACGGGCTTCTCTTTTCTCATGGTATTCATCCAGCCACTCCCCAAATTTTTCCGCGGGCCCCGCATCCTTATACCAGCCAAAATACCGGTTATATCCCACCAGGTCGCAGGGAAGCTCCATAAATCTCCCCCAGAACTGATTGTCCGCATAGACCGTGGGGCGCGTCCCATCTTCCCTGCGGGCCAGTGCGCTTAATTGAGTATGAAGGGAAAAGATGCTGTCCGACATCTGAAAAAGCTCGTTGGAAATCCCCCACACAATAATGGAGGGGTGATTGTAATTCTGCCTGATCAGCTCCGTAAGCTGCTGCTGCGCATTCTCGGCAAATGCTTTTGAAACCCCAGGATCCCTCTCATCCTCCGGGGACATTTTGTTGACAATCCCCAGCTCCGTCCAAACCGTCAGCCCCATCCGATCGGAGAGCGCGTATTCATAGGGAGCGTGCTGATAATGGGCCATCCGCAGGGAGGTGCAGCCCATATTCTCCATGATCTTATAGTCCCGTTCCCGCTCTTCATCCGTCATCCCCCAGCCATTTTCATAGCTGTCCTGGTGGTAGTTCACCCCCCGAAGCTCCAGATATTTTCCATTGAGATAAAACCCCTTTTCAGCGTCAAAGGAAACGCTCCGTATGCCAAAGTGCTCCGTCACCTGATCTGCCGGGGTCTCTCCGTCATAAAGGGTCACGTCTACCCTGTACAGATAGGGATTTTCCCGTCCCTGCCACAGCTTTGGATTCTTTATCTCTCCGTGAAGAATAGCTCTGCCCCGTTCCCGTTCCTTCAGGCGGATGCCGCCATCCATTACAGAGACCACCTGCCCCTCCATGTCCCGAATTTCAGCCAGAACCCGCAGCTCCTTTGGAATGGCGTTGTCATTTGCAAGCTTTACCTCCATCTCGATATCCGCCCTCTCCCCGGTAATGTCGCGGGAGGTGATGTATACGCCGCTGGAGCCGTAATCCAGCAGATCCATATGAACCTGATTGACAACGATCAGCTTCACATCCCGATACAAGCCCCCCATCTTGGAAAAATCTCCCTGGTCTGTGATGGGCGGGATGTAATCGCTGGGGGCATTGCTGACCTTCACGCAGATCAGATTCTCTCCGGGCTTTAGGGCGCCGGTGATATCAAAGCGAAACGCCGAATACCCGCCCTCATGTACCCCCAGCAGCAGCTCATTGACATAGACCTGGGCCGTGATGCCTGCGGCTCCAAACTCGATAAAAACCCTTTTGCCGGGGCAGTCCATCTCAAAGCGTTTGCGATAGCAGGCAAGCCCTCTGTAATAATGCTCCCCTCCCTCGCAGACCCCAGTCCGCCCGCTGACGCTGTCCGCAGCATTCCAGGTATGGGGAAGCTGAACCTGCTCCCAGTCCGAATCCGGGAAGGCATTCTGATGCACCAAAAGCTCCCGAAAGCCCCCCTCCTGAGGCAGCTTTAAAAATCTCCAGTCCTTGTTAAAATTTATCACATTTCTTGACATTTCTCTGAATTCCGGGGGCGTTTTGACCAAACTCCCTGCCTTGCCGAGGCAATTCCTTTCTTTGTTCTTGCTTACTCTTCATTATACCTGGAAACCCTTCTTTTGTCATCCCCCATCCGCAATGGTTTTCGCATATCCTTCAGCAAAGAACCCCGGCTTATAGTATACCTGTTGACGCAAGTATACTATAAGCCTGGGCAAAGAAAGCTGCAAAACAGCTTTTTCCTTTTCAGAGGGTATCGGACTGACGGCTCACAAAAAGGGAATGGCAAAACCCTCCTTCTCGCTAAGCCTTCTGCATACCAGGTAAACCATGGGTATCACCGCTAAGTTTGCCAGCACATAGGGCGCTATCCAAGAGTTTACGGTCATGTTTGGTACGAAAAACCTGGCAAGCCCTGTGGGTATCCTGTCTGCCAGCAGCGGTGGAATGGAAAATATCACCACCCCGGCAAAAATAGTAAGGACAAATCTTTGTATCAGCATGGCAAGAAGAAACACTAACGCTGTTATAAAAAGGCCGTGGGCAAGCCTTATAACTGGTATGAGAACAAACATAACCCACACCGGCACCTCGTAGGCAATACCGCTGATCCGCGCTATGCTGTTCAGGGGCATATTCATATATGGGAAGGCATAGCGGTAGCCGTATATCCCAATATCTATAAAGCTGCCCGCAAGGCTTCCCAGAGCCCCTACCAGAAGAGCCCCCGTCAGCTTGCACCTGTTAAAGGGCCATCTTCCAAGGGGCATGGACCGTATCAGTTTTTTGGTGTCCGCAGGATTTTCCAGCTCCCTTGTCATGGCCACAGCAAAACAGATAAAGCATATGAGTACAAAATCCCCTCCGCTGGCCTTGAAAAACTGCAGTATCTCAAGATCGTAAAAATATTCCACCCTTTTATCTGTCTCCTGAAAATAGGTGTACTTTTCAAAGACTGCGTCAAAGGCACTCTGCTGCGCACGGGCGTAGGTGTATTCCTCATTCTTTTCTATATATTCATCCAGGGTCATTTCCCCGTTCTGATACATCTTCTCATAGGTATCATGTAAGCCTATGACCTCCCAGAGCCTTGCCTGCTCAGCCAGTATCCAATCTGATTTTTCCTCTGTGGGCTCCCCCTCAAGGTAATCCATATAATCCCTATATATCTCCTTTGGAAAATCCGCCCTGACTGTAAGTGCGTTCCAGGAGACCACAGCCTTTAGAACCAGCCCCAAAAGCGCCAGAAGCCAGAAGGCTTTATTTCCTGTATATTTTTTTATTTCATACAAGAACATCATCCATCTCCAATTCTTCACCAAACCAGTGCATATACACATCGTCCAGGTCCACCTGCTCCTGACCGCTTTCACTGATCACCGCCTGGGTCAGCTCATCAATGGTTCCTTCTCCTATGTTTTTCCCCTCCTTCAGCAGGAGGATGCGGCTCGCGATATCCTCTGCGTCTGAAATGATATGGGTGGCCATGATGATTATGCGGTTTTCCGACATACGCTTTATATTTCTCTTAAAGAGCAGTCTTTCCCTGGGGTCAAGTCCTGCCGTGGGCTCATCCATGATGAGAATGTCCGGGCTTCCCAGCATGGCCACGGCTATTCCCAGCCTGCGCTTCATTCCGCCGGAATACCCCCCGCATTTCCTGTCCGCAGCGGATGTTAAGTGAACGCTTTTTAAGAGTGCGTCTATATCGTAGCTGTCTTTTTCCAGCTCCTTTAATCTGGCAAAATATTTTAAAATATCCCGACCTGTAAAGAAGGGATAAAATTCCGGACTCTGGGGAAGGTAGCCCAGTCGTTTTCTGTATTTTTTGCCCATGGAAAATATATCCTCCCCATCCAGACTCACGCATCCTCCGCTCCTTGGCGTCAGGTCCGCCAGTATGTTCATGAAAGTGGACTTGCCCGCTCCGTTCGGCCCTAAGAGGATGGTCACCCCCTCCTGTATGCGGCAGGAAAAGCCGTCCAGCGCCCTTTTTTTCTTATAATCCTTTTGAAGGTTTTCCACCGCCAGTTCCATGCCTTTTCCTCCTGTTCACATATTCCGGGCAGATAATGGCCGCCGCGCTAATCACCACTGCAGCCAGTCCGGTTATGACCATACACTCATACATGACGTTCACCGGCCAGAAGATGATGCGCCCGTAGTCGTAGGACTTCATATAATCTGTGGCAAACAGCAGTCCCAGGGGCAAATGCTGCCTGATGGACATAAAGCGCATATTGTTCATGTATCCAGACTTATCCATCCTCAAAAGATATATAAGCGTGCCCTCAAGGGCCACCGTCAGCACCACTGCGGCAGGTATGCTTTTCATCAGCTCTGTGAGGAGTACGGTAAGTCCCATGACCATAAGAAGAAGCTGCAGCCTGGCTGCGTTTGCCAAAAGTATGGCTCCCAGGATGCTCAGCTTCATGTCGCAGAGCTTATAGGCCTGGATGGACTGAATGGAAGCTGTCAATACATTTCTATCCATACCATAGATAAAATATCCCGCCAAAAGCTCCGCTGTGAGGATAACGACTCCCAGACAGAGTATGATGATGGCAAGGCTTAACAGCTTTGCAGCAGTCAGCGCTGATCTTCCCCCCGCTGTGGAGCGCACTATAAGGGCAAAGCTTTTGTCCTCCTCAAAGCCAAAGGTATAAACGCCTAAAACTATCACCCACAGTACCAGCACCATACCGTATTCTATGGAGTTTTCACCATGGAACATCATAAGAAAGCTTTCCGGCTGCTCGTCGGCGATCACACTTATATCAACCTTCTGATTGTAGATGTAAATGCTCTTTTCGTAGTACCTTTTCTCATAATCCTCATCCACCCTCTGAATGTCTGCCAGGGAGCGCTGCACGATCTGTTCCATCTCTGCCGGATATGAAAGGGCATAGTCCGACTGCTGCATGACCCTGCTGATCAGACCGAAATCTCCCCCCTCCGTATCTGAGTATATCCCCGAATTTAAGGTCATGAGCATCATATCTTTTGCGGAAAGCTCCTCATAATATGCTTGGATGTCCTCCTTTATCCGTCCGTTTTCGTCCGTAAAAAGCCCATAGTACTCTCCTTCTCCCGTTTCCTGTGGGAAGGAATCCCGATACAAAAAAACCAGAATCCCAAGGAGAATCGCCAGCACTGCCAGGGACGCAGGCATGAATTTGCTCATCAGAAGCTTTCTAAGCTCATATACCACCATCCTACTCCTCCGTAAACTCTGTCATGACTCCATCACGGACACTGTACCAGACATAGGGGTTCTCGTAATCATAGGAGGAATATCCCACGCCGTTATAAAGCACATTGAAGTACAGTGTATCATCTATAAGGGTGTATTCCACAAAGCCAAGCTTACTATACTCATATCCTTCTTTTCCTCCCTGATATTCAACCTCCTGAAGATTCACCAGCGTTTTGTCCTCTCCGTCCCATGTATAAAGCTTTATCTGCTCATAGTCCGGAGTAAGGTACAGCAGGCCGGCATCACACACCTCAAAGCTTGGCCAAATATCATAAAGCTCCTCCGTCTCATCCGTAAAATCTGTATTATTGCTGTATAAGCTGCATATCCCCTCCGTCCATTTGCTGTACCAGAGCCTGCCGTCATATGCCTGTATATTGCGGCCCTGCTCCAGTACCCTCACGCTTTCTGTGCCGGCAAGATCCGTACTGTACACTTCAGCATTATCATTTGAGGAATAAACCTTACCATCCAACAGGCAATAGGAGCTGATTCCGGATTGGTAAACCTCTATGGGAGCGGTGGCCTCACCAGTATTCAGGTCATACAGGAAGAAAAAATTCCGCCCATTCACCAGCAGGGTGTGCTCATCTGCAAAGATCATGCCATAGATGGAGGTGGGGGATATCCCGCTGTCAGGATTATCCGTCTCGGGGTCGTTCTTTTCTGTATACTCGTTTGAATACGTGTTTGTGTAGATGACCGAGATGTTTCCCATATAATCCCTGTAGCATATCTGGTCATCGTGCAGATAATAGACACCGTTTTCATAACAGCGCAGCCCGCTTCGGCGCAGCTTAACCTCACATCCACCGTTCATGTGGTCACAGCCCACAATACTGCAAAAAGTACTATAGCTATGGTTTATTATGTCCACACGCTGAAGGTATGTATAAATATATCTGCTGTTTTGCGTAAGCTGCTTTGAGCCGTTGTTTTTACTGTCATCATACCCACTGATGGCTTCCGGCTCATAAGCGCTGCTCTCGCTCTGTGGTCCCCCCTCTACTGTAGTCTGAGGAATTGTAATATCTTCCTCTGTCCCAGTGCTGTTTACACCCGTTGTTTCCAGATTCACATACTGCTCACTTTCTGCGCAGCCTACAGACAAAATAGCTGCCAGAATGCACAGTAACAAATTTTTTGCCTTTGCCATACCTACCTCCTCAAATATCAGGATGGGACAAGAATTCGAAATCTCTGGGACAGTAAAATACTGTATTCATCCGTGCCGTACTGGGGTATGATTACAACCTGATAATAATGCATCCCCTGCTCCGGATAGGCCGTCTCAGGAAGAGGGTATTGAAGTGTATGCTTTCCCCAATCCATCTCAAATGTCAAAAATTCTTTTTGCCCATCAAGTTTTACAAATTCTCCGTCACACAGCAAACCAACATAAAAATCACCTTCCGTGGACTCGCCAAGATTAATCTGAAGATACAATTTCTCAGCGTCTTTCGACGCTTCTATATCATCATATAAGTAATTAAAGGACATTTTGTAACCATCTTCCTCCTGAAGAGCTGTACATACCTGGATGCCATAGCCATCAGAGAGCCATTCGTCCTTTAACTCAATATATTCCCTCTCATGTACCTCCTCCTTTTGCGCTTCCCCTCCAAAAGGATTCGTATACCGGATAAGCTTCATATTGGATGCAGTATATATGTTTTTAGACTTTTCAGGACAGGCATCTGGATTAAACACACACAGCACAGTCAGATATCCTTTAGAAGCAGGTATATCATCTGACGAAAATACAATTATTTGATTATATTGTTCTGCGGCTTTTATAGTGATGTCATGATAGTATGCTTTTTCACCATCATCTGCCAAGGCAAAAGGAACTAATTTCCCATTATCAATTAAATACAAGCGCTGAATAATTTCTGACCGCTGAAGCGATGGGTCTGGCTCACAGATTGTCTCTATATTATACGCATTATCTCCCTCTATGATGCGGATTTCTTCACTTCGTATAGGAAACCAATCCTCTCTGTCAGCATTGTACTCAAGCATATTTATACGGGTTCCCAAGGAGAAAGAGTGTAAGGATTCAGTTTCCTCTGTGGGAGTTTCTAAAATGCTTGTCCCGGTTTCTATAGATGTTTCCCGCAGATCACCCTCATTTTCAGAACTTTCTATTATACTTTGGGACACAGGCCTGGAAGCGCCCACTGATTCAGTATCCTTCCCTGTTTTATTGCATCCGCCGATCCCAAGCAGCGACATAAGAACAATTAATAACACAAAAGATTTATTTATTTTTCTCATCATTTCTACTCATCCATTATAAATGCTTCCCATAGGCGGATGCTCACCGTTTGGGGTGTTCCAAGGTCATGCTTTTTCATGCCAGCATGAAAAGCATGACCTTTTGACACCTGTATCAAAAATTCAACTGTAATAAAAGTCGCGCAAAACTGCCAATAAACAATTAAATACTATATTATTTATTTTATGGATTCGGGATTTATAACCGCCTCGATAATAAATTGAATAATATTATAATACACTTTTTGCTAATATACCACATTAAGCTCTAATGTTATGTTTCCATAATCGCTACTTATAGCTGTAGATGTAAATGATGCAGCTTCATATGTGGAAGAATTTGACAAAAAACTAGACACCTGACAGGAATTGCTGTCAGTAGCTCTATTGGTTTTATTAGTTGATGTATATGGTGTATAAAAAGTCCCTGAGACTCTCCAACTATCAGCTTTAAATGCCCTGTATCCGTAATATCCCTCAGCGGCATATTGCGTTCCTTCTGTCCCAACCTGCGCAGCACTAAAGTGTTCTCTGGTCGCTTCTAAAACACACGGAGTCCTACCACTCTCACCCCCAGAAGTTAAACCTGATGTAGAATCAATTATTTGTGAAGTTGCCAAAGCAACCATGCACAGTTGAAGCATAACCATCGCAGCAATTATTGTTAAAACAGCCATTTTCTTTTTCATAAGCAAACCCTTTTCATTATTGCTATTTTAATATAAAAAACTGAATATTTTACATCATCCCAACGATTATGGCTGATGCTTGGCAAATGAATATCATGAATCAATAAAAACAGTCAATCATATTCGCTGAGATAGTTATAAAGTAACCATTCGTATCACCCCCCTCTTTTTCATTCATATATCACATATGTTTATTACAAATTACTATCTATTAAATGTTATATCATATATTAACCATTATGTCAATCCTTTTTCTGCATTTTTGCAAAATGCACCTTATATATAAATACTGCAGTAAAGGATAAGCTGTATCACATAATATTTCCGAAGATTTGACAGTTGAAAAGCAAAAAAATACCCATAAGCCGAAAAACAGGGTATTTTTTTAAGATTTTACTTATTTTTATACTGCATGTTCATAGTATAATGGTATTGAGGCGATAACAGTTGAAGCTGTATTTTGATAAAGGCCGATGACTATCCGGCATAGTTGTTCAGGAAGCTCATAGAGTACACGCCTTAATAACACTCCTCCTTGCTTAGCAACTTATACCCCAGAGCTTCGCCATCCCCGTTCTCGTCAACATAGCCCCAGTTCACATAGAGAAATTTCTCGCTTTCGCCAAATAAAATCAAAAATTCATTATCCTCTTTTTCTATCTGTAATGTTTTCGGCTCAGACGACAGGTCGGTGCAATACAGCGCTGCCGACGCCTCCTCCACATAAGAATATCCTTCCTCGTCCACATTCTGTTTCTCATATTTCCCAACATAGTATAAATTCTGATCCACTCTTACAGCATTATAGATATCAATACTATATCCAAAATCATGGCGCACCTCCAGGTTCGACCCGTCCGGATTACAGGAATAAAGCTACCCCTCGGAAGTGATGCAATAAATAGTTCCCTCGTACAGCACCGGAATAGATGCGCCCTTAGATGACAAATATTGAGAGGTGCAGATATCCTTTTCCTCCTCCGTATGCCTGTAGCCCGCCACCGAGCAGACTACTGTTTCTGCCCCCGTTCTTAAATTTGTAAAATGCATTCCCGCCAGCGAGGTCAACTGGATTTCTCCGTTTATGGAATTGTAGTCGTTTATATACTGCACCGATCTCTGGGAAGCAGGCTCATCCGGCGCCACCGCTTCCCCGGCACTGTTCGTATCCTCCTGCTCCAGCTCCAGGGATTCATTTCCTATACAGCCCGTCATTGCCAGAGCCCGTCCCAGGACCAGAAGCAGCAGCCTTCCTTTTTTCATTCTCTCTCCTCCTCTCATATATCTTTGATCTCCACGACCACACCCTGGGAAAGGGTAATCCTGTGATTTGCCATCTGCTCAATATCAGACAGGATATGTGTTGACAACAGCACAATCTTATCACTGCAATGGGTCATGACAAGGTTTTTTATGTTAACCCGCTCCTGGGGATCCACGCCCGCAGTGGGTTCATCTAAGATCAGAAGTTCCGGCTCTCCCAGCATAGCCTGGGCCAACAAAAGCCGCTGCTTCATACCTCTCGACAATGCTCATGTACGGTAAAGAAGCAAGCAACCGAAAACAATAGATAGACCGCCAGCACTACACTATTCCGAACCAAAGACCAAAAGATAAGCATTTTGAGAAAATCTAAACTTTTGGATTTTC
>CALWLH010000048.1 GCA_944381475.1 uncultured Lachnospiraceae bacterium | reverse complement strand
CTGCACACGTTCCGCCTCAATTTCGGCAGGATCCCGGGTTGTTTCCTCTGTCTGGCTCTCCTCCTCATTGCGGGCAAAAAAACTTTCGATCTTTCCGCTGTTGCCCGCGCATATAGCGGCTGTCACGAAAACAACCAGCGCCAGCAGTACTACAAGCATGGTGATTCTGTGCTTACGCATCTCCCTTTCACGTCTGCTGTTTTTTGACATGACTCATATCCTCCATCTGTTCCGGTCCACACCCCTTCAAAAACAAATCCGGCGGGACCTGACAGCCACAGTGTATCCTCTTCTTTTTTTACTTCCAGGACTCCCCCCGGATTGCATACAAAAATATGGCTTTTTCCGTATTGCAGTCTCTGGGCTGCTGCCGCTGCGGCGCAGGTTCCTGTTCCACAGGCAAGGGTTTCTCCGCTTCCCCGCTCCCAGACCCGAAGCTTCATATGTCCCTCATCCAGCATCTGCACAAACTCGATATTGGCCCGGTCGGGAAACTCAGGGGCGTATTCCAGCCGGGCGCCATCCTGGCCCAGCTTTACTGTTTCCATATCTTTTACAAAAATTACAAAATGAGGGTTTCCCATGCTTACTCTCATGGAGGCATAGGCGCCTGGGATGCCGCTGATATCAGGCTTTTTGCCCTTCTCAAAAAAAGGAGTCCCCATATCCACCCACAGCTTCTCCCCTTTCCAGAATACACGCCGAAGACCCGAAGCCGTTTCAACTACGGCAGGATTCTTTTTTACAATTCCATATTTTACCGCATAGCGCACTGCACAGCGGATACCATTGCCGCACATGGCTCCTTCGCTGCCGTCGGCGTTATACATTTTCATCTTAAAGTCGCCCGTCTCCGAGGGCTGCAGGATGATCAGTCCATCCGCTCCCACTCCAAAATGCCTGTCGCTGATCTTCGCTGCAAGGAGCGCCGGTCTGGATACCTGCTCTGCAAATCCATTCACATAGATATAGTCGTTTCCTGCACCCTGCATCTTTGTAAATTGCATAAGGGATCCCTCCTCTTTATGTAGCGCAGCCATGCAAAGGTGCTTTTATATAATCTATGCAAATCAATCCTATTCGTGAATCCGCTGGTATTTTCGGAAATAAAATATCACATCAAAATAGGTCAGCTCATCGCTTTCCTCCGTCATCATCCATTCCGGGTCCTCCTCCAGATTCACCATATGCACATCCGAGGAGTATGCGTATTCGATCTGTGTGATGTGGGCGGTGTCGCAGTAGGGCAGAAAGGCCCTGTATATCTGCCCGCCTCCGATCACAAAAATATCCTGCTCACCGAAGTTTTTATCCTTATATCCTTCCAAAAGGGACAGGGTTTCCTCTACGCTTTTTGTCACAATCACACCCTTGGGGGAAAAATCCGGCTTTGTGCTGAGCACAATATTGATCCGTCCATCCAGAGGGCGCTGCCCCGGGAGACCTTCAAAGGTTTTTCTTCCCATAACCACGATCTTTCCCAGAGTATCTTTTCTAAACATCTGCTGATCCAAAGGTATCTGAACCAAAAGCCTTCCGTTATTTCCTATCCCCCAGTTCTGATCAACTGCCGCAATAATATTCACCTGCTTTTCCTCCAAAAAAAGGACTGTCAAACGACAGTCCCATTGTAGCAAATTTACGCGGATCTTGCAACCATTTCTCCGTTCTCCACATCCAGCTCAATAACCGAGCCCTCACTGATATTGCCCTCCAGAATAATCCTCGCGGCAAGGGTTTCAACATACTTCTGCAGATATCGCTTCAGCGGTCTTGCACCATATACAGGGTCATACCCTTCCTGAATCACCTTGTTTTTGGCCGCATCCGTCAGCCTGATGGAAAGCTCCCTGTCTGCCAGTCTCTTGTTCACATCCGCCAGCATCAGCTCAACGATTCCGCCGATATTTTCCCTGGTCAGAGGCTTAAAGAGGATGGTCTCATCCAGACGGTTCAAAAACTCCGGTCTGAAGTGGGCCCGAAGCTCGCCCATCACCTGGGCTCTTGCCTCGTCCGTGATATGCCCGTTCTCATCTATTCCCTCTAACAGATAGGTGGAGCCGATATTGGAGGTCATAATCAGGATCGTATTCTTAAAGTCCACGGTACGGCCTTGGGAGTCTGTGATACGTCCGTCATCCAGGACCTGCAGAAGGACGTTAAATACATCCGGGTGGGCTTTCTCCACCTCGTCAAACAGAACCACGGAATAGGGCTTTCTTCTGACAGCCTCCGTCAACTGGCCGCCCTCGTCATATCCCACATAGCCGGGAGGGGCGCCGATCAGCCGTGAAACGGAATGCTTCTCCATGTACTCGCTCATATCAATACGAACCATATTGTTCTCATCGTCAAACAGGCTCTGGGCCAGGGCTTTTGCCAGCTCTGTTTTGCCTACGCCGGTAGGCCCAAGAAACAGGAAGGAGCCGATGGGCTTTGTAGGATCCTTGATACCTGCCTTTGAACGGATGATGGCCTCCGTCACCTTTTCCACACCCTCATCCTGTCCAACAACTCTCTTGTGCAGCTCCTCATCCAGATGCAGGGTCTTGGCCCGCTCGCTCTCATTCAGCTTGGCTACCGGAATACCAGTCCACCGGGAAATGATCCGGCACACATCGTCCTCCGTGACAGCCTCGTGAACCAGCTCAAGGTTTTTTCCCTTCGCGAAATCCTCTGCCGCTGCAAGCTCCTTCTTTAATTCCGGCAGCTTTCCGTACTGAAGCTGCGCCGCCTTCTCCAGATCATACTTTTGCTGCGCCATCTGGATTTCCTTGTTGCAGTTTTCAATCTCCTCACGAATCCTGCTGATTTTCTCAATACAGCTCTTCTCATTGTCCCACTGGGCTTTCCGGTTTGCCAGCTCCGCCTTCTTCTCAGCCAGGGTCTGCTGAAGTGTCTGCAGCCGTTCTGCGCTCAGACGGTCATCCTCCTTTTTAAGGGCGGCCTCCTCGATTTCCAGCTGCATCACATGACGGCTCAGCTCATCCAGATCCGCCGGCATGGAATCAAGCTCCGTCTTGATCATGGCGCAGGCCTCATCCACCAGGTCGATGGCCTTATCCGGCAGGAACCGGTCCGTGATATAACGGTTGCTTAAGGTTGCGGCGCTTACCAGGGCGCCGTCGGTGATCCGAATGCCATGGAACACCTCATAGCGCTCCTTGATACCCCGGAGGATAGAAATGGTATCCTCCACCGTGGGCTCATCCACCAACACCGGCTGGAACCGCCGTTCCAGTGCCGCATCCTTTTCAATGTACTTTCTGTACTCATCCAGGGTAGTGGCGCCGATGCAGTGAAGCTCGCCTCTGGCCAGCATGGGTTTTAGCATATTTCCCGCATCCATGGCTCCGTCGGTCTTACCCGCTCCCACAATCAGATGCAGCTCGTCGATGAAAAGAATGATTTTCCCCTCGCTCTTTCTCACCTCTTCCAGAACAGCCTTCAGACGTTCCTCAAACTCTCCTCTGTACTTTGCGCCTGCCACCAGCGCCCCCATATCCAGGGAGAAAATAATCTTATCCTTCAGTCCCTCCGGCACATCCCCTCTGACAATTCGCTGCGCCAGGCCCTCAACCACCGCGGTTTTACCTACACCGGGTTCACCGATCAGCACAGGGTTGTTCTTCGTCTTACGGGACAAAATGCGGATCACGTTTCTGATCTCACTGTCACGGCCAATGACCGGATCCAGCTTCTGGCTTCTGGCCTTTTCCACCAGATCCTGTCCGTACTTGTTCAGGGTGTCGTAGGTATCCTCCGGGTTGTCACTGGTGACCCGGACATTTCCCCGGACCGTCTTCAGGACTGTCAGAAAGCCCTCTCTGCTGATCCCATAGTCCCGGAACAGCTCCTTCATGCCCTTGTTGGGGTGCGCGATCATGGCCAGGAACAGATGCTCCACAGAGACATACTCGTCCCCCATTTTCTTTGCCTCATCCTCACCGGAGAGCAGAACCTGATTCAGGGACTTGCTGACATACACTTGTCCCGCGCCGGAAACCTTCACCTTAGCGGCAAGCATTTTTTTTGCTTCCTGCTCCATGACGTCTGCGGCGATTCCCATTTTTTCCAGAAGCTTTGCGATCAGGCTGTCATCCTGACGGATTAGGGCATAAAAGAAATGCTCCTGGTCAATCTCCTGATTGCCATATTCATAGGCAAGCTTTTCCATGTCCTGAATGGCCTGGATCGATTTTTGAGTAAATTTACTGATATCCATAAGCTTTACCTCTCTTTCAAATATCTGACGTTTAAATTGTTAGCACTCTACCTCTACGAGTGCTAGCAATGTTATACCTCATTTTTTTGAAAATGTAAAGAGCTTTTTTATTTTTTTTTCAAAAAAAATATTGCATGAAACGGATATATTTACTATAATCCATGTATAAGGAACCCCCAGCTAAACGCTGCACCTGGTTTCTGAACTCATCGGACATTGATGATCATTATGAATATGGAGGAAGAACAATGGCAAAGCAAAACGGCGAAAATATAATCTGGAGCGACCGAGTACACCACGCTTGGTTCCCATTAAGTTTCACAAAGTACTATATAAAAAACGACCGGTTATATATCGATTCCGGCTTAATCAACAGCACTTCAGACGAGACGCTGCTCTACCGCATTGTGGATCTCAGGCTTCGCAGAAAACTTCTCCATAAGATTTTCGGCACGGGGGATATTATTCTTTACACAAAGGTGGACAAACACCATGAAATCCTTTTACATAATATCAAAAACCCCCGGGAAACTAAGGATATGATCTCCGAGCTTGTGGAGAAATCCAGGAATACCCGGAATGTGGTGGGCAAGGAATTCTACGGCGGTCCCCGGGCCGGCCACGACAATGACGGCAATGACAACGGAATACCGGACTTTCTGGAGGATGAAGTAGAAAACTGACAAAAATTTACCGTACTGACAAGACATCAGTACGGTAATTTTTTGCGCGATAAGCCGCTTTCCCGGCGTCAAAGCATCCCCAGATCAAAGAGAGAATACTGATTGCTCTCCGGCAGATCCCCTAAAAGTCCCAGCTCCGCCATCTTATCCACCAGAGTCTGGCTGATCTTTGCCCGGTTTTTTACGTCCTCCCGGGATACAAAGGGGCCGTCCTTTGCAGCCAGCTCCATGCTCTCCGCCGCCTTACCGCCCATGCCGTCGATGGAGGCGAAGGATGGCATGATCTTCCCATCGATCACCTGAAAGCGCTGGGCGCTTGCTCTGTAGATGTCTATGGGCATAAAGTCATACCCTCTGGCAAACATTTCCTGGACAATTCTCATATCCTTTAGGGTATCCTGCTCCTTATTTGAAAGGGAGTCTTTTCTGTTCCAGTAGTCCTTTACCAGTCTGAGAAGCTTTTCATGCCCCATGCACATCAGCTCGTAGGAAAAGCCGGTGGCACGGATGGAAAAATAGGCCGCATAGTAGGCAAGAGGATAGTGGATCTTGCAGTAGGCGATTCTCCAGGCGCTCATGACGTAGGCTGCCGCATGAGCCTTTGGAAACATGTACTTGATCTTCTTGCAGGACCAGATGTACCAGTCCGGAACCCCGTGGGCCAGCATATCCTCCACCCACTCATCCTTGAGTCCCTTGCCCTTCCGGACGGATTCCATGATGGTAAAGGACTTCTCCTTGTCCAATCCCTTATTGATCAGATAGATCATGATATCGTCACGGGTACAGATGGCGGTGGAAATGGTGGCCTTCCCCTCCTGAATCAGGGTTTGAGCGTTGCCCAGCCACACATCCGTACCGTGGGACAGACCGGAGATGCGCACCAGATCCGCAAAGCAGGTGGGCTTTGCGTCGATAACCATCTGCATGGCAAAATCCGTGCCGAACTCCGGTATCCCCAAAGCGCCGATGGTGCAGTTTGTCAGCTGATCCGGGGTGATTCCCAGGACCTCGGTGCTCTGAAACAGGCTCATGACCTCCCCCGCATCCAGGGGGAATGTCCTGGGGTCAATCCCCGTCAGATCCTGAAGCATACGGATCATGGTGGGATCATCGTGTCCCAGAATATCCAGCTTTAACAGGTTGTGGTCGATGGAGTGATAGTCAAAGTGGGTGGTAACGGTAGCAGTGGTCATATCATTTGCGGGATGCTGCACCGGGGTAAAAGTATAAATTTCCTCCCCCAAAGGCAGCACGATGATGCCTCCCGGATGCTGCCCGGTGGAACGCCGTACTCCCACGCAGCCTCCGACCAGCCTGTTAATCTCCGCAATTCTCTTATGGATTCCCCGTTCCTCATAATAATTTTTTACATAGCCAAAGGCTGTCTTGTCCGCAAGAGTGGCGATGGTTCCTGCCCGGAAGGTCTGACCCGCGCCGAAGATTACCTCCGTGTAGGCATGGGCCTTGCTCTGATACTCACCGGAGAAGTTCAGGTCAATATCCGGCTCCTTGTTTCCCTTAAAGCCCAGGAAGGTTTCAAATGGAATGTCAAAACCCGCCTTGATCAGCTTCTTTCCACACACTGGACAGTCCTTATCCGGCATGTCGCAGCCCGCTCCGCCGGAATATTTTTTAACCTCCTCCGACTCAAACTCGCTGTACTTACAGTTTTCACAGTAATAATGGGGACTTAAGGGGTTTACTTCTGTAATCCCGGACATGGTGGCCACAAAGGAGGAGCCAACAGAGCCTCTGGAGCCCACCAGATATCCGTCCTCGTTGGATTTATGCACCAGCTTCTG
Source organism: uncultured Lachnospiraceae bacterium (assembly GCA_944381475.1). Taxonomy (GTDB): domain Bacteria; phylum Bacillota; class Clostridia; order Lachnospirales; family Lachnospiraceae; genus UBA4292. The sequence goes on along the minus strand of CALWLH010000048.1, from coordinate 11,286 downwards.
GGCAATGATGTACATCACCGCAAAGCCGTTGGAAATGATGGAGTTCAGCTCCCGGTCCAGCCGTTCCTTCACAATAGGAGGCAGGGGGTCTCCATACATGGCTGTCGCATTCTTATAGCACAGATCCGTCAAAATCTGGTCAGAATTGGGGATGACCGGAGGACATTTATCCGGTCTTACCGGGGTAATGTAATCGCACCGGTCCGCTATCAGATTCGTGTTTTTCACCACCACCTCATAGGCCTTTTCCGCTCCCAGGTAGTCAAACTCCTGCAGCATCTCCTCCGTTGTGCGCAGGTACAGGGGCGCCTGATTGTCCGCATCATCAAATCCCTTCCCCGCCATGATGATGCGGCGGTAAACCTCATCCTCCGGATTCAAAAAATGGGCATCACAGGTGGCGCATACCGGCTTGTTCAGCTGCTCTCCCAGTCTCACCACTCTCCTGTTCAGATCCTGCAGATCCTCGATGGAATTCATACCGGAATCCTCTTTCTCCAGCATGAACATATTATTGCCAATGGGCTGTATCTCCAGATAGTCATAAAACTGGGCGATACGGGTGATCTCTTCCTCCGATTCTCCCCGCACCATGGCTCTGATCAGCTCCCCCGCTTCACAGGCGGAGCCGATAATAATCCCTTCCCGGTACTGTGCCAGCTTGCTTTTGGGAATCCTGGGCCTTCTGGAAAAATAATCCAGATGGGCCATGGAAACCAGCCTGTAGAGATTAATCCGCCCGGTGATATTTGACGCCAGCAAAATGATATGATAGGTGGGCAGCTTTTTGATGGTGTCTGCGTCCATGATGGATTTTTCCTCCATCTGATCCAGATCCGCAATCCCCTTCTCCTGCATCCGCTCACAGAGCTTTATAAAAATCTGCCCGCAGCACAGGGCGTCATCCACGGCCCGGTGATGATGCTCCAGGGAAATATTTAACTCCTTTGCCACATGATCCAGCTTAAAACGGCTCAGGTGCTTGAGCTCCGCCCTGGCCATTCCAAGGGTATCCACATAGGTGGGGGTAAAGTCCATCCCCAGATCCTTGGCCTTCTGGGTCATGAAGCTCATATCAAAATCCGCATTGTGGGCCACCATAATGCAGTCCTGACAGAATTTCAGAAACTCCGGCAGCACCTCCTCAATGGCGGGAGCGTCCATCACCATACCATCATTGATGCCCGTCAGCTTTTCGATCTGAAAAGGGATGGGCGCCTTGGGATTAATAAAGCTGGAAAACCGTTCTAAAATCTGTCCATCCTTAATCTTTACTGCGCCGATCTCAATGATCTGGTTTTTCACAGGGGAAAAGCCCGTGGTCTCGATATCAAAAGCCACAAAGGTCTGTCCCTGGATTTTCTGCCCCCTAGACCTGGTTACCGTGTGCTTCAGATCATCCACCAGGTACCCCTCGCAGCCGTAGATCACCTTAAAGGAATCATTTTTATCCAGGGCATGGAAGGCATCCGTGAAGGCATGAACCACCCCGTGATCTGTGATGGCCAGGGCGCTGTGCCCCCATCCCTTTGCGGTTTTAATGATATCCTTTGCCTCGGACACCGCATCCATCTCGCTCATCTTTGTATGACAGTGGAGCTCTACCCGCTTCACCAAAGCCCTGTCCTCCCGGTGCTTTCTGAAATCCGCCCCTTTTCTCACTCCGGCCACAGATCCGATGGAATACTCCTTGTCATAGGTGTCAAACATGCATACGCCCTTCAGTTCAATAAATTCCCCCACCTTAAAGTCCGCCGAAAAGGCATCCTTAAATTCCGTATTCAAAAAAATTTTAACCATGATGGAATCAGTAAAGTCCGACAGGGAGAATAGAACGAGCATCTTATCCTTGTTTTTCAGCTCCCGCATCTCCAGGGAGGAAATCTGTCCGCGGACAACAACCACCCCAAGATCACCATTCAGCTCCTCAACAGGCGTAAACTCATGCTCTTCAAAGGAACGTCCGTAAATATAGCCCGGCTCGTCGGTGCGCTTGTAATGGCGGGGCTGCCCCTGATCCCTGTCCCGGGATTTTCCGCCTTCCCAGGAAGAGGCGGTTCTTTTTTTTCCATTTCTGCTCAGTGCGCCTGTCCTGGGGGCCGGCGCACTCTGAACAGGCGTCTTTGGCGCATCTGTTTGGGGAGATTCCATTACCTCATTCCAGGGAAGCGGCTCCTGGTTGTCCCCTGCCAAAAGATCCGCTGGAATATCCGGAATATAATCCATGTCCGGCATGGGAGCAGCCTCGGCAGGCATCTGCCAAAGGGACTCCTCAGACCTGCGGCGGCGTTTTTCCTTCTGTTCCTTGTATTCAAGCTTCACCGTAGTTTCAAAGCCGCAGCGCTCCAGCAGGATCTTGTGAATGCGCCGCTCTATGGATGGCGCAGCCCGGTGCGTCAGAAAGTTATCCGTTACCGTCACGATCAGCTGCTCCTCCGACAGTTTCCAATCCGAGTACAGCAGCATGGTGTAATGGGCCATATTTGTTTCCCTAAAATCCTCCATGATGCTGTCCTTATATTCTTCAATTAAGATGGGCAGAGTATACTGATCCGACAGAGAAAAGCGCTCAATCACCTGAATCTGCACTGCCTCATCGGCAAATAACTGTTTTTTCACCTCCTGCTCCAGGCGGTGTATCTGATATTTGGGAATCAGCATTCTGGCATTCATATAAATTCTGACAATGGTTCTGTTCTCTGCGTAATTGATCTTAGAAATCTCCGTCTGGTCAAAAATATCCTTCAAGGACTGCGCGTTTGATAAGTCAAGTCCCGGAAAGGCCTGGGTAAAAGGTGTTGGCATTTTTACTTCTTTCTGACGCACTCGCCGCGTCATCATGGTAGTTTTGGAAGTTTACTTCCAAGCTTTACTTCTGCTTCTAACTTATAAGGCCCAGGGAGCAAATCTGCATCCATGGGCCCGCCTGTCTATGTGCCGGGATATCATCACAGCCGGATGATTACGCCGCAGTTTGGATTGTCGCACTTGTAGGGTCTGTCGTTCATAACGATGAAGTTGTCATCGTAATGGATCCGGAAGGAGGTGATGGTTCCGGAAATATTGTTCATACAGATGATATTGTTCTCATCGGGAAACAGCTCCACATCCTTGGGATATTCCCCGCTGATGGGAAGAACAAACTTCTGGTACAGAAGGCCGTCATCCTCATGACGCTCAAACATCACAAGGGTATTGCTGCCCGCATTGCTGGCAAACACATATTTTCCATCGTAGCTCACCTTCACCACACAAGCCACGCTGATCTCATCGCTCTTATGGGGAATGGTGGATACCAGCTGCTTGAAAGTAAATTCCGGACGAGATCCTTCGTCCTCATAATTGTAGACCACAATATATGTTTTCTTCTCTCCCATCACATACATATGTCTGCCATCCGGGGAGAATGTGAGCTGCCTGGGGGAGGAATCCACCTCGCAGCGGATGATGTCCACAAACTCCAGACCCCCGGAGGTGTAGTCAATTCGGAACACCTTTACCTGGTCAATTCCGGAGCTGACAGTACAAAGATATTTTTCGTCCGGAGTCAGACACACGCAGCTGATATGGGGACGGAAATTCCCCTCCACCACGCTGCCATAGCCCTGCTCAAAGAAATAGTCCGTGATCTCCCCTGCCACGCCGTCCGGGCCGATGCGCAGCACTGTCACCTTTCCATCGTGATAGCCTGCGACAAAGAGATATCTGTTTTTACTGTCCACACATATGTAGCATCCTCTCATTCCCTTTATGGAGGATATACCCAGCAGTGTCAGGTCGCCCTCTGCGCCGATGGAGAAACTGGCAATCCCCTCGTCCACCACCGCATAGAGATATTTCTTATCCCCGGAGATACAAAGATAGGAGCAGTTGTTCACCTCCACCTCGGATTTCCTGGACAGCTTTCCGTTTTCCTCGTTTACATCAAAAACCGTGATTCCCTTGCTTTTTCCGTAGTTGGTATACGACCCAACGTATGCTACACAATTTCCCATGCTTATCACCGCACCGCACAGTGTCGCCACGCGCAGTTTCCCTTTCCTGTCAAATTAATGTCCGCCGGCCAGTATATGCAGGAAGACAATCTTTATATAAGTGTACCTCATATTGCGGATTTTCTCAATCTTTTTTGCGTAAAATTTTAAAAACTCTTGCAAATTCCGGGTATTGCTGTTAGTATTCAAGATTGGAAACAGACGCAATGCAATCAGGAGGTAATCTGCATGATCAGTGCAAATAATGTAACTCTGCGCTTGGGTAAACGCGCGTTATTTGAGGATGTGAACATCAAATTCACCGAGGGCAACTGCTATGGCCTGATCGGTGCAAATGGCGCGGGAAAATCCACATTTTTAAAAATATTATCCGGCCAGCTGGAGCCCACCAACGGCTCGATCTTCATCACCCCCGGCCAGCGCCTCTCGGTACTGGAGCAGGATCACTTCAAATACGATGATGAGGTGGTGCTGGATACGGTGATGATGGGCAACGCCCGGCTTTTTGAAATTATGCAGGAGAAGGACGCAATCTATGCCAAGGAGGATTTTACCGAGGAGGATGGTATCCGGGCTGCAGAGCTGGAGAGCGAATTTGCCAATATGAACGGCTGGGAGGCGGAATCCGACGCCGCCAATCTGCTAAATGGCCTGGGGGTGGAAACGGAGCTCCATTACAAGCTGATGAAGGACTTAAACGGCAATGAAAAGGTAAAGGTTTTGCTTGCCCGCGCCCTGTTTGGAAATCCGGACATCCTGCTCCTTGACGAGCCGACAAACCACCTGGATCTGGCAGCCATCGCCTGGCTGGAGGAATTTCTCATCGAGTTTGAAAACATCGTCATCGTTGTCTCCCATGACCGGTATTTTTTAAATAAGGTCTGCACCCAGATTGCGGACATCGACTACTCCAAGATTCAGCTCTACTCCGGAAACTACGACTTCTGGTATGAATCAAGCCAGCTGCTGATTCGCCAAATGAAGGAGGCCAACAGGAAGAAGGAGGAGAAGATCAAGGAGCTGCAGGAATTTATCCAGCGTTTCTCAGCCAATGCCTCCAAATCCAAGCAGGCCACCAGCCGGAAACGGGCTCTGGAAAAAATTCAGCTGGATGACATTAAGCCCTCCAGCAGAAAATACCCCTACATCGATTTTCGCCCGGAACGGGAAATTGGCAATGAGGTACTCACTGTTTCCCATATCAGCAAGACCATCGACGGGAGGAAGGTTCTGGACGATGTGAGCTTTATCCTGGGACATAACGACAAGGTTGCCTTTGTAGGCTCCGATGAGCTGGCAAAAACCACCCTGTTCCAGATCCTCATGGGAGAGATGGAACCGGATGAGGGAACCTACAAGTGGGGCGTCACCACCTCCCAGGCCTATTTTCCAAAGGACAGCTCAAAGGAATTTGATAATGACCTGCAGATCGTGGACTGGCTCCAGCAGTACTCCCCCATCAAGGATGTGACCTATGTGAGAGGCTTCCTTGGACGTATGCTCTTCGCCGGGGATGACGGCGCGAAAAAAGTGCGGGTGCTCTCTGGAGGAGAGAAGGTGCGCTGTCTCCTGTCCAAAATGATGATCAGCGGCGCCAACTGCCTGGTATTTGACGAGCCCACCAACCATCTGGACATGGAGTCCATCACTGCTTTGAACAATGGTATGATCAAATTCCCCGGAGTCATTTTGTTTACCTCCAGGGACCACCAGATTGTCCAGACCACTGCAAACCGAATCATCGAGATTATCAACGGAAAGATTGTGGACAAGATCACCACCTACGATGAGTATCTGGCAAGCGACGAGATGGCTATGAAGCGCCAGATTTTTCAGGTTCGGGATGAGGATGCAGAGGATAACTAGTTTTGACATCCTTACCAATTTTAATCTCATAAAAGATTTCACGGACAAATCTAAAATTTTAAAAAGGGGATATAGGAACCGGACTCGGTTCCTATATCCCCTTTCATCATTCATACCAGATTACCCTGAAAGTCCCGCCGCCGGGCGCATGAAGGTTTACTCAAAATCAGCAACCGACAGGTTCTTACCCTTCAGACCGTTGAAAGCCCCATCGATGCCAGCGTCTGGATGGGCAACCAGCCACTTGTTTCTTGCAAACAGCAGTCTGTCCTCTCCCTCTCGGCCAAGCACTGTCTCCAGATCAAGGTTTGTATCCTTTGGAAGAACCACTGTGCACCGAAAACCTTGTCCGTCAACACCGCAGGGGGCATAGTGCAGAGTCGTGGCATAAACTTCAATCACAGTTCCCTTAGGCACCAGAAAAGCCTCCACCTTTGCGGTGTCATAGGAATAATCCTCCTCCATATCCTGCTCCAGCCCCAGAAGAAGGATCAGATCTGTCACTGCCACATTAATTTCTGAGCTTCTGTGATACTCCAGAGCATTCAGCATCTGGTTATGTCCGTTGCAAAACCCCACCTGTACAGGCAGTCCGCCATAAAAACGTTCCTTCATCTGTGCTGCAAAGGGGGTAGCCTCCAGCTGGGGCACACCGGGAACATAGGTTACATCCTCCGGAAGTTCTGTTTGAGCCATCGCTTCAGTCAAAGCCTGAATATCATATCCTTTTACAACTCTTCCGTATTTCCTGAATGCACTGTCAAATACTGTTTTCATTGAGCCCTCCTGTCAAAATTATTATAAAAATTTTGCTTTATTTTTAATTTCATACCGCATTCAATATCCCGGACTTCCCAGTCCTTTGCCCTGAAACACAAAAATATGACCATAATTTAATATATCGTGCTCCTCAAGACATTGATGGTGTACTCAAAATCTGGCATAAGCATTTCTCCCACAAAGGAGTAATGCCCATCAAGAGGAACCCGCAGACTTTTCAGCTCATATCCCAGATAGGCAGGGGCATTCATGATCAGCTTTGTCAGCTCATCCTGCGTAATATTATGAGTTACATTTGGCAGAGCCGCGTTCAAAAACGCATTGACCTCTGTGACGCTCTTTGTCTGCAGAGTGGTAAATATTTTCGCAAGAACATTCCTCTGCCGCTCTGTACGTCCGAAATCCGCATTGCCCACATACCGGATTCTAGAATAAGCCACCGCCTGCATACCATTTAAATGCATATTTCCACTGCCTGACAGATAATACCCGTTGGGATCAAGTCCCTCTCCCGCGCACATTTCTCTTATATATCTATTAGCTACAGTAGCCTCCTCCGCAGAAACATCCATGTCAATTCCGCCTAACAGATCAATAATATTGATCAGAGAGTAGAAATTAACACGGGCATAATTGTTAATGTCAATGCGGTAATTTTCTTCTATGGTCTGCACCAGCAGAGGACCGCCCCCAACTGCGTGGGCACGATTCAGCTTATATGCCCCCAATCCGGGAATATTCGCGTACAAATCCCTCATAAAAGAGGTCATGCATATCGTTTTTGTCCGTGAATTGATCGAGATGAGAATCATGGAATCCGAATTTCCATTCCAGTTTTCCCCTGCTCTCAGATCAACGCCTATGAGAAGCAGATTATATACATCTCCTGAGGTGGCAAGCGGAATCTCCGATATGGAGGACTGCTCCTCCGCTATTTGATCCAGCTCATCCTTGATCGACGACTCATAGCTTGCCCTCTCATCCTCGGACAGATCGTCGATATCAAAGGTTTCATAGGCCGTACCGATCACCTGCCCATTTTCATCCGTCTCCTCCACCGGACGGAAATGCACATCATCATCACCCTCCAGGCTCTCCACATCTGCCATGTCCATAAAGGATACATCGTCATCCGGAAGGTAATCCGAAATCTGATAGTAATGACGAATAAGCAGCGCTGCTACCGCCACCATGACCAAAACCAGTACCGCCGCTACACAGGCCGCAATGCCCATGATTCTGATGGCCTTATGCTTTTTTCTGTTCGTTTTACTTCTGTTAACCTTTTCAGACGCCCTTTGGGAAGCCCATCTCTGTCCCTCCTCACGGGCAGAAGAGGTTTTTTTCTTTTTTACAGAAGCGTTTTTTTTATATACGACAGTTTTTTTCTTATCACTCATAAAATTCTCCGTTTGTTCATCCTTTTTTGCGTTTATCAAAAGAGGCTACAAATACCAGCAAAACCAGAAACCCGCAATTTTGGCATTTTTTCACTTATTATAATGTTCTTTGAAGATATACCCTTTTATTCTGCATACAAATGCAATCTTCAGTCTGTGCTCATTATACCACACTTTATTTTAAATAAAAGTACTTTTTTTCTTTTTTAAAATTTTTCCAACAGGTGGTATATTTCCCCTAAACAATGCTATAATTCTAACAAGAACCCCAAAAAAGGATGCTCTATGAAAAGGTTACTGTCCTTATTGCTGTCCCTGTCTATACTTCTGACGCCCTTCCGCTGCTATGCTCTAACACCAGCAATATCATATTCGGCTGAAGTGCAGGAAACTGATTCCGAGCCGGAACTTGGTCTGACGGCAAAAGCCTTCTGCCTGATGGAGGCAAGCACCGGTCAGATCATCTGCTCCAGTAATGAGACGGAGCAGCTCTCTCCTGCTAGCATCACAAAAATCATGACGCTGATTCTTATTTTTGACGCGATACATGCAGGGAAAATCAGCCTCTCCGACCAGGTAACCACCAGCGCCTATGCAAAATCCATGGGCGGCTCCCAGGTATATCTGGAGGAGGGTGAGGTGCAGACTGTTGAAACGCTCATCAAATGCATCATCATAGCCAGCGGCAATGATGCAAGCGTGGCCATGGCGGAGCATCTTGCGGGCTCAGAAAGCGAATTTGTCCGTCAGATGAATGAAAGAGCCGCAGGGCTTGGAATGGAAAACACGAATTTTGTGGACTGCTGCGGACTGACAGAAGATCCCGCTCACTATTCAAGCGCGCAGGATGTGGCCATCATGTCGAGGGAGCTGATTACCAAATACCCGGAGATTACACAGTACAGTACCATCTGGATGGATACCATTACGCATACCACAGACAAGGGAAGCTCCGAATTTGGACTATCCAATACAAATAAGCTATTGAAAATGAACACCGCCTTTGAGGTAACCGGCCTTAAAACCGGAAGCACCAGCGCGGCAAAATACTGTGTCAGCGCCACTGCGAGGAAGGATGGCATAGAGCTTATAGCGGTTATCATGGCATCGGATAATTATAAGCTTCGTTTTTCAGAAGCCGCAACCCTCTTAAACTACGGATATGCAAACTGTAAGCTTTACACCGATACAGATATGCCCCAGCTATCCCCCCTTCCTATAAGCTCTGGCGTGTCAGAGCAGGTGGAGCTTACATATGAGGGCGCCTTTTCTTATCTCAGCACCACCGGGGAGGATTTTTCCGTTATTGAGAGAACTATTAATTATACAGAAAACCCGAGCGCACCTGTAAATGAAGGAGATATTCTTGGTACTCTTACATATACGCTGAACGGTAAGGAGCTGGGCCGCGTGAATATTCTGGCGGCAGAAAGTGTCCGGCGGGCCGGCTACGTGGATTATCTGAAACGTCTGCTGGAGAGCTTCTGCGTGTAGGTCAATGGCACAATACTGTCTCCAGCAAGCCGCGGATTTATATCCGATTTTTCTTGACAAAACCCGCTTTCTCGGTTATCCTATGAAAGGTTCGTTTACTGGAGAGTTATCGAAGAGGCCATAACGAGCCGCACTCGAAATGCGGTTGTCCGCTTGCGGGCACGTGGGTTCGAATCCCACACTCTCCGCACAAGCCCCCAAAAGCGCTTGCTTTTGGGGGTTTTTAATTCCTATAGTCCTTATAGGCCATAATGGCCGCCACAGTTTTGGAATCCTGAATCTGACCAGAATAAATCATCTCCACCAGCTCTGAAAGCTCATAGCTTTCCACATCCAGATACTCCCCCTCATCCAGATGCTGGTGGGAGGGAAGCAGTCTGTCCGCCACAAAAATATCGATGGTTTCATTGCAGAAGGCAATAGCCGTCACCAGCTTAATCAAAGGTTTCATCCACTCCTTTTTCGTGGTGTAGCCGGTTTCCTCCTCCAGCTCTCTAAAGGCAGCGTCAATCCCTGGCTCCTCCGGATCATTTTTGGAACCGGCAGGTATCTCCAGGCTTACCCGGTCAATGGCATTGCGGTACTGTCTCACCATCAGAAGCTTTCCATCATCCCGGACAGCCACCACCGCAGCAGCCCCCTTGTGTGCGAGGAAGTCCCATTTTGCCACTTGTCCGTCAGGCATCTGAATGCTGTCCTCATACATGGTCAGGATGGACCCCTTATGTACAGGCCTTCGGTCTATTCTTTTTATCTCTTCCATATAGAACCCCTGTGGAATATTTACTTTGCTTTTTCATAGCAGGCGTCTGTTGCCGCAAAGATGGCGCTCCTGAAACCCTTCTGCTCTAAAGCTGCAACTCCTGCGATGGTGGTTCCGCCGGGAGAGCATACATCATCCTTGAGCTTTCCGGGATGCGCTCCTGTCTCCAGAACCATCTTTGCGGACCCCATTACCGCCTGTGCCGCAAATTCGTAAGCCTGCTTTCTTGGCATTCCATACTTTACAACACTGTCAGCCAACGCCTCGATAAACATATACACATATGCCGGGGAGCTTCCGCTGGCACAGACCACTGCACTGATCAGCTTTTCATCCACCTTCTGGAATCTTCCCAAAGCTCCAAAAATCTGATCAATATCAGCGATTTCCTCCTGGGAAAAATCCTTTTCGTTGTAAGCAATTCCGGTCATCCCCATTCCCACCAGAGCTGGAGTATTGGGCATGGCTCGGACAATACGCGCATCCCCGCCCAGTCTGTTTGAAATCTGTTCGATGCTGATGCCGGGAGCCAGTGATATCACCACATGGCCAGGCTTGACGATATCCGCGATATTTTTCAGCACCGTCGGATAAACCACAGGCTTCACCGCCAGTACAATATATTTACACTTGCTTGCCAGCTCCGCATTGCTCTCGGAAAACATGACTCCTGTGTCGTGAAAAATCTGTCTTGCCTTTTCCTTGTGGGCATCTGTAAACAGAATATCCGCCTTGTCCACAACACCTTCCAGGCCCTTTAACATGGCCTGTCCCATATTCCCCATTCCGATAAATCCGATTTTTGCCATCGCTACCTCTTTCTGACGCACTTGCTGCGTCATCTATTTCGTCTCCAAAAGCTTATCTGCGCTTACCAGCTTCACGCTCAGCACAAAGATCTTTGCAGCCTCCATCAGCTCATCCAACGGCGGATAGGATGGCGCAATACGGATATTGCTGTCCTTCGGATCCTTTCCGTAAGGGTATG
>CALWLH010000047.1 GCA_944381475.1 uncultured Lachnospiraceae bacterium | reverse complement strand
CATGTGCATGGCGCTTCTGCCCGAGTGGGGAGCCCTGACCCAGGGCATTGTGATCGGCGTGGTTGGCGCAGCGGTGCTCCTTGGCATGGTGCTGGTGCGCAGAAAGATGGACGGCAAGCCGGCCATTGTGTTTAATGCCAGGGCCATCGGCATCACTCTTCTGGGAACCGTGGGAGCGCTGGTTCTGGGCGTGGGCATGTGCATGACCATGATCTGGGATATGCTGACTGTGGGTATCATTGTGGGTATTGCGGGCATCGTCCTGCTGCTGTGCCTGATCCCTGCAATCAAGGGGCTGAAGTAAGGGTTATGAAAAGGAGGTTATGAAATGGCAAAGTCGAAATTGGTAAAGGCAAATGAGAAAATCGCGGAGACCGTGGTCAGCGGGTACAAGAAGATCGAGGATGGCGTGGTAGGCGGCTATAAGAAGATTGAGGAAGGCGTTGTGGGCGGCTTTACAAAGATCAGCGATCAATTTGTGGATCAGTTTCTCACGAGAGAGGGGGAGACTGTGGAGGAGGCGAAGGAGCGTCTGGCCTGGGAGCAAAAGGAGCGGGAAGCGCAGCGCTAAAAATGACCCCGGTATTTAAAGGAGACAGGGAGATGTTCAGAATACTGGTAGTGGAGGACGACAGGGAATTAAACCGCACGGTCTGTGCATATCTGAATCAGAACGGCTTTGAGGCAGTGGGGTGCCTTGGCGCGAATGAAGCCTACGACGCCCTGTATGGGGGCAAAATGTTTGACATGATTATCTCAGACATCATGATGCCCGGGGTGGACGGCTTCGCGTTTGCCAGGAGTATCCGGGAGCAGAATCAGGATATCCCCATACTGTTTATGACAGCCCGGGACGACTTTGGCGCCAAGCAGAAGGGATATACAAGCGGGATTGACGATTACCTGGTAAAGCCGGTGGATCTGGAGGAGCTGCTTCTGCACATCGGCGCCCTGCTGCGGCGGGCAAAAATCGCCAGCAGCAGAAAGCTGGAGATCGGTGCGCTGCGTCTGGATGCGGATGAACATACCGCCTATCTTGGGGGGGGAGGAGATTCCCCTGACTGTCCGGGAGTTTAATATCCTGTATAAGCTTCTGTCCTACCCCAAAAAAACCTTCACCCGTTCCCAGCTGATGGATGAATTCTGGGACAGCGACACCTCCTCGGGGCTTCGCACGGTGGATGTGTATATGACAAAGCTGCGGAACAAGCTCTCAGAATGCAAGGATTTTGAAATTGTGACAGTTCACGGGCTGGGATACAAGGCGGTGCTGAAATGACAAATCCGGGTGTGGCTTTGACGAAAAGAAAAATATTGTTTTCCATACGGCGGTATGTGGTGTTTTTTTAACCATGTCCTTCGTCATTACCTGCTGTATGCTCCTGTTCTTTTACAATCTGAGCGCAGATACAGGCAGATCCTTTGAAAAAAATGAAATCCAGCGGGCGGCAAAGCTGACCTTTGGCAATGTGCTTTTTCTGAGTCTGCTGTGTACCGTTGTGGATGCAGTCCAGAGAAAATTTACCGTGGAGCGCCCGGTGAAGCGGATTGTCGAGGGAGCGGAAAAGCTCATGCAGGGAGATTTTTCTGTCCGCATAAAGACCTTTGGGGAGCCCTATGGCCTGGATGGATTTGATTATATCATCAATTGCTTTAACCAGCTGGCCCAGGAGCTGGGCGGAATGGAGACTCTAAGGACGGATTTTATCGCCAATGTGTCCCATGAGCTGAAAACGCCTCTGTCAGTTATGCGCAATTACGGCGTCATACTGCAGCAGCCAGAAGGCTGGCGGACCTCATTTCCAATATCCTGAAGCTGAATAAGCTGGAAAATCAGCAGATTTTTCCTGAAAAATCCCTGTACAATCTGGGGGAGCAGCTTTGTGAATGCCTGCTGGCCTATGAAAATATATGGGAGGGCAAATGTCTGGAGATTGAAACGGACATTGAGGAAGAGGTTTATGTGGAGTCGGACCGGGAGCTGCTGGCCCTAGTGTGGAACAACCTGTTTTCAAACGCATTGAAGTTTACAGAGCCCGGGGGCAGCGTCCTGCTTTCCCTGAAAAGCCAGGGGGAGAACGCGCTGGTTCAGGTGGCGGACACCGGCTGCGGAATCAGCAAAGAGGTGGGCAGCCATATTTTTGAGAAATTCTATCAGGGAGATACCTCCCATGCCGACCAGGGAAATGGCCTGGGGCTGGGCCTGGTAAAGCGGGTGGTGGAGATTGTGGGGGGAGAGATCTCTGTGGAAAGCCAGGTGGGAAAGGGAAGTACCTTTACTGTAAAGATCAGGAGGGCGGCGGATGGAGCGAGTCAGAAAAATCCTGCATAGAATACTGTTTCCTCCGGCAGGCCTGGTGATCATCAGCGTGCCTGCGGCAGCGGCATTGCTTGTTTATACCTTCGCCTTTGGGGGCGAGGGTACCCCTGCGGCCTATATCGCCTACGTCTTCTCCGCCTGGTCCCTGACGGTGGTCTGCATAGGAATTATGCCGGCCGTCCGCAGGTGCCGCCGGCTGGCCCACAGCAATCAGCTGATGCACCGGTATCTGACGGATATGCCCTTTAAGGCAACGGTGTCCCTGCATGCCTCCTTTGGCGTAAACACCCTCTATGGAGTGTTTAAACTGGTAATGGGCATCATTTATTCCTCCCTGTGGCTCATCACCCTGGGGGTGTATTATATGTGTCTGGCCAACATGCGCTTTTTGCTGCTGCGCCACGTGAACAGAAATACAGCCGGGAAAGACCTGGAGCTGGAGTGGAGACGGTACCGTCTGTGCGGCATGCTCCTGATACCCATTAACATCGCTCTGTGCGGGCTCATTGTCCTGATTATCCATCAGGAGAGAGGCTTTGAGTATCCCGGCTATCTGATCTATGCGATGGCGCTGTATGCGTTCTATGCCGCCATCATGGCAGTCGTGAATCTTGTCAGATACAGAAGGCTGGGCAGCCCGGTGCTGTCCGCTGCGAAAAGCATCAATCTGGCGGCGGCCCTGGTTTCTATTCTGGCCCTGGAGACGGCCATGATGAGCCAGTTTGGGGGAGAGGAGGATCAGACCTTCCGTCTGGTCATGACGAGCTCCACCGGCGGAGTGGTCTTTGCCACGGTTCTTGGCATGGCCCTGCTCATGATCATCCGCGCAACAGGGCAGCTAAAGCAGATCAGGGAAAAGAATCCGCTGCCCTAGGCCGGTATTTGGACTAAGAGAAGTGGTTTGGCTTAAAGGTTAGAAAACCGGGGAGGACAGCCGCTGACCCCGGCGTCAGTGTGATATAAAGGGAGTTTGTATTATGGAAGATCAGAAGGAGACATTCAGCTACACCTATTCCGCAAAGCAGCAGCAGGAGATAGAAAATATTCGTAAAAAATATCTGCCAAAGGAGGAGGATCCCATGGAGCAGCTGAGAAGGCTGGACGCCGGTGTGACAAAGCCCGGCACGATCGCGGCGCTGATCACAGGCATCCTGGGCGCTCTGATTCTTGGGGTGGGCATGTGCTGCACCATGGTCTGGGCGGATACCATGTTTATTCCCGGCATTTTGATCGGGCTGGTGGGAATAGCAGGCGTGGCGGCGGCCTATCCCCTCTACAGCCATATTACCAGAAAGCAGAGGGAGAAGGTCGCTCCGGAGATTCTGCGGCTGACGGAGAAGCTGCGCAGATAATGGATTGCACGCCGAAGGCTTCCTGCGTTTTTTTCCGGTCAGGAGCGGGAGCGCCTAAGCCTGCGCTTCGCTGACCAGAGCCGGCAGTAAATTTTTCGGAAGGAAAAGAAGCCCCATAGCCATACATAGAACCGGTAGGGAAGGCTGGCGGGTTCTATAGGCTTCTCCCCCCGGTAGATTCGGGTGACAATGCCGATGAGATGCCCGTCCGTGACGCCGTGCTCCAGGGCGGTGTGGTTGTCCCCGCAGAGGATATATCCCGCAGAATCCTCCCCCACCACGCGGTGGAGCACATAAGCGCCGTCATCTCTTCTGTAAAACAGAATGTCCCCCTTTCGGGGATGTTCTGTTATTTTTTTTAACACCACGCTGTCCCTGCCCTGAACCAAAAGGGGCAGCATACTGGTGCCCCTGGGGTAGAGGCGGAATTCCCCGCCGCTCTCAAGAACCAGACGGATGGTCTCATCGTATTGGGACAATTTGTGCTTTTGCATGGGCGTCTCCTTGTGTTTCCCTCCGGCAGGAAACAAACGAAAAATCAGCAGCTTTATTCTTACGCTATTATAGAGAATACGGAATAAAAAGTAAAGGGATTTGGGATGATAAAACTGAGATGGAAAGAATAAAAGAACGCCTGCTGTGTTGTGGACAGCAGGCGTATGACAGCATTGTCTTAGTTAAATAAATTTTCGTAGCTTAAACCTTCAGTCAGAGTACCGCCGTTTGATAATGTGATGATATCCTCAACGTCAAACTTGGTAACCTCAATCTCAGGTGCGCTGTATTCCTTCTTCATGGTCAGAACCTCCTTGTTGATCGGATATGATTAATCAATAGAAACTGTTACGGTAACACCGGCAGGAATATCTGTGATGACTGTGCCGATGTAAACATAGCCTTCCTCGGCCTCGTAGGTAATATCACCAACAGATACGGAGGTGTAATACTTTGTGGAAACGATTTCCTCGGAGTCAGTGCCGTTGGAAATGGTGATGGTGTAGGAGTCCATTGCCTCTGCCTCTGCAAGGGTGATCTTCTGGATGCCGTCTACTGCATGAGATGCAGCCACATAACCATCCGTCTCAGTCCAGGTACCTAACAGGTCATTACCTGCATAAAAATCTATTGAATTAATAGAGAAAATGTCCTTCGCGCAACCGGTTCCCCAACCAAGATTAAACCAGCCATCTGTTCCTATAACCAAAGGAACCTCGATGGTAAAATCACCTGTCTCAGTCAATGTAACATCTGCGTTAGATTCTGTTCCGCCAAAGGAAACTTGCTGCCAGCCTGAACCCTCAGCCTCAGCGTTGGAATTTGAATTAAACTGTCCATTATTCCAACCCCAGTTTAAGTCCGTGCAGCTAGCATTAAAGATAACATGAGTGAGTCCTGTCAGATCTGCGCCCTCAAAATCATTATTGGACAAAAATTCATTATTGCTGTACCAGTTACCGTCTGGTGAATAAATATCTGTAGCGCCAACCGATATGGTGAAAGCCGCTACCATTGCGCTGGTAAGAACTCCAGCCAAAACCTTCTTAAAATTCATGGTTTTTCCTCCTTTATATTTGTTTTCCATCTTTGGCAGATTTGTGTGAATAAAAATACCTGTTTTGGCGTCTGATGGCGCGTTTAAGAGCGATGTACTGATGGCTAAAATGGTATATGTATTCGGATATCCCTTAACGAGGGCGCTTCGCACTGGGCACACTGCGCAAAAGGTACACATTTATTTACACAAATTTCCACCTATGTTTTTTCATTCTAACAAAGACAGAATGCTTTGTCAATCATTTTTTCAAAACAATTACAAAAATATTAATTTTCTTGAGCTGCAATAATTGCATCTGAATTTTTCCGCAGGATAATTAAAGATAAGCTGACCATCACAAACGTAGAGTTTAAGTAGGATTGTCTCAAAAGAATAGAGTAACTACAATGATCTGTTTAACTAATCTGTAAAACCTACAGGCTATTTTCAGACGGTATACAGTCAGACTGTATGCCGTCTTTTATTTATGCGATAAGCCCATCAAGCGGCCGACAGCACCTGCCCCATGCGAAGCATTATATTGGCAGATGCGACTTGGCAGGTCCGCTTTAGCGGGCGTGCCGTCACCCGCTGTGGGACATCGCAAATCGAGTAGGGGACTCTTTTCCCCTACTCGATTGAAAGCGCAACCCCCAAATTTCCTTGACAAATCTCCATCCCTATGCTAGACTTCATTCAGAAATTTGGAAGGAAGGAACTGCTTCAGAGTCCCTCCAGGCAAAGCTTCTGGACCACTCCTTTGGGAGTTAAGGCCATACGGACAGCCGGGTCCACTGCCGATTGGCGGCCTTGTGCAGCCTTATTGATTGAGTTAGAAGCTCAAATTTTATAAGTTTGGTAGGTGTAACCGAAATGCGCAAAGCTGCGCAGACTTGTGAAACGGTCAATAAGAGTAGTAAAAGTGAACTTGCTATATAGACTCTGATCCCGGTATCTTCCATTTTTTGCTGTCAAGGGAGGTTTTTTTTTTTTTTTTCAGATTTTGTAAATAAATGGCGGAGGTTTGTAGGCTGTGCGAATGAGCACAGCCTTTTGTAATGGGCAAATACAGCCTGCTGGATTTGAAAAACTACGAGAAGGAGAAAAAAACAGTGGAAAAAGAAACGCTTATCGAACTGAGGCATGTGAAGAAGGACTTTGGGGCGGAAACGGTGATTGAAGATTTTAGCCTGGAGGTTAAGCGGGGAGAGTTTGTCACCTTTTTAGGACCCTCCGGCTGCGGAAAGACCACCATCCTGCGGATGATCGGGGGCTTTGAAAAGCCCACCTCCGGGGAGATTTTGTTAAACGGCCAGGATATTGCCCCTCTGCCGCCCAACCTTCGTCCCGTCAACACGGTGTTTCAGAAATACGCCCTCTTCCCCCACCTGAATGTCTATGACAATGTGGCCTTCGGGCTAAAGCTGAAGAAGCTGGATAAAAAGGAGATGGACCTGCGGGTAAAGAAAGCTCTGGAGATGGTGGACCTGGAAGGCTTTGAGAAGAGAAGCGTCAACACCCTCTCCGGGGGCCAGCAGCAGCGTATTGCCATCGCCCGGGCCATCATCAACGAGCCGGAGGTTCTCCTTCTGGATGAGCCCTTGAGCGCCTTGGACTACAAGATGCGGAAGGAGATGCAGCTGGAGCTGAAGAACATGCATAGGAAGCTGGGCATCACCTTTATTTTTGTCACCCATGACCAGGAGGAGGCCCTGACCATGTCCGACAAGGTGGTGGTCATGAGCGATGGGGAGATTCAGCAGGTGGGAACGCCGGAGGAGATTTATAATGAGCCCGCCAATGTGTTTGTGGCGGATTTCATCGGCGAGAGCAATATCTTTAACGGCCGTATGATGGACTACCACAAGGCCCGGTTTGCCGGGGCGGTGTTTGCGTGCGTGGACGATTATGAGACCGGCAGGGCCATCGACGCGGTAATCCGGCCGGAGGATATCGAGCTGGTTGCCCCGGAGCAGGGACAGATCAAGGGCCAGGTAATCTCTGCGGATTTCAAGGGCACCTTTTATATTGTGGTTGTCCAGAGCGGAAGATATGAGATTGAGATCCACAGTCTGAAGCATTTTGCGCCGGGTACCATGGTGGGTATGCGGATCGCCCCGGATATGATCCACATCATTCCCTATGATATGAGCATTAACCGCTTCGAGGGGGAGCTGGGAGCCTACGAGGAGGGCAAGGGCCTCTTGGTTGCCTTCGGCGATATCCGGTGGCATATTGACTATAAAAAGGTTTACCCGGACGCAGGGACCCGGGACGGTGCGATTGTGGATTCGGCTGGAAATAAAATTGAGACCGCCGGCGTGCCCATAGAGGCCTACTTCCCGCCGGACTGCGCGGATCTGTCAGACGATGCGGATGCCGGCGACGTGGCGGGCAATATCATCTCCTTTGTCTACGTGGGGGACCATTACAGCTACACCGTCCGCAGCAAGTCCGAGGAGGACTATGTGGTGGACGATGAGGATCTGTGGAACCAGGGCGACTATGTCAGCGTGTCCATCCCCAAAGAGAAGGTGGAGTACAGGATCCTGCGCTAGGATAGGAGGAGAAAGCATTGAAGAGAAATCTGTTTTCCAGGAAGCAGCTGGCAGTGCCCTATATTATTTTTTTGCTCCTGTTTGTGGTGCTGCCCCTGTTTGTGGTTTTGTATTACGGCTTCACGGATCAGGAGGGAAACCTGTCCTTTGCAAATTTCCTTGCATTTTTTACAAATGCAAAGACAATTGGTACCCTGTTGTACAGCGTGGTGATCGGACTCCTTACCACGGCGGTGTGCCTGCTCCTGGCCTACCCGGTGGCCTACATTCTGGCTAAGGGGGCATATGCCAGACGCCACGCGTTTTTGATGGTGTTCGTGCTGCCCATGTGGATCAATTTTACTCTCCGCATCACGGCCATGAAGGAAATCCTGACCGTGCTGGAGGGGAATCTGGCCTACCATCCCTTTTTTAACACAATTTTGTGCATGGTTTACGACTTTCTGCCCTTTATGATCATGCCCTTGTTTAACACCCTTACCAAGCTGGACAACCAGTACCTGGAGGCAGCGGGGGATCTGGGCGCCACAAGGGCTCAGACCTTTTTTAAGGTGGTGCTGCCCCTGTCAGTGCCGGGGATTGTCAGCGGCGTGACCATGGTGTTTCTCCCGGCCATGACCAACTATGTGGTTCTGGACATGGTCTATAACAGTACCTACATTATGGGAAGCCTCATCGGCAGCTATTTCAGCGCCTATGACTGGCACAATGGCTCGGTGATCTCCCTGATCCTGCTGCTTTTGATTGCGGGGGTCACCCTGGTTTCCAACCGGTTTTCCAGAGAACAGGAGGCGCGCAGATGAGAAAGGCATTGGAACATGCAGTGATCTGGCTGGTGCTGTTGTTTATGTACCTGCCGATCCTGATTTTAACGGTTTACAGCTTCACGGATTCCACCATGATCGGCGCTATCCGGAATTTTTCTCTTCACAACTATGTGACCCTGTTTACGGAGCCGGAGCTGATCTCCATGATGGTGGGAACCCTTATTCTGGCTCTGGCGGTGGCCCTTCTTTCCACCCTCCTTGGCACCATGGGCGCCATCGGCGCGTTTTATTCCAAGAGGGGCGTCCGCAGGGCGGTGGAGCTGGCAAACCAGATTCCCGTTGTGAATGCGGATGTGGTGACGGGATTTTCTGTCTGCATCCTGATGATTGCCCTGTTTCAGCTAAAGAAGGAGACCTATATTCCCCTGGTGATCGGCCAGACTGCCCTCTGCGCGCCCTTTGTGTACCTGTCGGTGCTGCCAAGGCTGAAGCAGATGGACGGCCAGCTCTATGAGGCGGCCTTAGACCTTGGCTGCAGGCCCAGCCAGGCGCTGTTTAAGGTTCTTATCCCCCAGATTGCGCCGGGTATATTCAGCGGCTTTATGACCGCCCTTACCCTGTCCCTGGATGATTATTTTATTGCCACCTATACCAAGCCCGCCACCTTTGATACCATCAGCACCTACGTGGTCAATGCCACCCGGGGCGCCCAGACCCAGATAAAGACGGCTCTGTGGGCGCTTTCCGCCCTGATCTTTTTGATCGTGGTGGTGACGGTGATTCTGATGAATGTAAGACCGGATGCGGAACAGGAGCAGGGAGGTGCGTGAGATGAAAAGTATTCTATGCAGCATGCATAACAGACGGAAACGCTTTTCCAGGATGAGGACGGCCGTCCTTGGAGCTGCCCTTGCGGCAGGGGCCCTGACGGGCTGTGAATCCTCCGGTTCCGATACCATTGTACTGCGGGTCAGCAACTGGGAGGAGTACATCGACCTGGGAGGCTGGGATCAGGAGGATTTGATCGACCTAGAAGATGGAACCAAGATCCTGGGGAAGGAAAACCTGACCAGGGAGTTTGAGGCGTGGTTTTTTGAAACCTACGGGAAGAAGGTGCGGGTGGAATACTCCACCTATGGAACCAACGAGGAGCTCTATAACCAGCTGACACTGGGGGATACCTATGATCTGGTTTGTCCCTCCGAATACATGATTATGAAAATGATGCGGGAGGACATGCTTATTCCCTTTTCCGAGGATTTTTACGATACAGAGAAGGAGCATAACTACTATGCGAAAGGGCTCTCCCCCTATATCAAGGGTGTTTACGATGACCTGTCCATAGAAGGGGAGGTCTTAAGCAGCTACGCCGCAGGCTATATGTGGGGGACGCTGGGACTGGTCTATAACCCGGAATATGTGACCCAGGAGCAGGCGGCACACTGGGATCTGCTTTTGAATGAGGATTTTTACAGGCGCATCACCATCAAGGACAGTGTGCGGGACGCCTATTTTGCGGCTGTCAGCATTGCAAACCTTGACGCCATCACAAACCCGGATTTTCTGAACAGCCCGGACTATGGGGAGCGTCTTTCGGAAATACTGAATGCCACTGACCAGGAGACCGTGGACGCGGTGGAAAACATTTTGTCCCAGGCAAAGGACAATGTGTACTCCTTCGAGACGGACAGCGGCAAGGCGGACCTGGTTACGGGAAAGGTTGTCGCCAACCAGCAGTGGTCCGGGGATGCGGTCTATACCATGGACCAGGCGGAGGAGGACGGCGTGGAGCTGTGCTATTCCGCGCCGGAGGAGGGCACCAACCTGTGGTTTGACGGCTGGGTCATGCTGAAGGACGGCATAGGCCAGGATGAGGACAAGCAGCTGGCGGCGGAGGCCTTTATCAACTTTCTCTCCCGGCCGGACAACGTCATCCGCAACATGTACTACATCGGCTATACCTCCGTGATTTCCGGCGGGGACAGCGACCTGATTTTTCAATATGCGGACTGGTGCTATGGAGCCGGGGAGGACGAGGAGGATACGGTGGAGTATCCCCTGGGTTATTTCTTCTCCGGGGATGCGGAGGATGGGGCCTATATCATCACCGCAGCCGGGGATCAGGCAAGGCGTCAGCTCTACGCCCAGTACCCGCCCCTGGATGTGGTGGAGCGCAGCGTGGTCATGGCCTGCTTTGAGGAGGAGGACAATGCGCGCATCAACCGCATGTGGACCAATGTCCGATGCTTTGATATCTTAAGGTTTTTTGGAATTGAAAAGAAATAATGGCTGCGGCAAAAGAATAGAACCGCTCAGCCCTCAGAGGATGGGGGTTCCCCCGCAAATATCCCCCTTCCTCCGGTGGCGATGTAGACCACCCCTTCCCGGTTCATATCTCCGGTGATGGAGGTGATGGAGCCGTAGTGCTGTTTGTCTGTGCTGATACGGATCCAGGGGGTGTCCGGCGACGGCTTTTTGTACAGGCCGTATTCTCCCGAAATGCTTCCAGAGACAAACAGGGCTGGAGCAGGGGCTTTTGTCCCCTTGCCGAGACCGACTCTGAAAATAATATCACCCGACTCTGTCAGACGCGCGCAGGTAAGGGCGCTTCCGTCGAAGGATAAATGCCACAGGCCCCCTGCCTCCGCTGCCAGATAAATGGAACCGGCTCTGCCGGGCTCCGGTCGGATTTCTCCCCGCTTCATCCCGTCCACGCCGGAAAAGTAAAAACCCTTTGGAAAGTCCTCCGGCGTGGGGTATTCGTAAAAGGTGCGGCCCGCATCGGTGCTGATATAGACCTGGCCCGCCTCCCCAAAGCCGTAAAACCAGCTGGGGTTGACCCGGTCGGAGAAGAATTTGATCTCCGGAGTGTCTGTCAGCGCATTTTTCTCCAGACCAAAAATTACAGCAAAGCTGTAGTGCCCGCCCCAGTCCTCTGTGCGCACTGCCAGGGAAGCCGGCAGATGAAACCAGTCCCTGGCGGGAGACCACAGAAGGACCTGGCCGTCGGCGGACAGGGCGCACCACCCCGCATTGACGTTGGGCTCCTCCATGCGGCGGCATACCTCATCCAGCTCCCGGCTTAGGCCGAAGGGCATGGGAAGCCGCATGAAGCTTTCGCAGTAATCCAGGGAGAGAATCAGCCCGCCCTTTGTGACCCCGCGCCAGTTGCCCCTGGCGGTGGAGAGATAGGGGATCGCATCCGGGTATGTCCTGCCGCCGTAGGAGAGGGTGACGGGCTTGTCCGTGTAATCCGCGTTATTGCAGGTGATATACCGGTTCCCCTGTTCGTCTGCAAAGCTGTTTTCACATGGACGGCTTATGTCCCTAAAGGCAAAGCCCCCCAGATCTCCCACAATATCCAGCACCCGCACCGGGCCTGCGGGGGGCGCGTAAAGGTTTAAGTGAACCGTTTCCTCCAGGCCGCCGCACAGGGGAGCGAACCGGATTGCTCCGGGCGAAGCGGCGTGGGAGCAGGCAAAGATCCCGGTTCCGGTGTTGAACAGCAGAAAATCCCGGTTAAAGGGGTCAAGGGCCAGACAGCTGATCCAGTGTACCAGAAAGAGGCCGTTATTATACTCCGGCTTCATGTAGGGAACAGTGTAGTCGCAAAGGCTTGTGTCCCTTGGATCCAGCACTCTTGTAAAATGTGCCCCTCCGTCCATGGAGCGGTAGATATAATTGTGATCCGCATGGATGGTGGAGCAATAGACCAGGTCGCCGGATACTGCCACGCCGCATATGCCGGGATTGCCCGGAATGGAGGGGGTCAGATCCTCGAAGTCTTGCGGTATAAGGGGAAGCTCCTCCCCCTTTTGATTGGCGCCAAAATTCAGCCTGTAGCGAAGAAGCTTGCCATGGGTTCCCCCGCCGCATTCGCAGCAGAAATTCCAGTAGGGAAAGGCGGGCTCCTGACGCCCAGGGCCGGAAAGGGTTATGTAAAGGAGCTGATCTGTCCCCTCTCCATCTGAGAGGCCGCAGGAAACAGCCACATAGCCCCCGGGAGTCGGAGCGGCGTCTTCCGGCCAGGCGGGAAGGGGCAGGGGTAAGAAGTCCTGACCCTCCGCTGCCAGGTAGAGACTGTGCTCCCTTCTGGAAAGTGTTCTTTCAGAGGAGCAGCTTGCATTCAAAACAGAGGTATCCCCTGACGCCGCCCCCTTTTCTTCCGGCTCCCCCGTGGTGGAAATCAAAAGCCAGCGGCCAAGGGGGTCGGCTTTCACAAAGACCAGGTGGGGGTTGGGAACAGGAATGCCCACCCAGCTTCTGCCAAGATCCTCCGACATGAACAGTCCCTGATTGGGGCTGGCGTAGTAGAGCCTGTTCCTGACAAAGGCCAGCTTTTCCATACAGGAGCGGGAGGGGCCGTTTCCGTTGACGGCGAAGGGGACGGGGCGGATCTCCCAGTGTTCGCCGTAATCCTCTGAAATCAGAAGGGCGCTCTCCTGCCTTTGTCCCGGCTTGTTCCTTCCCGGCCATTCATTGCCGGAAAGCACCATCACCCGGCCGGGTCTGTCCGGGTCCAGGGCGATGGACAGGGTCTGCATGAGCCCCTCATGGGGGTGTCCCACCCAATCCATCAGGGGAATCCAGCGGTTCTCTCTCCTGTTCAGACGGTAGACGCCTCCTACATCTGTTCTGGCATAGCAGATGCCTGGAACCCGGGGGTGAAAGACAAAGCCTGTGACAAAGCCACCCCCGGGAATGGGAATGGAATGATAGGTATACGAAAGCTGCATATAAGGTTCCCTCCAAGCGATATTTCCCTAGAAATCCACCTCGGTGTCGTAGTAGCAGCACTTTAAGAGCTTCTCCATCTCCTCCTGGCTGGGCTGGCGGGGATTGGAGCCTGTGCAGGCATCCAGGATGGCGTTGGCTGCGATCTTTGGCAGTCTCTCCAGAAATACCTCCTCGGGGACAAAGCCCTGCTCTGCGGGGTAGCTGTCGGGGCCGTAGTTCTTGATGCAGTGGGGGATGTTTAAGTCATCGTTCATTTTTCTCAGGTAGGCGATGAGCAGATCCACCTTCTCATCTAAGGAGCTGCCTCCCAGATTCATAAAATCTGCAATATCTCCGTAGCGCTTCTTCGCAGTTTCATCCTTGGCGTTAAATGCGATCACCTTCGGCAGGTACATGGCATTGGCTGCGCCGTGAATAATATGTGCGCCGTAGTCGGCGAAGGCCGCGCCGGTCTTGTGGGCCATGGAATGTACGATACCCAAAAGGGCATTGGAGAACGCCATTCCCGCCAGGCACTGGGCGTTGTGCATACTGTCGCGCTTAGCCATGTCGCCGTTGTAGGAAGCCACCAGATCGCTCTGAATCATCTTGATGGCGTGAAGGGCCAGGGGATCTGTGAAGTCGCAGTTTGCGGTGGAGACATATGCCTCGATGGCATGGGTCATGGCGTCCATACCGGTGTGCGCCACCAGCTTCTGGGGCATGGTCTCTGCCAGATCCGGGTCAACAATGGCTACATCCGGAGTGATTTCAAAATCTGCGATGGGATACTTGATGCCCTTGCTGTAGTCGGTGATGATGGAGAATGCGGTTACCTCCGTTGCGGTGCCGGAGGTGGAGGAGATGGCGCAGAATCTTGCTTTTTTGCGCAGCGCAGGGATGCCGAACACCTTGCACATGTCCTCAAAGGTGATATCCGGGTACTCGTACTTAATCCACATGGCTTTTGCGGCGTCAATGGGAGAGCCGCCGCCTATTGCGATGATCCAGTCCGGCTCAAAGTCCAGCATGGCCTGAGCGCCCTTCATCACTGTCTCAACAGAAGGATCCGGTTCGATGCCCTCAAACAGCTGCACCTCCATGCCGGCTTCCTTCAGATACTGCTGTGCCTTGTCCAGGAAGCCAAAGCGCTTCATGGAGCCTCCGCCCACACAGATCATTGCCTTTTTTCCTGTAAAGGATTTCAATGCCTCCAGGGCTCCTTTCCCGTGATAGAGATCGCGGGGTAATGTAAATCTTGCCATATGAACCTCCTTTATTTTGGCCTTTGCCATTTTTGTTAATAATATAACATATTTCCTGGAGCTTGGAAAGATTTTTGTGGAAAATTTACAATGTTTTTCTGGTGATTTTACTTTCCGGACAGAAATTTTGGCACTGGCCGCGAACAGGAGCGGTATTGTTAGAAAGCTATGTATATTACATAAAATATTCAATATTTCCCAGTGGAAAAACAAATTAAAATATGCTAGGATAGTTCCTGAATCAAAGAAACGTGTGATATGTCTGCAGTTCAGCTTGCTTTCGTGCATTTCGTACAACATGGCATGATAAATTTGTCTGTCCCCGTTCTCTGCTTGAAAAAGGCAGGGGGTGTTTTCCCAAGCGGTGGAATCAGACTTTGCGGAAGCTCGCGTTTCGCTGCGGATATGAGGTTGAAGGCGTATATATTTTCGGGGGTCTCATTATGATTGGGCAGTACAAAATAGCGGCGCTTTGCATCGCGAAAATACAGGAGGACAGCAGCAAACAGCTGATCAAGGCCCTTGCCATGGAAATGAGGCTGGCGGGGTACCGGCTCTTCATTTATGCCACGGACTCGGAGCTTTTCTGGAACACAGCCAGTCAGGAGGGGGAGCAGGCAGTTTTTGAGCTGATTGATTTTGCTGTCATCGATGCGCTGATCATCTATCATGAGCGGCTGAAGAGTAAAAGTCTTGCTGAAAGGCTGATCCAAAAGGCGGAGGATGCAGCCTGTCCCGTGTTCATCGTGGAGGGGCATTTTGAGGGCTGTGTGAACCTGAATTTTGACTACACAAGGGGCTTTGAACAGCTGGTGCGCCATGTGGTGGAGGAGCATCACCCAAAAAAAGTACACTATATGGCAGGCTTTAAGGGAAACTCTTTTTCCGATGAGCGGGAGCGGGTGGTTCGCAGAGTGCTGGAGGAGCACGGACTTTCCTTTGGACAGGAGGATATCAGTTACGGAGACTTCTGGACCGACCCCACCAGGAGGGCTATGGAGGCTCTCCTGGCCAGAAAGGAGCTTCCGGAGACCATCATCTGCGCAAATGACGCCATGGCTCTGGTTGTCTGCGCAGCGCTCTATGAGCGGGGCTACCGGGTGCCGGGGGATGTGCTTGTGACAGGCTTTGACGGTATAGAAGAGATTTATTTCTCAAAACCCCAGATTACCTCCTGCATCTGCAGCTATGAGGAGATGGCAGCTCAGATCAGGGAGCTTCTGGAAGATTCCAGGGAATTTTCACAAAAGGCAGGGGACTATCTGGTGCTGCCCCGTCTGCTCCTTGCGCAATCCTGCGGCTGCGCGCCTGAGAGGGAGCTCAATATCGCGGGATATATATCCCAGCTGAACAACCGGTTTTCCCAGTTTCAGGCGGAGGAGCGGATGTTAAATAAGATTGCCGCCCGCATCCAGAGCTGTGAGAACATCATGGCGGCGTCTGCTGAGCTGAAAAATGTCTATATGAATGACATGTGCGTACTTCTAAAAAGCGAGTGTCTGGATGAGCGGGTGAATCCGGTGTCCGTACAAACGCGCGACAGCTTCGGGGAGGAATTGATGGTGGTTTTGAACACCATAGATGGGGAGATCAAGATGCCGGAGCGTTTTAACAGGAAGGACATCGCGCCGAATCTGGAGGATATTTTGAAAGGCTCCATGCCGGTGGTGTTCACAGCCATCCACGCTGCCCAGATCCCCCTGGGATATGCCTGCTTTTTCTACAGAAACTGGGATGAGCAGAGCTACTATAAAATATTTCAGGTTACCAGCACCCTGAATGCGGCCTTCGGTGGATACCGAAACATACGCTACCAGCGCTATCTTCAGAAGCAGATTGAGGACAGCTATAAGCAGGATCCCCTGACGGGCTATTACAACCGCAACGGCTTTACAAAGGAATTTGAGGCCATGATGGAGCAGCTTCGCCGGGAGGGAGGCACGCTGACCATTGCCCTGGCAGACCTGGACAATCTGAAGTATATCAATGATACCTATGGCCATGTCATGGGGGATAAGGCCATCTGCGCGGTGGCCGATGCTCTGCGCCGGGCCTGTCCTGGAGCCATCGGCTGCCGCTTCGGCGGCGATGAGCTGTTGGTGGTGGAGGCAAAGGTCAGGGACAGCGATGGAATCCGCAGCCGGCTGGACGCCTACATGGAGGAGTATAATTCTATGAGCGGCTTTCCATTTTCATTTTCCGCAAGCCTGGGAGTCTATGAAACGGATGACCTGCGCCAGATGAACTTTGAGACACTCTTGGTAAAGGCGGATGAGTTAATGTACGCGGAAAAGAAAAAGAAGAAAATCCGCCGGGGGCAGTCGCCGGAGGAATGAGGAGATACCATGTCAGTTAAAGAAGAAAACAAATACCAATTGGATATGTGCAATGGTTCCCTGATGGGAAAAATTTTATTGTTTACCCTGCCCCTGATGCTCTCCAGCATTCTGCAGCTATTGTTTAACGCGGCGGATATCGTAGTGGTGGGGAAATTCGTGGGTGACAATGCACTGGCGGCGGTGGGCTCCAATACCGCGCTGATCAACCTGCTGACCAATTTCTTCATCGGCCTGTCCGTGGGGGCAAATGTGCTGGTGGCAAATTTCTACGGGGCCGGACAGAGGCGGAATGTGTTTGAAACAGTACATACCGCCATGCTGGTGAGTATGTTCAGCGGGATCATTCTGACCTTCGTGGGATGTC
This sequence comes from uncultured Lachnospiraceae bacterium, assembly GCA_944381475.1. Taxonomy (GTDB): domain Bacteria; phylum Bacillota; class Clostridia; order Lachnospirales; family Lachnospiraceae; genus UBA4292. The sequence goes on along the minus strand of CALWLH010000047.1, from coordinate 9,617 downwards.
TTGGGGCAAGGCAGATCCTGATCTGGATGCAGACCCCGGAGAATATTCTGGATCAGGCCGCCTTGTATCTGCGCATCTACTTTCTCGGCATGACCGCCACCATGGTCTATAACTTCGGCAGCGCCATTCTCCGTGCTGTGGGAGACACAAAAAGGCCCCTGTACTATCTGTTTGCGGCAGGAATCATCAATGTGGTTTTAAATTTGGTCACAGTGATTGTATTTAAAATGGGTGTGGCAGGCGTTGGTATCGCCACAGTGATTTCCCAGTGCGTATCCGCCATCCTTGTGGTGCGCTGCATGATGAGGGAGCAGGGGGACATTCACCTGGAGCTGAAGGAGCTGAAAATATACCCCTCAAAGCTTTCCAGCATTTTCCGCATAGGGCTTCCCGCCAGCCTTCAGGGGGTGATTTTTTCTGTGTCCAATGTAATCATCCAGGCATCTGTCAACGGCTTTGGGGATATTGCGGTGGCGGGCAATTCAGCGGCCCAGAATATCGAGGGCTTTGTCTATGCGGCCATGAATGCCTTTTATCAGGCAGCCATCACCTTTACAGGTCAGAACCTGGGAGCTGCAAAATATGAGCGAATCAACAGGATCATGTATGTCTGCGAGGGCTTTGTACTCCTCACTGGCATCATTCTGGGAAATCTGGCGGTGTTCTTTGGCCCCCAGCTTCTTCTCATTTACACCGACAGCCCTGCGGTGGTGGAGGCAGGCATGCGCCGGATAGAGGTGATATGCCGGATGTATGCCCTGTGCGGTATGATGGATGTAATGGTGGGATGCCTGCGGGGGCTGGGATATTCCGTAATGCCTATGATTGTCTCCCTGGTGGGGGTCTGCGGCTTGCGGCTTCTGTGGATTTTTACCTTCTTCCGCATGGAAGAGTTCCATACCATCAGCTCCCTTTACTGGACCTATCCCGCCAGCTGGCTGGTGACAGTTGCGGCGCATCTGATTTGTTTTATAGTCATCAGGAGAAGGCTTGCGAAAAAATGGGGGATGTAGGGCGATGTTTTTGCTTGTGACGGCGCTATATGCGGAGGCACACAAATTTATAGAAAAACTGCGCATGAAGCCTGTAGGGACATATACCAGGCTCCGGGTTTTTGAGGGAATACTTGGAGAAGAACCGGTGCGCCTGCTGCTGACCGGTGTGGGAAAGCTCTCCGCCTGCGGTGCTGTCACAGAGTATTTAAGCCTCTGCAGCCAGCGGGAGCGTTCACAGCTGTATCTGGTCAATATAGGCGCTGCGGCTCTGGATGGAGAGGAGGGAAAAAGCGGGGAGTCCGCTCTTGGAAGGGTTTCCATGGCTGTGCGTGTGCTGGATGAGGGCAGCGGCAGAAGGTTTTACCCGGATATACATCCCCATCCTTTTTTGGAGCTGCCCCTGATTACTGTGGAAAGGGTGCTCCGGGAGCGCCATTCTGGCTTGCTGCATATGGCGGACATGGAAGCCTCCGGTATCTGTGAGGCGGTCTCCCGCTTTCTGACCTGGGACAGGGTGGCTTTTTTGAAATGCCTGTCTGACAGGGCGGAGGGGGTTAAGCCGGATCGGGAAAAGCTGGAGACCCTGATGGAAGGCGCGTCCGCCTCCATTCTTGAGTGGCTGGGGGCTGAAAGCGCGCGCCTGGGGCCCGGATTTTTGGAGACAGAAAGGCTTCTGGAAAAAAGAGAGAAGCTCCGGGAGGCATGGGGGCTTATTTTAAATAAACGGCCTGTCACCGTCGCCATGGGGCACAGGCTGGAGCAGCTTTTAAACGCCTGGGCGTGTCTGGGCGAAACGTCCTGCCGCCGGGCCCTGGAGCTGTTGGAGGATTACGGTAAGGCGGCGCATTCCAGCGTGAAGAGGGAGGAGAAGGCAGCCTTTTTGAAGCTGTGCGGACAGCTGGAGGAGGCCCTGGAGTCAGAGCTGGAAAAAACGCAGGAATCAGAAAGTCGCCCGGAGAAGGAGAAAACCGGAAGGCTTTCAGCTGGAAACAGCGTATACCGGCGCGGCTTTTCCCATGTGTATGTGGAGGAGGGGCTGGAGCGGGAACAGGCGGAGCGGGTTTTATCACGTCTGCCGGGAGCTTGCGTGATCCCCATCAGGCATTTTAAGGATGTGTTCAACCGGGGACATCAGAATTTTCAGGAGCAGAAGCAGAACCCGGCTCTTATTCTGGCAAAAAAGACGGATCATTTTCTGTATCCCGGGGCGCCGGTATGCCAGCGCTTTGGGCATCAGCATTTTTATTATGCTTCCCTGCTGATGAACTGTCTGTATGACTGCGAATACTGCTATCTCCAGGGAATGTATCCCGGGGGATATATGGCGGCCTTTCTGAACCTGGAGGACTATTTTTCAGAGGTTGAGAAGCTTCTTCTAAAGCACCCGGTCTATCTGTGCATTTCCTTTGACACGGATCTTTTGGCCATGGAGGCGGTGCTGGGCTTTGGAAAGCGGTGGTGTGCGTTCGCCGCATCCCATAGGGCGCTCACCATTGAAATACGCACAAAGGGGGACGGGGCCTTCTTTTTAAAGGAGATGGAGGGAAGCGCTCCTGAAAATGTCATACTTGCCTGGACTTTGTCGCCCCGAACGGTCATTGAACGCTTTGAACACCGCACCGCGGCCCTGGAGCAGAGGCTTTCCTCTATGAGGAGGGCCATGGACATGGGCTTTCACGTGCGGGCCTGCTTTGACCCGGCCATCCTTATTCCAGATTTTCAGGAGGAGTATGCCGGACTGATCCGGGAGGTTTTCGAGTATCTGCCCCCGGACAGGCTGTATGACGCCAGCATCGGCACCTTCCGCATCAGCAGGGAATATTTGAAGAATATGAGAAGGAGCCGTCCCGGGTGCTGCATCGTCCAGTATCCCTATGTGAGCGAGGGGGGCGTAGCCTGCTACGGGGAAGAAAAAAGCCGGGAAATGATGGAATTTTTAAAAGAGGAGCTGTTAAAATATCTTCCGGAGGAGAAACTGTTTCTGTGGGAGATGTAGCGTAGTATGAAGGATCAGATAAACGGGAGGATTATGGAAAAAGCGGTTTTAGTTGGATTGGAGCTTGCAGACAGCCGGGATTTTGACCATTCTATGGAGGAGCTGACGGAACTGGCCAGAGCCTGTGAAATGGAGGTGGCGGGAATGCTGACCCAAAGGGCTTCATGCGTCAACAATGCCTTTTATATCGGCACTGGCAAGGTGGAGGAGGTTCGCTCCCTGGTGGAGGAGACCGGGGCCAAGCTGGTGATTTTTGACAATGCCCTGTCCCCCATGCAGCTTCGGAATCTGAACAGGGAGCTGGAGACGGCGGTGATGGACCGCACCACCCTGATACTGGAAATATTTTCCAGAAGGGCAAAAACCAGAGAGGCGAAGCTGGCAGTAGATGTGGCCGCCCTGTCCTATGCCCTTCCAAGGCTGGTGGGGCTGCATGACGCCCTGAGCCGCCAGGGGGGCACCAGCGGCGCCATGAGCAGCAGGGGCGCTGGGGAGACAAAGCTGGAGCTTGACAGAAGGCATATCGAGGCAAGGCTTGCCGCAAGAAGGAGGGAGCTGGCTCAGGTCAAGCAGGATCGGGAGACCACGAGGAAACGCCGCCAGAAAAGCAGCCTGCCCCTGGTAAGTCTGGTAGGATACACCAATGCGGGGAAATCCTCTATCATGAACGGTCTCATAGACTTGTATGAGGGTGGGGAGGAGAAACAGGTATTTGAGGAGGATATGCTTTTTGCTACCCTGGACACCACGGTGCGGCGGCTGTCCCACAGGGACGGAAAGAGCTTTCTGCTCTCCGACACGGTGGGGTTTATCAGCAATCTTCCCCATCACCTGGTGCAGTCCTTCCGCTCCACCCTGGAGGAGGTAAGGGATGCGGATCTGCTGCTGGAGGTCATCGACTGCTCCGATTCCCATTATCATGACCACATCCGGGTGACAGAGGAAACCTTAAAGGATCTGGGAGCCGGGGATATCCCGGTACTGCGGGTGTACAACAAGGCGGACAAGCGGGCTGCTTTGGGATTTTCTGTTTCCTATCCCAGTCAGAGGGATGATGCGGTGTATATCTGCGCGAAGCAGCAGGACTCCCTGGAGCTTCTGGCGGAGGTAATCAGGGAAAAGCTCTTCGGAAACCGCCAGCGATGCGAGCTGTTTCTGCCCTACGACAAAGGGGGGATCCTTTCATCCCTCAAGGAGCAGGGGGAGGTGCAGGAGACGGACTACCGGGAGGAGGGCGTCGCCGTCACCGCCATCCTTTCCGACGAGCAGGCGGGAAGGTATCGGGAATATCTGACGGACGTGGAGAGAAGAAAGTAGCCGGAGCGTGTTTGCTGCAATCATTCTTTGGCGGGTATGAAGAAGTTCAAACTAAAATCTTTGAAAGGGGAATAGGATGGTTTATTCAGAACAGGAAGAGTTTCACCTGAAGGTGAAAAAGGGAGATGTGGGCAGATATGTGCTCCTGCCCGGGGACCCGGGGCGCTGCGAGAAGATCGCCGGGTATTTTCACGACGCCCATTTTGTGGCGTCAAACCGGGAGTACACCATCTACACGGGGCATTTGAACGGAGAGATGGTCAGCGTCTGCAGCACCGGAATCGGCGGCCCCTCTGCGGCCATTGCCCTGGAGGAGCTGGTGCATGTGGGCGCGGACACCTTTATCCGAGTGGGAACCTCTGGCGGGATGGTGCCGGAGGTTTTGGGGGGCGACCTGGTCATCGCCACGGGGGCCATCCGGGCCGAGGGCACCGGCAGGGAATACGCCCCCATCGAGTTTCCCGCAGTGGCAAGCTTTGATGTGGCTTGGGCTCTTCGGGAGGCAGCCATGGGAAAGGGTTATCCCTTTCACATGGGGGTGGTGCAGTGCAAGGACAGCTTCTACGGGGAGCATGAACCGGAGAGCATGGCCGCCGGCCAGGAGCTGAAGGCCAAGTGGGACGCCTGGCTCAAATGCGGCGCCCTGGCCAGCGAGATGGAATCCGCCGCCCTCTTTGTGGTGGGGGCGGTGAGAAAGGTGCGGGTTGGCACGGTGCTGACGGTGTTCGGCAACCAGACCAGAAGGGAGCTGGGGCTTGCGGATGAGCTGCAGTTTGACACGGACCGGGCGGTCCAGGTGGCTGTGGAGGCCATGAGACTGCTGATAGAAAAAGGCCGGCATGACCCTTCAATCAGCCAACCGAAGGAGTGTTCATAGTATAATTCAGGAAAATCTGTCAAAAATATCCTCATAAAGCGGCAGTATGCTTGACAAGGGCGAGGAGTCGTGATACCATAACAGAAGTTAGATTATTCTAACTATCCTGTGAATAAATGTGTGCAAAACGCTCTTTTGGCACTGCTGCTGGCTGTGCGAAAACCGGAAGGCGGAGGCGTTCCGGGCAATTAAGCATAAAAGATGGAGGTAAACATGATGAATTATTTGGAGATTGAAAAGGTCATCGGCAGGGAAATCCTGGATTCCAGAGGTAATCCCACCGTTGAGGCGGAGGTGACTCTGGCGGACGGCACTGTGGGAAGGGGCACTGCGCCCAGCGGCGCTTCCACCGGCGAATTCGAGGCGTTGGAGCTTCGGGACGGCGACAAGAACAGGTATCTGGGAAAGGGTACCACAAGGGCTGTGGAAAATATCAACACGGTTATTGCAGAGACCATTGTGGGTATGGATGCGTCGGATATTTACGCAGTGGACGGGGCCATGATTGCCGCAGATGGTACAAAGGATAAGTCCAGGCTGGGAGCCAATGCCATTCTGGCGGTTTCCATTGCCGCGGCAAGAGCCGCTTCCATTGCCATGGACATCCCGCTTTACAGATTCTTAGGAGGGATTTCCGGAAACCGTCTGCCCGTCCCCATGATGAATATCTTAAACGGCGGCGCTCATGCCGCGAACACGGTGGATACCCAGGAGTTTATGATCATGCCTGTGGGAGCGCCCTCCTTTAAAGAGGCGCTGCGCTGGTGCGCGGAGGTATTTCATGCCCTGGCCGCTATTTTAAAATCAAGGGGGCTTGCCACCTCTGTGGGGGACGAGGGAGGCTTTGCGCCGAACCTTTCCAGTGATGAGGAGACCATTGAGACCATTCTGGAGGCGGTGAAAAAGGCAGGCTATGAGCCTGGAAAGGATTTTATGATCGCCATGGATGCCGCCTCCTCCGAGTGGAAGAGCGAGAAGGGCAAGGGCTTCTACAAGCTGCCAAAGGCCGGAACGGAGTATACCTCCGACGAGCTTATAGAGCACTGGGCGGCTCTTTGCGAAAAATACCCCATTATCTCCATTGAGGATGGCCTGGATGAGGAGGACTGGGAGGGCTGGCAGAAGCTCACCGCCCGCCTGGGAGGAAAGGTGCAGCTGGTGGGGGACGACTTGTTTGTGACCAATACCCAGCGCCTTTCCCGGGGGATTGAGCTTGGAGCCGGCAATGCGATTTTGATTAAGCTGAACCAGATCGGCTCTGTGTCTGAAACCTTGGAGGCGATCAAGATGGCGCACAAGGCTGGCTATACCGCCATCTCCTCTCACCGCTCCGGCGAGACGGAGGATACCACCATCGCGGATCTGGCTGTGGCGCTGAACACCTGTCAGATTAAAACCGGCGCTCCCAGCCGTTCCGAGCGTGTGGCAAAGTACAACCAGCTTCTCCGCATCGAGGAGCAGCTGGGGGCTTCCGCCGTATATCCGGGCATGGAGGCCTTTAACGTCAGAAGATGACTGGCGGCAGCAGGGAAGCTGCGCTGTTCTTTGCCGTCATATATGTGGGGCCGGGTTTATCCCGGCCTGTTTTTTTATCCTGAAAGTCCTGCCGCCGGGCGCATGAAGGCTTGCTCTTTAGGCTGGAAGGGAGGGGGTAATGACAGCAAATGACGGCGCGGATAAAAAGACTTTACGGAGATGGAAAAATTTGGTATAATAAACTGTCGTTTATGCTTTGACAAATTTTTGAGAGGAACGCACAGGCGGCCGCCGTGCGGGTATGTGTGTATGAAGACGCTGGATATATCAGGAATATGGCAGTTCAGACTGGATCCTGGGAAAGAGGAGGTGAAGGAGGGCTTTGAAAAAGGCAGGTATGACGATATCATCACTCTTCCCGGCACCACCTCCATGGCTAAAAAAGGCGAGCCAAATACAGCCAGAGAAACGGGGTTTCTGACTGACGCCTATGCCTTTGAGGGCTATGCCTGGTTTTCAAAGGAAATAACACTTTCGCCGGATGATCTGGGCCAGCCCCTCCATCTTTACTTAGAACGTACCCGTATGACCAGAGTATGGGTGGACGGCCAGGAGGTATGCGGGGAGGACGCCCAGAATACAGACAGCCTCTGCGCGCCTCATATTTATGATCTGTCCTCCTATATTGAAAATGAGACCTTTGTCCTGACCATCATGGTTTCCAACGTGGATTACCCCACCAAGGGGGGCCATATGACATCCCCGGATACCCAGAGCAACTGGAATGGGATAACCGGCAATATGGAGCTTTTGATTTACGATGAGGAAATTCTGGAGCAGGTGCGGGTTGACACAGATATAAAAAAGGGCTGTATCCAAATTACCATGGACTGGGTCAATACAGCAGACATCACAGGGGGGCTGTCCCTGGAGTTTTCCATAAACCGCATCCGTCTGTCAGACTCTATGACTGAGGAACGCAGGGAGTATAAGCCCTCCCGGGACGGCGCGGCGCTTCCAAAGCAGATCTGCTCCGTGGTGCTGCCTGCCGGAAACAGCAGCCACAGCTTTACATATGATTTCGGGGATGAATTTGAGCTCTGGAGCGAGTACAGCCCGGTGGTATATTGTATGGACATTCTGGGAACAGATGGAACCTACTATGGCAGCGCTTACTTTGGTATGCGCAGCCTTTGCACAGATGAACATTTTTTCTATGTGAATGAGAAAAAGACCTTCCTTCGAGGAAAGCATGACGGTATGCTCTTCCCCCTTACAGGGGCCGCTCCCACGGAGCTTTCCCAGTGGCTGCGGGTCATGGGAACAGCAAAGCGCTACGGCATCAATCATTACCGGTATCACACCAGCTGTCCTCCGGAGGCAGCCTTTATGGCGGCGGATCTCCTTGGCATTTATATGGAGCCGGAGCTTCCCTTCTGGGGTACCATTGCGGCTCCCGGCGAGGAAGGCTATAACCAGGAGGAGCAGGAATATCTGATCAAAGAGGGAGAACGGATCCAGGAAGCCTTTGGGAATCACCCGTCCTTTTGCATGATGTCTCTGGGCAATGAGCTATGGGGCAGCAGCGCGCGGCTGGGAGAAATTTTGCGGGGCTACAGGGAGAAGGATACCCGCCATCTTTACACCCAGGGCTCCAACAACTTCCAGTTTGTTCCCTGCATTCTGCCGGAGGATGACTTTTTTGTGGGGGTACGGTTTGGAAACGGTCAGCTGATTCGGGGTTCCTATGCCATGTGCGATGCGCCCCAGGGCTTTGTACAGACGGAGAAGCCAAACACCATTTACTCCTACGACCAGTGGTTCCTGCCCTACATGGAAGCCGGCGAGATGGAAAAAACCGGTGCGGCCGGGGAGGAAATCGAGATCCAGTACGGCACGGGTACAAAGAAGGTAAGGGCTACGGACGCAGGAAGCTTTGCGCCGACTAAGCCCGTGGTTTCCCACGAGATCGGCCAGTATTGCATGTTCCCGAATTTCAAGGAGATAGAGAAATACACAGGCGTGCTGAAGGCCAGAAACCTGGAGGTGTTCAGGGATCGTATGCAGGAGGCGGGGCTTTTAGATCTTGCGGAGGATTATTTTGAGGCCAGCGGAAAGCTGGCGGCGGCGTGCTATAAGCTGGAGCTGGAGGCGGCCCACAGAAGCAGGTTTCTGGCGGGCTATCAGATCCTGGATATACAGGATTTTAACGGACAGGGAACGGCCCTGGTGGGGATATTGGATTCTTTTATGGACAGCAAGGGACTGGTGACGGAAAAGGAATGGAGGAGCTTTTGCTCCGACACAGTGCTTATGGCCTCCTTCCCGGATTTTGTGCTGGAGTCAGGCGCCGCATTTTCGGCGGATATATTGCTTTCCTGCTTTCGCCCGGAGCTTATAGGCAGAAGCGCGCCGGCCTCTGCCACATGGAAGATATATGAGCAGGGGAAGGTTTCCATTGACTACGGCGACGTCAACGAGATCCTGATAGCCAGCGGGAAGCTTTCTGCATATATTGAAAAGGCAGGTGTGACGGAGTTTGGGGAGATTTCTATTCCTGTGCCGGAGGTTTCCCTCCCTGAGCGTTGGAGGCTGGTTCTGGAGCTGGAGAATGGGGACATTTCCAATGAATATATATTGACGGTCTTTCCTGAAAGGGACAGCATATCCCCGGTCCCGGAGGCTGCAGGGAAGAAATATGTGATTGCAGAGACTCTTTTAGAGGCGGAAGACGCCTTAAAGAGAGGAAGGGATGTGGTGCTGTTTTCCCAGACGGATAAGGAATACATCCGGGGCTTTTACTGCACGGAGTTCTGGAACTATCCCATGTTCAGGGATATCTCCGACTGGATGAAAAAGGAGCGTCCGGTGGGAACCATGGGGCTGCTGATTAACGAATCCCATCCTGCTTTAAGCCTCTTTCCCTCAAAGCGCTATGAGACGCCCCAGTGGTATG
>CALWLH010000046.1 GCA_944381475.1 uncultured Lachnospiraceae bacterium | reverse complement strand
TCCGATTGTCGATATCGAAAGGAGAAACGATTATGGCAAAAGGTTCTGTAAGGAAAAAAGGCAAGAAATGGTATTACCGCTATTATGTGGAGGATGCCAGTGGTAACTTGGTTCAGAAGGAATGCGTGGGGACAGAAAGTAAGTCAGAAACGGAAAAACTGCTCCGTAAGGCTATGGAGGAATACGAAAGTAAGAAAATCGTAGCCAAAACAGAGAACATCACACTGGGAGAGCTTTTGGATGTGTGGGTGGATGAGGAGCTGAAAGTCAGTTCCCTTAGTAATAACACTGTAACCCTTTATCTTGGGGTAGTGAAGATTATGAAAAGACACCCTTTAAGCAAAAGAAAGCTTCGGACAGTCACAAGTGAACACATGCAGGAGTATATGGATTATTTAAGCTTCGGTGGAACGGCTCCCGATGGTACGGAAGCAAAACCGCTAAGCATAGACCGTATCCATTCTTTTTCAGCAGTGTTACAGAGGGCTTTCCGGTATGCGGTGTTTCCAAAGCAGTATATCAGTTTCAATCCTATGCAGTATGTAGTAATCAGAAGACCGACGCAGGAAGTGGATTTGTTCGCTACGGAGAATGAAGATTTTTCACAGGAAAAGACCATTACCCACCAGCAGTACAATGAAATCGTAGCCTATCTTATCAAAAAGAAAAGCTCCTCACTGCTGGCAGTGCAGATAGCATATTATGCAGGTCTGCGAATTGGGGAAGTGACCGGATTATCTTGGGATGACATTAACTTAGAGGAACAGTATCTGACGGTGCGTAGGAGCTTAAGTAGGAACAATGCAAGGCATAAGCTGGAGCTTGGACCTACCAAGCGTAAAAAAGTCAGAATCGTGGATTTTGGCGATACCCTCGCTGAAATCTTGCGAAAGGCAAAAAAGGAACAGCACAAACAACGCTTTCAGTACGGACAACTTTATCAGAGAAATTACTACAAAGAAGTCAGAGAAAAGAACAGAGTTTACTACGAACTGTATTCATTGGACGGAACGCAGGAAGTGCCGGAGGACTACACAGAAATTTCACTGGTGTGTGTCAGACAGGACGGAATGTACTTAGGAAGGGAAGCACTGGACTGGATGTGCAGGTCAATCAGAAAACACCTGAAAGGATTTGAAAACTTCCACTTCCACTCATTACGACACACTTACACAAGCAATCTGTTGGCAAACGGAGCACCACCGAAGGATGTGCAGGAGCTCTTGGGACATTCCGCAGTAAGTACCACAATGAATATTTACGCCCACGCTACAAGGGAAGCCAAGAAGAATTCAGCAAGGCTTCTTGATAAGGTAGTAGGGAACGATTAAAACGAAAACAACACTTTTTCCCTTATAGCTTCCTCGCAAGGGAAAAAATAAGGGAAAAGTGCAAATTACATAGATGTTGATGGGCTGGAAAGCCCGTAAATACTGGAAAGTAGAGAAAATACACGAGAAATTTTGAATTTTATAATGAGAATAATTGATGGGAAGGGGCAGTAGAATGTAGGAAAAAGCTGCGTATTTCCGCGGGTTTCTGGCTGCGGGCCAGGGCATTCGATATGGAAGCCTGGGCCAATGGAAGGCTTAATTTAGTTCCGGACATCTGGAACTGCTCAGACGAAAAGGAGAGATGCCATTGAATGAAAAACTGAAGGAAAAGATAAGGGAGTCTCTGGCTTCTGTTTTACCGATCACCTGTATTGTGCTGGTTTTAAGTATTTTTCTCGTCCCCATGGAAACGGGTACCCTGCTTGTTTTTCTGGCGGGCGCTCTTCTGCTGATTGTGGGAATGGGCTTCTTTCAGCTGGGAGCGGAAATGTCCATGACGTCCCTGGGACAGGGTGTGGGCGGTCAGTTGTTTAAGTCTAGGAATCTGGCGCTGATTATTGTTGTCAGCTTTTTCATGGGAACCTTTATCACCATAGCCGAGCCGGATTTACAGGTGCTGGCCAATCAGGTGGCCTCCATCCCCAACAGCGCCATCATATGGAGCGTGGCGGTGGGAGTGGGTATCTTCACCGTTATCGCGGTTCTAAGAATTCTCTTTAAGATTAGACTTTCCGTGCTGCTGTTGGGATTCTATATCCTTTTATTCCTGCTTTCATTTATTGCGCCGGATGATTTTGTGGCGGTTGCCTTTGACGCAGGAGGTGTGACCACGGGGCCCATGACCGTGCCCTTTATCATGGCTCTGGGTGTTGGTCTGTCCTCCTCCAGAACCGATAAGGACGGGGCAAGCGACAGCTTTGGTCTGGTTGCCCTATGCAGCATCGGTCCCATCCTGATGGTAATGCTGCTCGGTATTTTCTATCATCCCACGGATGCGGTCTACAGTGAGGCGCTGGTGCCCCAGGTATCCACCACAAGGGATGTGGTGGACATATTCCTGAAGGAGCTGCCCACCTATACGAGGGAAGTGGTCATGTCCATGCTTCCGGTACTGGCGGTATTTGTGCTGTTTCAGCTGCTGGCCCGGAAATACAACAGACACCAGCTTTTGAGAATGGCTGTGGGATTTGTATACACCATTGTGGGCCTGATTATGTTTTTAACAGGGGTGAATGTGGGATTTGCTCCTGTGGGTAATCTGCTGGGAGGCGAAATTGCCGGCAGCAGCTTGAAATGGCTTCTGATTCCCATTGGAATGTTAATTGGTTATTACATTGTAAAGGCGGAGCCCGCTGTCCAGGTGCTGAATAACCAGGTGGAGGATATCACCAATGGTATGATTTCCGGGAAATCCATCAACCTCTGCCTGTCCATCGGTGTATCCTGTGCGGTGGGGCTGGCGATGCTCCGGGTTTTGACAGGACTGAATATCTACTGGATCATTATCCCGGGATACATTGCCGCACTGGTCATGACAAAATTTGTTCCCAGTATCTTCGTGGGTATTGCCTTTGATTCCGGCGGTGTGGCCAGCGGTCCCATGACCTCCACCTTCCTGCTTCCATTGGCAATTGGAAGCTGTATAGCAGTGGGAGGCAATGTGATCACAGACGCCTTCGGCGTAGTGGCTCTCGTTGCCCTGGCTCCACTGATTGCCATTCAGATCAATGGCATCATCTATGTTCATAAGCTTCACAAGGCAAAGAGGACCGCGGAGGCACCCATGGCCTATGACGATGACAGCATAATCGATCTGGAGGAGGTGTAGAAATGTTGGATGAAAAAAAAGGATTTGCGCCGCAGATTATGATTGCCATCACCGACACAGCTACGGAAAAGAAATTCTCGGCGCTTCTTGATCAGTTCCATTTCCCCCTGCGTTATCGGCTTAGGGGGCAGGGAACAGCCAAGGCCGAATGGCTTGATATCTGCGGACTGAGCGGTACCAGCAGAGTTGTCACGGTTTGTCTTGTGCCGCAATTTAAAGTTCATGCGCTGTTTAAGGAAATAGAGGAAAAAATGCGCATCAGGGAAAGAGGGGCAGGAATTGTGGCCACCATCCCTGCAACCGGTCTTCAGGGAAGGGTCATGAGAATGCTGGAAGAGGAGTACAGAAACGAGTTTCAGGAACAATCGAAGGGAGAGGAGCAGTCTATGAAAGAAGGAGCCGCATATAGTATGGTTCTTGCCGCAGTGAACCAGGGATACAGCGAGGTGGTGATGGAAACCGCCCGGGGGGCCGGCGCCAGAGGCGGTACAGTGCTTCGGTGCAACCGCAGGGATACGGAAGAATCCTTAAAGTTTATGGGAGCGGCATTGCAGGAAGAGCAGGAGATCGTGGTGATCTTTGCCAGCAAAGAAAATAAGAAAGCGATTATGGAGGCCATCAATAAGGAGTGGGGATTGAAATCCCCGGCTCACGGAGTGATTCTCTCCCTCCCCATTGATGAGATTTCCGGCCTGGCGTAAGAAACGGTTATTTTTCATCCGTCCCAGCCGGCGCAAAAAATTCTCCTTTTCCTTCCGGTTCGTCAGCTGTCCCGGCTGTTTGGAGAGCGCCTCCGGGGCGAAAATTGAATACTGTTTTTAGTTTTTTAATATTTGTAAGCTTGACTTTTTTTTCACAAGATGGGATAATACAGGGCATGGGGCAAAAAAGGCCGCTGGCCTGACGCACATATTTATACTATGGAAAGAAAGAGGTCTAGTGAAACATGAAAACAATTGATTTAAGCAAGTATGGTATCACGGGAACTACAGAGATTGTACGCAATCCCTCTTACGAGCTGCTGTTTGAAGAAGAGACCAAGCCCGGCCTGGAAGGCTTTGAAAAGGGTCAGGTCAGTGAGCTCGGCGCAGTAAACGTAATGACCGGTATCTATACGGGTCGTTCACCCAAGGACAAGTTCATCGTCATGGATGAGAACTCTAAGGACACTGTATGGTGGACTTCTGACGAGTATAAAAATGATAACCACCCGGCAAGTCAGGAAGCATGGAATGCAGTCAAGGAGATTGCTCAGAAGGAGCTGTCCAATAAGAGACTGTTTGTAGTAGATGCTTTCTGCGGAGCCAACAAGGATACACGCATGGCCATCCGTTTCATTATGGAGGTAGCTTGGCAGGCGCATTTTGTTACAAATATGTTTATTAAGCCTACAGCTGAGGAGCTGGAGAACTTTGAGCCGGATTTCGTTGTATACAATGCATCTAAGGCAAAGGTAGAAAATTACAAGGAGCTTGGCTTCAATTCTGAGACCGCTGTTGTATTTAATATCACAAGCCGGGAGCAGGTGATCTTAAACACCTGGTACGGCGGAGAGATGAAGAAGGGTATGTTCTCCATGATGAACTACTATCTGCCGCTGAAGGGCATCGCATCCATGCACTGCTCTGCAAACACAGATATGAACGGTGAGAATACCGCCATCTTCTTCGGACTTTCCGGAACAGGAAAGACCACCCTTTCCACAGACCCCAAGCGTCTGCTGATCGGCGACGACGAGCACGGCTGGGATGACAACGGAGTATTCAACTTCGAGGGCGGCTGCTATGCAAAGGTTATCAACCTGGACAAGGAGTCCGAGCCGGATATCTACAATGCGATCAAGAGAAACGCTCTTCTGGAGAATGTGACCTTGGATGAGAACGGAAAGATTGATTTCGATGACAAGAGCGTAACCGAGAACACCCGTGTATCCTATCCCATTGACCACATCGAGAAGATTGTTCGTCCAGTATCTGCAGCCCCGGCAGCGAAGAATGTGATCTTCCTGTCCGCCGACGCATTCGGCGTACTTCCGCCGGTATCTGTTTTGACACCGGAGCAGACCGAGTATTACTTCCTGTCTGGCTTTACTGCGAAGCTTGCGGGAACAGAGCGCGGAATCACTGAGCCCACGCCGACCTTCTCCGCTTGCTTCGGTCAGGCGTTCCTGGAGCTGCATCCCACCAAGTATGCGGAGGAGCTTGTGAAGAGAATGAAGGAGAGCGGCGCGAAGGCTTACCTGGTAAATACCGGATGGAACGGAACCGGAAAGCGTATCTCCATCAAGGATACCCGCGGTATCATCGACGCTATTCTGGACGGTTCGATTCTGGCTGCACCCACCAAGAAGCTGCCTTACTTTAACGTAGAGATCCCCACAGAGCTGCCGGGCGTAGATCCTGCCATTCTGGATCCCCGGGACACCTATGCGGACGCTTCCCAGTGGGAGGAGAAGGCAAAGGATCTGGCGAGCCGCTTCGTAAAGAACTTCAAGAAGTACGAGAGCAATGAGGCTGGAAAGGCGCTGGTAGCTGCGGGACCGCAGATCTGAAAAATACATTCACAAGAAATATCATATTCATGGAGATGCTTCAAGGATATAATGATGACGCACGCTGGGGTTAAATAAACCCCAGCGTGCATCATATAATTGAACTTTGTATAAAAATAAGCTATAAGCACTGTGATGCCTGCACTGGCAAGCTCCACATTGAATACCTCTACTCATAGACATTATGTACCCAAGACACTTTCAAACACTGCATCCGATACAGTTAATAACGAGGTTGTGGATGGTATATCATTTTATATCACAAAAATAAATAATGGAAACGATGCAAGTAGTTCATACAACTATATCAGAATCTATTTAACAGGAAGTTCTGATACAATGTGGACAGTAGATACTCAGTACAGAAGCTGGATGCTGACTTCTATGGGTGGAAGTACGATTAAGATCAAGATACCTAAAATGCAGTATTTTGAAATCTTTACTGCTTCCGTTTACTCCAATAATGTGGGCGTTTATTATTATGGCAATAACAGCAGCAAGGACGCTTACGTTTATATCCGTGAGGGATTAAACTGTGAGGTAGCACACTAATCATGATTATAGCAGGAAGTTGCATATAATATGGCAATTTCCTGCTTTTAGAATGGGGAAAAATATGAGACAAATACTGGAACGTTCTAAATTGATGTTTACGGGTATCGGCTTTTGGGTTGGGATGCTCTGCGTGCTGTGTCTGTGCCTGGCGCAGACCATTTTGGTGTCCATAGGAAATATGGGGGTGGATCAGACACTGACAACATCAGCCCCTGCCGCATTTATTTTATATGCCCCAGATAACTCCATCCCTGGAGGTATTCTTAGATATATCTATATTTTTATTCTGCTGCTGCCCTTTTCCTTTTCCTATGTCAATGAGAGGAAGAGGAATATGACCCATTGCCTGCAGATGCGCATGGGGGTTCGCAGGTATTATTATGAGAATCTGCTTTTATGCTTTTTGGGGAGCTTTTTTATGTTTTTTATCCCCTTTGCTATCCAGATAGGATTGAATCAGGTATTATTTAACAGTGAACTGATCCATGGCTTCACTTATAATTACATGGCGAATATCAGCGGGGATTCCTGGAGCACAACTTTATATACCAGGGGGATTCCCTTTAAATGGCTTTTTATCAATCACCCCCAGTTCTATAATCTGCTCTATGGGTTTTTCTTTTCTGCCCTGTGTGGGATTATGAGTATGTTTGTGTATGCTCTTTCATTTTCCGTGAAGCAGTATGCTGTGGTTTTGCTTCTTCCCCTTTTTGTCATAACACAGATACAGGATAAGCTTGTGGCTATCTCCCAGGAGCTGTTTGGCTCCTATATTGAATTGAGAATGGAGGAGTATGTCTCAGTGCTTGGGTATAGGGGTCAATGTGTATGGTATATCCTGGGTTTAGTAATCTTGTTCTTGGGGGCAACATATTTTCTGACTGAGAGGCAGTGTAAAGGAGATCAGCTAAATTGAGGAAGGGTATCATATGAAAAAAAGAAAAGGAAATGGTAATCAGCTTCTTTTTATGATAGGAGTATTCTTCCTTGTATTTGTGATTTGGAACCTGACGTTTCTGACAGGCTGGATATTTCATATTGATACTGGCGGTGACGACTCCTTTTTTTCTGTATTTCAGCAGCTTGTATATGGACGTATTATGCAGGTGGATACAAACTGGACGGCATCCATGTTTGGCATATCAGAAAGTATCGTTTTTTCAATACTGTTTGGAACCTATTTATACCGTCAGGCGGATATCCGAGGGGTCTACTATTTTGTTCGCCAGCCAAGCCGTAAAGGGTGGCTTTTTAAGTCCAGCCTGCATCTGTTTTTTATAAGCTGCCTTTGGGGGCTTTTGCAGGTTGGAGTGCCATACATTTTAGCGTCCATATATTGCCGTATGCCGGTTTCTGTCAGAACCTTCGCATTGTTCTTCCTGGTTTTCGTTTCAATTTCAGTGTTCAATTTTTTTATCACCTATGGCGTGAATCTTCTTTCCATGAAAATTGGAAGCGTATTCAGCTTTATAGCGGTGTATGTGCTTTTGCTGCTGAGCTTCATAGTCAGCAGTTCCATAGAGCACTGGTATCCTGCCGCTTATTTTCTGCCAACGGAGATTACAATTGTGAATTGGACGGAGGAGTTAAAAAGCTTAGGAGATTTTTGGAGGCTAAACAGGGATACATTGATTTCGCTGTCTGTTTTGCTGATTTACTGTTTGGCCATGATTGCGGCAGCGCTCCTTCGGGTTGACCGCTGGGATATCGGCTTGAAGGACAGGGAAAATGTGTGAGAGAGGAGAAGATATGGAGATAGAGTTAATCAATGCCACAAAAAGCATCAAGAAAAAGCTGGTGCTGGATTGTGTGAATATGAAAATGGAGACAGGGAAGGTCTACGGATTGGTAGGTGAAAACGGCTCTGGAAAAACAATGCTCCTAAGAGTTTTGGCAGGGCTTTTGCACCTGGATGGCGGCAAGATTAAAATTGACAATATTTCCTATGACAGAATGGATTTGAAGCAGGTGACCGTGGGTTTGGTTTTGGAAAATACCACATTGTATGGCCAGCTGACAGGCTTTGAAAATCTGATGTATCTGGGAAATCTGCGCTCTGATACTGCGGATAATCAGGTCTGGGATATCATGAGGAGCGTGGGACTTGACCCAATGGATAAGCGAAAGGTCAGTAGCTACTCATTGGGCATGAAGCAAAAGCTTGCCTTAGCCCAGGCCTTTTTGGAGCATCCCCAGCTGCTGCTTTTAGACGAGCCCACCAATGCCCTTGATGAGGAGGGGTGTAAAAAAATTCAGAATCTGATAATGGAGCGGAAAAATGAGGGCATTACCCTGCTGGTGTCCCATGATAAAAATGTCATCAGCGAGCTTTGCGACCAGATATATGAGATTTCTGATGGAAAGGTGAGGGTGCAGGAATGAAAGCATGGAAGATAATGGCATTTTCTGGCGCAGGACTAATTGCTCTAACCTTTATCATCTCTTTGATCTGCAGGACTGCTGTGACGGATGCGGGACTTAGAGGTATACGGACGGTGGAGGAATACCTTTCGTATTGTTCGGGTGTTTCCGTGAGAGCTGTGGATGGGGTTGATGATAACGGCGAGACAGCAGACAATTTATTGTCTGACAAGGACTATTTTAAGACCTCTGTCAGCAGCCAGGGAGCATACGTCCATCACGATCTTCAGGTCTTTGTGGTGGAGATGGAGGACAAGGAAATAGAGGAGGAGGAGACTGCATTTCAGAGAGGCTCTACCATAGCTCAGTCTGTAAGAGTGATCAAGGTTCTGCAGGGAGACAGTATAGAAGGAGAGTATATTGAGCTTTATTCCATGTTTGGCTTAAGTATTTCCGAGGACGGTTCTGTGATTAATATGGGCTCCTGCTGGAAAAATATCATGCTGCCCGGAAATCAGTATCTTGTTTTTTGCGAAGCTATGGAAAATATGGAGGAGCTTGAGGATTACTGTGGCGCTGCCCTGAAATACAGAACAGTCTATTCTCTGTTTAATCAGTTAAATATTACGAAGGATATGACTTTACTGTTAAATGAAGACGGCACCTGCGATAACTGGAAGGAGATAGAGTTTTTTGCCTATAATCAGACTACGCTGGATGCGCTGTTAGAAATTAAACACGAAATCCTGGATGCCTATGATTTGAGTGTTGGAGACTGGTTGGAGTATACAGAATAAACCTTCATGCGCCCGGTGGCCGGACATACCACCGTACCGTGAAAGATCGGCGGGCGCGCTTGGCATACCTGGATTGATGCCGCCTATCCGGCGCGGGACTTTCAGGGTAATTAAAAGTCACGCCACACAGCTGCGAAATGCAGCTGTGTGTTTTTTATTATTTCTGACAGCCTGGAGATCCGGGCATTTTATCTGCGGGGGGACATGGCCTCGTAGGCACATTTGGCCGCATCGGTAGATATATTGCAGCCCATCTGCCAAACCGGCACCCTTTGCAGGCAGGAATCCAAAAGGCTCATGAGCTTTTCCATCTGTTCCGGCTCCTTTGGTCGCAGGGTTTGGTTCAGCAAATGGTAGATGGCCTGCATCTGGGGCAGGGGCTTGATCCAGTTGGTTTCAGAGCGGGAAAGGATGCAGATGCCCTGAAGAGGAACAAGGGCGTTTTTGTTCAGGTCGGATTTGCCGCTCCAGGGGCTTCCTCCGGCAAAAACAGCTCCATCCCGCAGGAGGATGGCCGGCTTGTCGTCGTTTAATATGTAGGCTTTCTGGCCGAACAGCTTCAGCCACTGTTCTGTATGGGTGGATTTTCCTGTACCGCTGGGAGCAGAAAACAGGTAGGCCCTGTCATCTACCACAACGGCGGAGGAATGAAGCATAAATCCGTCAAAATCCAGCAGCATTCGGTAAAAGAAGGTAGTGGTAAGGATGATCTCGCATTCTTCCGCGGAGAGATGGGGATTGTCCTGGGTCATTTTGCGGATATGCTCCTCAAAATAGGGAATAATGATTTGAGGCGTATGCTCCTGGCTGCACAGATATTTCTCGGAACGCCGGATCATGACATGATAGTGGAAATCACATTCCACATACAGACCGCAGATTTTATATACATGCTTCATGGTTAAGACACGCATTATACCGTATTTACAGTATACCTTTCTTTTTTCAGACTCCTGAGGCGGCAGGAGTTTTTGTTTACTTTGTTCAGTCTAGCATGCTTGTCCAGGATTGGCAAGAACAAAAAATCCCAATATATTTCTCAGCTTTTACATAAATATGCTTGCGAAATTCTGAGAAATGTCCTATTATAGGATGGGTGAATTTTTAGCCTGAATGAAGAAAGGACAGGAATATGAAGCAGCTAAAGCCCTTGAAAAAGGTTCCGTTTTTCATTGTTTCGCCGATAATCAGCATGATTGGGGAGGTGCTTTTTATTTTTGCCCTCCTTTCAGTGCTGGATGCCCTGGTGTTTAATAAGCGCAATATGGCCAGCTTTTTTATGGCGGCGGTGATTGGCGGGGTAATCTGGGCATTTTTCGGCCTGATAGAATATCTGATGCGCAAACGATGGGACATGAAGTGGTACCTCTTTGGGATAGGGGTATACCTGATTCCCATCGCGTGCTGGGCGGTGCTGACATTGGTGACCTATACCTACTGGTATTCCAACCGCCTGAGTGAAAATGCGGAATTTCTGATGTACCTGACCAGAACGATGCTTTTATATATTTCCTGGGCTGCGGCATTTCGTTTCGGAGGACATCTGATCTGCTTCCTCGCAGGCGGCGGACTGAGGAAGAAAAGCAAGAAACAGAAAGGATAAATGCGCTTAGATAGGAGCCTTTCAGGAACCGGCTCAAGGGGAGATAAATCAGGAAGTATTAGAAAGGAAGAGACAAAGCTATGAATAAGGAAATCTTAAAAAAATATGCGAATTTAATTGTCCGCACCGGGGTGAATGTACAGCCGGGGCAGAAATGCATTGTTGTGGTTGACACGGATCAGGCGGAACTGGCGGGTTATGTGGTGGAGGAGGCCTACAAGGCCGGCGCCTTAAGCGTGCGCGTAGAGTGGCAGAACAGCCAGATCGACCGGCTTCACTATCAGTATGGGGATGTGGACGAGATGTCCACGGTATACCCCTGGCAGGAGGCGAAGCAGAAGCAGCAGGCGGAGGAGCTGCCCTGCATGATTCATATTATGTCCGATGACCCGGATGCCTTAAAGGGCGTGGACGCAAAGAAGATGGCGGAGGTCAGAAAAAGACGCTTCCCCATATTAAAGCCCTACCGGGACGCCATGGAGAACAAGTATCAGTGGGTGATCGTGGCGGCAGCCGGTGAAAAATGGGCAAAAAAGCTGTTTCCGGAGGCCTCCGCAGAGGAGGCGGTGGAAAAGCTCTGGGCGGCCATCCTCTCCTGCATCCATATGGGAGACGGCTCCCAGGAGGCAGCCCTGTCCTGCGACCCCATTGGGGCATGGGAGGAACACAATAAGCGCTTCACAGAGAAATGTCAGTGGCTGAATACCATGGGCTTTGAGCGCCTGCGCTATAAGAGCTCCAACGGAACAGACTTTGAGGTGGGGCTGATTCCCACAGCCCAGTGGATGGGAGGCGGAGAATACTCTCTGCAGAATATATTTTATAATCCAAACATGCCCACAGAGGAAATTTTTACCTCTCCCATGAAGGGACAGGCAGAGGGGGTTCTGGTGTCCACAAAGCCCCTGTCCTACCAAGGCCAGCTCATCGAAAATTTCTCCATCCGCTTTCATGAGGGAAGGGCCGTGGAGGTTCACGCCGAGAAGGGGGAGGAGCTGTTAAAAGAGATGATTCAGATGGACGAGACAGCGGGCTATCTGGGAGAGGTTGCCCTTGTTCCGAAGGAATCCCCCATCAACCGGAGCGGAATCCTGTTTTACAATACGCTTTTTGATGAAAATGCCAGCTGTCATGTAGCCCTTGGCCGCGGCTTTACGAATGTGCTGGAGAATTTTGAAAATATGACCCAGGAGGAAACCATTAGGGTCGGTATCAACGACTCCATGATCCACGCGGATTTTATGGTGGGAGCGGAGGATCTGCAGATTACCGGAATCACAAAGGATGGCAGGGAGGTTCCCGTCTTTGAAAACGGAACCTGGGCAAAGAATGAATAAAGGATTGGAGCTTGGCGGCAGCTAGGCGCGTACCAGAGGGATTGTGAGCTATGACGGAGAGGACCGGGTTTTTGGAAATAAACCCTGAAAAGAGGATGAGAGAACATCATGGATGAGCTTTTGTATTTGACAAAAACCTATATGAGGCTTTTTAACCGGGTGGCTGCGGGAAAGCTGACCCTGCCAAAGCGCAAGAAACGAAAGAAGGCCCCTTCGGAGGAAAGTATCCGGGAGCAGATCAAAGCCTTTATGGACAGCGATGGGGACCCGCAGCTCCATGACCATATGAGAGTGCTGCTGTTTCGCTATGCGGCGAGGCGTCAGGACGAGCTTTTAGAGTATCCGGCGGAGGCATTGCTGGAGCATTTTGCAGAGCAGGAGCTGGAGGAGTTTGATCTGGAGCGCACCGGAAATGTGACGGCGGCGGATGTGCTGCATTTCCACCGGGGCATGGATCGGCTGCTCCTGATCCAGTCCCTGACAAAGATTTACCGGGAACGCTATGTGGGGGAGAAGACCCAGGAGGAGATTGAAAAGCTTCTGCCGGTTAACCCCATCGATGCTTACCCGGATGCAAGATGTTTAAAGCGCCATTTTATTCTTCATGTGGGAGCTACCAATACGGGAAAAACCTATCAGTCCCTGCAGCGCTTAAAGGAGGCCCGGCACGGGGTGTATCTGTCGCCCCTAAGACTTCTGGCCCTGGAGGTTCAGGAACGTTTTCTCATGGAAAATATCATGTGCTCCATGACCACAGGCGAGGAGGAGGACATTGTTCCCGGGGCCACTGTCATGAGCTGTACTGTGGAGAAGCTTCATATAGACGAGGTATTCGATGTCGCGGTCATTGATGAGTGCCAGATGATCAATGACAGAGACCGGGGATATGCCTGGACCAGGGCCATCCTTGGCATTATGTGCCCGGAGGTGCATTTGTGCATGGCGCCGGAGGCAAAGGATATCATCATCAGGATGATTGAGGAATGCCAGGATACCTATGAGGTTCACCAGCATGTCCGGGACACAGAGCTTCAGTTTCAGCCCGGAATTTTCAACGTTGAGCGCGACCTGCAAAAGGGGGACGCCCTGATCGTTTTTTCCAAGAGAAAGGTGCTGGCTCTGGCTTCCTATCTCCAGGGCATCGGGGTGAAGGTCAGCGTAATCTACGGAGCGCTTCCCTATCAGTCACGGAAGGAGCAGGTGCGGATGTTCGTGGAGGGAACCACGGAGGTGGTGGTGGCCACAGATGCCATCGGCATGGGCATGAACCTTCCCATTAAACGTATCGTCATCATGGAGACCACGAAGTATGACGGCGTGGATTTTAGAGATCTGGAAGCCACGGAGGTGAAGCAGATCGGCGGCAGAGCGGGCAGAAAGGGCATGTATGACATCGGCTATGTGGCCAGCGCTGAGGAGCCGGAGATGGTGGAGCGGCTGTTAAACATGCGCATTCCTTCTATACCTGTTATACATCTTGGCGTACCGGATGAGATCATACGGATTGAGCAGCGGCTGGACGATATCCTTCTTACATGGAACGCGCTTCCTGTCAGCGGCATCTATGAGCGGCGGGATGTAAGCCGGGAGGTGGAGCTGTTCCGGATGCTGTATGAGCGGCTGCCGGCGCTTGCAAACGAGGATTACTACGCCTGCATCACCATTCCCTTTGCGGAAACACCGGAGGTTACCAGACAGTGGATGATCTATTGCGTAAGCTATTTTACGGAGGGAGAGGATTCGCTGCTGTTCCCTGTGAGAAATCCCAAGAATCTGGATGACTATGAAACCTATTATAAGATTTTGGATCTCTACTATCAGTTCTGCACCAGGTTTGACGTCCCCTTTGAACAAGAACTGCTGGCGGAAACCAAATCCGAGGTGGCGGATGAGATTTGTAAGATCTTAGTGGATAATCTGAAGAAATATGGTAAAAAATGTAAGAGATGCGGAGCCAGTCTGGTGTGGAACCATCCCTATAATCTATGTGACAGCTGTCACGCCATGCCGCCGGAGCTAAGGGGAATTGGAGGCGGCTACGCAAACAAGATGCGCAGGCGCAGACAGGGGTGATCCGCCTTTAGCAGGCGGAATAATCCATCTCTTTGCATTGTTAAATATAGGCAGGCTTGCCTTAATTATAAATAAACAGCGACTGTAAAATGCTGGAATAGGGCATTGAAACAGTCCCAAACAAACTGGAGGCTTATATGAGAAAGACAAAGATTGTTTGCACATTGGGACCCGCAGTAGACAGTGACGAGAAGATCCGGGAGCTGATGCTTGCCGGTATGGACTGTGCCAGATTGAATTTTTCCCACGGCTCCCATGAGGAGCAGAAGGCGCGAATGGATCGTGTAAAAAAAATCCGCAAGGAGCTGGGCTTAAATATTCCTATTTTGCTGGACACCAAGGGGCCGGAAATTCGTCTGAGAGACTTTGAGGAGGGCTGCGTGACCGTGGAGGCGGGACAGCTCTTTACCCTGTTTGCAGACTATGACCGTGTGGGAACTGCAGAAGGCGTAGGTCTGACCTTTGGAAATCTGGCGAAGAATGTGAACAAGGGTACCCGCATTCTGGTAGATGACGGCCGGGTGGGCATGGTGGTGGACCATATTGATGGCAAGGATGTGGTATGCCGGGTGATGAACGGCGGGAAGCTGAGCAACCACAAGAGCATCAATGTGCCCAATGTAATGATCAATATGCCTTATATCAGCGAGACAGACCGGGCGGATATTGTTTTCGGCATCTCCCAGGAGGTGGATTATATCGCAGCTTCCTTTGTCAGAAGTGCAGATGACGTAAAGATCCTGCGGGATGTGCTGGCTGCAAACGGCGGTGAGGATATCAAGATCATCTCAAAGATTGAGAACCGCGGAGGCGTGGATCACCTGGATGAGATCATCGAGGTCAGCGACGGCCTGATGGTTGCCAGAGGAGATCTGGGAGTGGAGATCCCCTTTACAGAGCTTCCTGCTATTCAGAAAGAGATGATCAGCAAGTGCTTTAACAAGGGCAAGATGGTCATCACCGCCACCCAGATGCTGGAGTCCATGATCACCAATCCCAGACCCACCAGGGCGGAGGTTTCCGATATTGCCAATGCCATCTATGACGGAACCACAGCCATCATGCTCTCCGGCGAATCCGCTGCAGGAGCCTACCCCATCGAGAGCGTCCACACCATGGCTGATATCGCAGAACAGACGGAAAAGTGTATCGACTACGAGGAGCGCTTCAGAAACCATGTCCTTGAGGAAAAACCCGGCTTTATGAACACCATCTCCTATGCGGCATGCTCCGCATCCTTCAGGATCGGCGCAAAGGCGATTATCTCCGTTTCCAGAAGCGGGCGCACCATCGACTCCCTGGCCCACTATCATATCCAGTGCCCCATCATTGCGGAGGTCATCGATGACAGAGCGCTGCGCCAGTTAAACCTGGCATGGAATGTGTGCCCGGTGAAGGCGGAGGAGAAGTTTTCTATGGATGAGCTTTTTTCCTCTGCCATTGACTCCGCCAAGGCCACCGGCCTGGTGAAGGAGGGGGATGTGGTGATTATCACCTCCAGCTCCGGCTTGGCCCAGAAGGAAACCAATGTCATGAAGCTCCAGAAAATCTAGTTTGTTTTTGGGGAAGGGCGGTGCGTCCTTCCCCTGTTTTCCCTGTTTTGGGATGCGGCCGTCATCGGTGTGATTTAGAATACTTATACAATGCTGCATTAGGCAGATAATTTACAAGGATTATGATACAAAAAATTAGAAAACCGATCGAAATTTTTCTCAAAACCCCCTGGCAGCGCAGCTGCTTTTACATGCTGCTGGCTTTTATGGCTGCCTGGTTTCACAACCTGGAGAACCAGGATGAGCTATGGAATTATGCCTTTGCCAGCCATATAGCAAATGGGCTTCTTCCCTACAGGGATTTTAATCTGCTGCAGACCCCCTTTTCCTGTGTGGTAAACGGCATCGCCATCTTTATTTTTGGCCACCACCTGCTGGTGATCCGTATGATGGGAGTGGTGCTCTTTACCGGCATATGTGCCGTGGCTGATAAAATCAGCAGGCAGCTGGGGGCAAGGGGCGTGTACCAGATGTTTGTGCCCGTTGTTTTTCTGTGCATGTTTTTCTGGAATGTGTTTTTGGAGTACAGCTGTCTGATCATGTTCTTTGAGCTGTGTCTCATCAGCTTCGATTTGGAATGGAGCCGGGGGAAGAAAAAAAATGTATGGCGGCAAATAGGCATGGGCGTCCTTATGGGCTGCGCCATGATGTGTAAGCAGACCTTTGGCACATTCGTGGCCTTTGCCTCCTGGATTTCTGTGCTCTTTGTCAGCAGGATGGGATATGCGCCGGAGGGATACACGGACGGGCGGCATACTGTGAAAGAAGAACCTGGAAAGCCCACAGCCTCCAGGCCCCTCTTGTCTTTGTTTTACAGAATGCTTGGGACCTCCATTCCCTGCTTTGTTTTTCTGTTTTATCTGCTTGGAACCGGAACATTCGGGGACTTCTGGGATATGGCCTATGAGGGGATCAAAACCTTTTCCTCCAGGTACAGCTACTGGGCTTTTATGAAGGAGAATCCTGCCTACTTTTTCCTGGGCGCGCTGCTGCCAGTGCTGGGGATCTGTTCTGTTCTCACCATCCTTCGCCATTCCGGCACCTGGCGTGCCAGGGCCTGTCTTGTCATCACCATTTATAGTGCCTTTGGATGCGTCAATATGGTTCCCATGGCCAATTCCTACCATGTGATGACCTGCTCCATTCCCATCCTGCTTTTGCTTTTTCTGGTGCTTCCGGAAAAATTTGTCTTTAAGGAAAAGGTTTTCAGGTGGTTCCGGACTGGCCTTCGGTGGCTGACGGGTATCGTGGTCATTGGTGTGGCGGTATTTCTGCTTCTCATTAATCCCATTGACGATGCCATCCACTATGATCTGACAACGGATATCCGGGGGCTGGAGTTTACCTTTATGAACGATTCCCAGCATCAGGAGATTACTCAGATTGACGCCTATGTGAGAGAGCAGAATGAGAAGGGTATCACCGTCTATATGCTGGACAATTTTGCCCCCCTCTACTTCCTGCCCTCGAACCAGTATCACAAATATTTTGATATGTTCCTGGTGGGAAACCTTGGGACAAAGACCCCAGCCCAGTGTCTGGAGGAGGCGGAAGAAAACGCCGTTTTTCTTATTCCTGACAGCTCCCGGGGCCAGTTTCAGTACCCCTACGCAGAGATACAGGAATTTCTAAAGAGCCTTCGCAGAACGGGGGAAATCGGTAGCTTTTATATTTATGAGCGATAGGAATTAAAAAACAGAATTCTCGTTGATCATCACGGACTGTATGCCGGACACCTTATTCAGCGCCTTTAGGATGCTGTGAATGGCCAGATCGCAGTTTTCAGGCTCCACATTCCCAAGATCCAGATAAATGACGACTTTGCCATTCGCTTTAGAAATGTCCATATAGCCAAGATCAATCTCTTCTTCACTGTAAGGCTGGATATAATCCTCTACGGCCTTATTGATCTCTGCGAATTTCTCATCGGTGAGATCCTCCTGAAGGTAAACGCCAAAGGTAAAGCATTCACCATCAAAATCCACGCAGTGTGCCTCATAGTACAGACCAAGCTGATTAAGCTCCATCATTTCATCAAATTCATACTCCATATCTTTCCTTTCCCTTCAAAACGATCTATGCCTGCTTTTTCTCTTCCTGCTTTTTCAGATTCTTCTGTGCGGTGGCCAGCATCAGCTTGATCCGGTTTAACTGGTTTACCTCGCTGGCGCCGGGGTCGTAGTCCACCGCCACAATGTTTGAGAGCGGATAAGCTCTGCGCAGCTCCTTGATGACGCCCTTGCCTACGATGTGGTTTGGCAGACAGCCAAAGGGCTGGGTGCAGACAATGTTGTTGACGCCGCTGTTGATGAGCTCCAGCATCTCTCCGGTTAAGAACCAACCCTCACCGGTCTGGTTCCCCAGGGACACGAACTCCTGTGCCATTTCCGCCAGATGGGTTATCTCGCTGGGAGCGTCAAAGCGCATACTCTTCTCCAGCTCCTTCTTGGCGGTGCGGCGAAGTGCCTCGAGCACCTGGATACCCATATTGCAGAGCCTTGCTGTGGAGGACTTCATGCCTAGGTTATCCCGCTTGAAGTTGGTGTTGTAGAAGCAGTAGAGCAGGAAATCCATGAGATCCGGCATCACCGCCTCAGCCCCCTCCTTCTCCAGGAGATCCACCAGATAGTTGTTGGCGGAGGGCAGGAATTTTACCAGAATCTCCCCAACGATTCCAACCCTGGGCTTCTTAATGTCAAGGAGCAGAAGATTATCAAAATCCCGAATGATCCCCTTTACATTTCTGTTGAACTCGCTCATGGAAGGAACCCTTCTGGAAACGGATTCTATGCAGATCTTTTTCCACCTCTCATGGAGCGCATTTGCGCTTCCGGGAACTGCCTCGTAGGGGCGGGTCCGGTACAGCACCCGCATGAAGATATCACCGTAAACCACTGCCTGAAGCGCCCTTGTGAGCATGGGCAGGGTAAAGGAGAAGCCCGGATTGCTCTCCAGTCCGCTGACGTTTAAGGAAATCACAGGAATCTGTCCCATACCCGCCTTGTTTAGGGCACGGCGGATAAAGCCGATGTAGTTGCTGGCTCTACAGCCGCCCCCGGTCTGGCTCATGATCACCGCCACCTTGTTCAGGTCATACTTTCCAGACAGCAGCGCATCCATGATCTGCCCCACCACAATGAGGGAGGGGTAGCAGGCGTCGTTGTTTACATATTTCAATCCCACATCCACCGCGTTTCGGCTTTCCTTCATTACCACCACATTGTAGCCGCTGGCGTTGATGGCAGCCTCCAGCAGATCGAAGTGAATGGGGGTCATCTGGGGAACCAGGATGGTGTAATCCTTTTTCATCTCCTTGGTAAAGTACACCCGGTCGTAGGCGGCGGAGACGATTTTTCTCTCTCCGCAGTCATTTTTCTCCCGGATACGCAGGGCGGCGATGAGGGAACGGATACGAATCCGTGCCGCTCCCAGATTGTTTACCTCGTCGATCTTTAGCACGGTGTAGATTTTTCCGGAGTTTGTCAGGATATCGTCCACTGCGTCGGTGGTCACCGCATCCAGGCCGCAGCCAAAGGAGTTTAACTGCACCAGATCCAGGTTGTCGGTGGTTTTTACAAAGTTTGCCGCCCTATACAGTCTGGAGTGGTACATCCACTGATCCATGACGATCAGGGGGCGCTCAACATGACCCAGGTGGGAGACGGAATCCTCCGTCAGAACCGCGAAGCCGTAGGAGGTGATCAGCTCGGGAATACCATGGTTGATCTCCGGGTCCACATGGTAGGGACGTCCTGCCAGCACGATACCTCTGGTGCCGGTAGCCTTTAGGTATTCCAGAACCTCCTCGCCCTTTTTCTCGATATCCCGTTTTGCGGCTAAGAGCTCCGTCCATCCCGCGTGGGCGGCGGCCTTTACCTCCGCAGCCTTGATTCCGTACTCCTCCCAGAAGATCTCCTCCAGCCGTTTGGTCAGAACCTCCTCGTTGGTAAATGCCATAAAGGGGTTTAGGAAGCGGATGTGCTCCGTCCTCAGCTCCTCCACATTGTTCTTGATGTTTTCCGCATAGGAGGTGACGATGGGGCAGTTGAAGTGGTTGTTTGCGTCCGGCGTCTCGTTTCTCTCGTAGGGGATGCAGGGGTAGAAGATGGTCTTCACGCCGTTTCGGATGAGCCAGCTGATATGCCCGTGGGCCAGCTTTGCCGGATAACACTCCGACTCGCTGGGGATGGACTCGATACCCATCTCGTAGATTTTCCTGGTGGAGGTGGGGGACAGGATGACCCTGAAGCCCAGCTCCCTGAAAAATACTGCCCAGAAGGGATAATTCTCATATAAATTCAGCACTCTGGGGATACCGATGGTTCCTCTGGGAGCCGCATCCACCGCCAGGGGCTCGTAGTCAAAAATGCGGTTGTTCTTGTATTCAAACAGGTTTGGAACCTGATCCTTGGCCTTTTCCTGTCCCAGACCCTTCTCGCAGCGGTTCCCGGAGATGTAGCGGCGGTTCCCGTCAAAGATGTTGATGGTGAGACGGCAGGCGTTGGTACAGCCGTGGCACCTGGCCAAGGTGGTCTTGTACTGGAGACCGATGATCTCGTCCAGGGACAGCATGGAGGTCCTTTTGCCCTCCCAGCGTTCTCTTGCGATTAGGGCTGCGCCGAAGGCCCCCATGATTCCGGCAATATCAGGTCTTATGGCCTTCACACCGGAGATGCGCTCAAAGCTTCTAAGCACCGCGTCATTGTAGAAGGTTCCGCCCTGAACCACCACATGCTCTCCCAGCTGCTTGGGATCTGTGATCTTGATAACCTTAAACAGGGCGTTTTTGATGACGGAGTAGGCCAGTCCCGCGGAGATATCGGAAACCTCCGCACCTTCCTTCTGGGCCTGCTTCACGTTGGAGTTCATAAATACGGTACATCTGGTACCCAGATCCGTTGGATTTTTGGCAAACAGGGCGGCCTTTGCGAAATTCTCAATGGAGTAATTCAGGGATTTTGCAAAGGTCTCGATAAAGGAGCCGCAGCCGCTGGAGCAGGCCTCGTTCAGCTGCACGCTGTCCACGGTCTGGTTCTTGATCTTGATGCACTTCATGTCCTGTCCGCCGATATCCAGGATGCAGTCCACATCCGGCTGGAAGAAGGCGGCGGCATAGTAGTGGGCCACCGTCTCCACCTCCCCCTCGTCCAGCATCAGGGCGGACTTTAAGAGCGCCTCCCCGTAGCCGGTGGAGCAGGAGTAGGCGATATTCACATCCTCCGGCAGCATGGTCTTTAGCTCCTTAAATGCCCGGATGGCCGTGGCCAGGGGATTGCCGTTGTTATTGCTGTAAAAATTATACAGAAGGCTTCCATCCTCGCCTACCAGTGCGATCTTGGTGGTGGTGGAGCCGGCGTCAATGCCAAGAAAGGCATTTCCCTTGTAGGTTGCCAGGTATTCCCGCTTCACCCTGGCCTTATCATGGCGGGCACGGAAGCGGTCGTAGCTTTCCTGGTCCTTAAACAGGGGCTCTAGGCGCTTGACCTCAAATTCCATCTTGATGCCGTGGCTTAACCGTTCGATCAGATCATCCATTTGTACCACAGTCTCATAAGTGCTGTTCATGGCGGCGCCCAGGGCTGCGAAGAGATGGGAGTGCTCCGGGGCGATGATGGCGTCCCCGGTCAGGTTCAGCGTGCGGATAAAGGCCTTGCGAAGCTCCGGCAGGAAGTGTAAGGGACCTCCCAGAAAGGCCACATTTCCCCTGATGGGCTTGCCGCAGGCCAGACCGGAAATGCTCCGGGTTACCACCGCCTGGAAGATGGACGCCGCCAGATCCTCTCTGGTGGCTCCGTCATTGATCAGAGGCTGGATGTCGGTTTTTGCAAATACACCGCATCTTGCGGCGATGGGGTAGATGGCCTGATAGTTTTCGGCATATGTATTCAGTCCCGCAGCATCTGTTTGCAGCAGGGACGCCATCTGGTCGATGAAGGAGCCCGTGCCTCCGGCACAGATTCCGTTCATCCTCTGGTCGATGCCCCCATTTTCGCTGAAATAAATGATTTTGGCGTCCTCACCTCCCAGCTCGATGGCCACGTCGCAGTGGGGGGCAAAGTCCTTCAGGCTGGTAGCCACGGCCACCACCTCCTGGACGAAGGGGATCTCAAGGTGCTTGCTTAATGTGAGACCGCCGGAGCCGGTGATCATGGGGGCAGCCTGAATAGCTTTGGGATCTTCGCATTGGGTTTTAAGAACCTCCTGTCCCTTCCTTAAAAGCTCCGCAAGGGTTTCCTGAATATTCGCGTAATGTCTCTGGTAATCGGAGAAAATCATCTGATTATTTTCATCGATGATGGCAATCTTGACCGTGGTGGAGCCGATGTCCACACCCAGACGATATGTATTCTTGTGATTTAGCATAACAATCAATCCTTTCTAAAAGTAACAGCCCGGCGCAGCTTTTGCCTGCGGACACGGCCATGAGAAGCCCCGGAGGCTTATGGATACCGTGTTCATGGGCGTAACCTTCATCATTATACTTCCCGTTTCGACAAAATGCAACTTAAAACATTTGGTAAAATTCTAATAAATATATAAAGTTGCGCTCTGTATTACTATTCTTCTAAGCTGGTCAGATGGTAGCATATTCTGAAAATTATAAAAATATTCGGAATTCACCCTCATTGGTATTGAAACAGCCCTGTACCGAACAGTATGTACGGTGATGTGAGAGGAGAGGGCTAATCACCCGCTTTTACTCATTTATTCAATTAGTATTTTCCACCCCATAAAAGAAACGTTTTAGTCTTTTGCTGCTGATAATCCATGATTAACATTGACAATATATAAAAGGTGTGATAAGAAGTATAGATATACAATGTATCGGACATAACATAATTATTAAGAATATAACAGTGAAAAATGACGAAGTTATCTTACAAGATCCAGCGGGAAGGGCGGATAATCACTTTCAGTACTTAGCGGCAGCACAAAAACATGCAGAACATGCGGATATACAACAAGCACATGACCTTGTGAAGGGGGGAGCATATGAAAGAGGACTTGGAGGATTATCAGTACAGCGACCACAGGGACATCCACTTTGTCTATGACGAAGAGCCTGGGCCGCAGGCATCTGCACAGCCGCAGGAGGATGGGAACAGCCAAGGACAAAAAAGCTGGCGGCGTGTGATGGCTTTGGCGGCTGCGGTTTTGCTTGTATTGCTGGTATGTGTGATGGTCTGGGGGATTTGGGGCAAAAAGGCAGTGAACCCGGAAGAAACATCTGTAAAAGCAGGTGAAACCAGCGCAGAAGAAATAAGTACAGATGAAACCCGGACGGCAGATACAGACTGGACAGAGCAGCTGAAAGCTTACATGGCAGAGCTGTATCGGGACACGGACATTCAGTATGTGACGGAAAGCGGCAGCTATATGCCCTGGCAGTGTCTGCTTTTGGAGCTTGACGGAGAGGACGCATACCCGGAGGGGGTTGCGCTGCGCTGGAAGGAGGAGGAACAGCACTATAGCCTGTTCACATATAGCTATAGTGAAAGCGGGCAAGGGGAAAGCAGGGTCGCTGCCAGAGAGTATGCGCTGAAGGCAGCACAGGCACAGCAGGGGCAGATTGACGCCATTACCGTCAATCATTGTCAGACAGACTCCTGTGTGGATTTGCTTCTGTCCAGGCATACGGATGATGGGAAAAACAGCAGCATTTTTATGCGCTGCTTTAAGGGTGATTGGATTTGCCTGGGAACAGCGGAGGTTGTCTACTGTCTGCGTGGGCCTTACACCTTCTTTGGCACGGCGGCCTATACCTACTGGACAGTAAAAGATTCTTCATTGCAATCGGACAGCCAGATCAGCTATAACCAGACCTATTGGACTCTGCAGGATGCGCCGGAATGGTATCTGCGGCGGCCAGTTGCGGCATATGCCCAGACGGATATGGGCATGGATGATACCCAGGTAATACTCTTGCAGGGGAAAAGCCTCCGCCTGACCGGTGTTTTGATGTGGAATGACGCAGCCTATTTTAAGGTTGAAACGGATACGAAAGAGGCAGGGTACATCCTGCTTGACCATCCGGAAAAGGGCACATCCTGCCAGGTACAGCTGCAAAGCCTACCCTTTGAGGAGGTATTTTCTACAGAGCCGGTGGATGAAGACTCCGTGTCAGCGGATGCCTATACCCCCTTTTTGCAAAAGCTTGACAGAGCGATGATGAAGACGGTGCTGCCCGGCGAGGAATACAGTGCCTGGGTGGATTTTAATGGGGACGGCATCTATGAAAAGCTCTATGCGAAGGCTACGAAAGCTGTGCATGAAGAGGGATCTGTGAAGCTCATGGTGCGCATACTGATCGATGATCACCTTCTTGCGGATACAGTCTATGCAGGGGAACAGCTGCAGCTGTTCGTGTTGGATATAAACCCTGCGGATCAGTGGCTGGAAATCGGTTATGGGGACGGGCCGGAGTGCAGCTGGGCAGAAATATATCGCTATGACGGCACCAATATTCGCAGCCTGGGATTGTCAAGCTGCTATAGTTTTGACATATCTCATATATTGAATATAGAAGAGTTGCTAAATGACGAAGAGGAAAAGACAGAATCTGTTACTGTGCGCGGTGACTGGAGCGGTCACGCTTATGAGTATGAGATTGGACTGCAGCCTGAAACAGGTATGTTTTTCAAACAGCCGGTCACAGTATGCAAGCTGGAGAATCCGGTTTCCTGTACGGTGTGGGAAAGTGCCGTTTTATATGATGTCATGGATGGCGAAGCGCTGACGATTGTGAGAGCAGGAGAAAAGCTGTCCCTTGTCAGTATTTATGCGGACTTTAGGGAGGATGCTGACGGTAAATATTACGGCTGCTTCCAG
Source organism: uncultured Lachnospiraceae bacterium (assembly GCA_944381475.1). Taxonomy (GTDB): domain Bacteria; phylum Bacillota; class Clostridia; order Lachnospirales; family Lachnospiraceae; genus UBA4292. The sequence continues at coordinate 19,793 of CALWLH010000046.1, read as the reverse complement.
CTTGAAAATGGGGAATACGGCTACTCGGAGGCGGTGGATGATGACCGTTTCTTGATAAATATATTCGACCTGACGGAATTGTTTGGGCCCATGGCGGGATAACGTGCTCTTTTATTCTTCATCGCTGATACGCTTATAAAAGCATTGACCAAATAAAAAACTTGGATTAAAATATGTGTGACATGGTCGGAGCAGACGGCCAAATATACAGCTGGAGGTAGACATGAAGGTTAGAACAAGATATGCGCCCAGTCCCACGGGCAGAATGCATGTGGGAAATCTGCGCACCGCACTATACGAGTATCTGATCGCAAAGCACGAGGGAGGGGACTTCCTTTTAAGAATAGAGGACACGGACCAGGAACGCTTCGTGGAGGGTGCCACGGAGAACATCTACCGGACACTAAAGACCGTTGGTATGGAGCACGACGAGGGGCCGGACAAGGACGGGGGCTGCGGTCCCTACATCCAGAGCGAGCGCATGAAGACCGGCATCTATATGAAGTATGCTAAGGAGCTGGTGGAGAAGGGCGAGGCCTACTACTGCTTCTGCACAAAGGAGCGCCTGGAGTCCTTAAAAACCACGGTGGAGGGCAAGGAGGTCAGCACCTACGACAAGCACTGCCTGGGACTTTCCAAGGAGGAGGTGGAGGCAAACCTGGCGGCGGGTATGCCCTTTGTCATCCGTCAGAATAACCCTACGGAAGGGACAACCACCTTCCACGACGAGCTCTACGGGGATATCACGGTGGAGAATAAGGAGCTGGACGACATGATCCTCATCAAGTCCGACGGCTATCCCACCTACAATTTTGCCAATGTGATTGACGATCATCTGATGGGCATCACCCATGTGGTGCGGGGAAACGAGTATCTTTCATCTTCTCCGAAGTACAATCGTCTCTATCAGGCCTTTGGCTGGGAGATTCCCAAGTATATCCACTGCCCTCTGATCACCGACGAGGAGCACCACAAGCTGGCAAAGAGAAGCGGGCACTCCTCCTTTGAGGACCTGGTGGAGCAGGGCTTTCTGCCGGAGGCCATCGTGAATTTTGTGGCGCTCCTTGGCTGGAGTCCCGAGGACAACCAGGAGCTATTGTCCATGCAGGAGCTGATCGAGAAGTTTGACTACACCAAGATCAGCAAGTCCCCTGCGGTTTTTGACTACGGGAAGCTGAAGTGGATGAACGGGGAATATATCAAGGCTATGGACAATGACCGGTTCTATGAGATGGCCGCGCCCTATATCAGGGAGGTGATCCATAAGGACTATGATCTGAGGAAGATCGCGGACATGGTAAAGACCCGTATTGAGGTGTTTCCCGACATCTGTCCCCTGATTGATTTTCTGGAGGAGATGCCGGATTATGATGCGGCCATGTTTGCCCACAAGAAAATGAAGACCAGCCTGGAAAGCTCCCTGGAGGTGCTCTTGGAGCTTCTTCCCGTCTACGAGGCCCAGGAGGACTATTCCAACCAGGCCCTCTACGAGACCCTGACAAAGTATGTGGCGGATAAGGGCTGTAAGAACGGCTATGCTATGTGGCCCCTTCGGGTGGCTGTATCAGGAAAGCAGTCCACACCCGGAGGCGCCACGGACATTATGGAGGTGATCGGAAGGGAGGAGTCCATCTCCCGCATCAGAACCTCCATCGGAAAGCTTCAGGCTGCGTTAGGTGAGAAATAAATGTCGAAAACAGATGTAATCATGAACGAAGCACAGAGAGAGGCGGTCCTGCACCATACAGGACCGCTTCTGGTGCTTGCGGGGCCAGGGTCGGGAAAGACCTTTGTGATCACCATGCGGGTGAAGGCTCTGATAGAGAACTATGGCGTGAACCCCAGAAATATCCTGGTTATCACCTTTACCAATGCTGCTGCCAGGGAGATGGGGGAGCGCTTTCAAAAACTGGCGGCTGATGCGGGAATGGAGCGTACCGGGGTGACATTTTCCACCTTTCACTCCATTTTCTTTCATATCCTAAAATATGCCTATGGCTATACGGGAAACAATATCCTTCGCCCGGAGCAGAAGCAGCTCTTTTTCCGGGAGATTCTGGCGGAGCTGAACTATGATGTGGAGGATGAGAAGGAGTTTTCCGAAAAGCTCCAGTCTGAGATCAGTCTGGTAAAGGGGGAGGGGATGGATCCCGCCCGCTATTATCCCATGAACTGTCCTCAGGAGGTGTTTTTAAAGGCCTACAAAGGCTATGAAAAACGGCTGGCTTGCGCAAATCTCATCGACTTTGACGATATGCAGCTTTTGTGCTACGAGCTGTTTACAAAGCGTCAGGATATCCTGGCCCTCTGGCAGAAAAAATTCACCTATATTCTGGTGGATGAGGTGCAGGATACCAATATGCTCCAGTATAAGCTCACAAAGCTTCTGGCCCTGCCGGAAAACAACCTGATGCTGGTGGGGGACGATGACCAGAGCATTTATCGGTTCCGGGGGGCCAGGCCGGAGATCATGCTGTCCTTTTCAAAGGACTTTCCGGAGGGGAAGCAGATTCTCCTAAACATCAATTACCGCTCCGGCAGGCAGATCGTGGAAATGGCGGGGCGGCTGATTTCCAATAATACTGCCAGATATAAAAAGCAGATTACCGCCAGCAGGGAAGGGGAGAGTCCGGCGGTGCTGTTTCACTCCTTTGAGGATTCAAAGGCCCAGAACGAAGACCTGCTTGCCAGAATACGCCAGATCCACCAGGCCGGGGTTCCATACCGGGACATGGCGGTGCTTTTCAGAACGAATATTCAGCCCCGGTCCGCTGCGGAGCTGTTTATGCGGGTCAACCTGCCCTTTTATATGCGGGATGTGATTCCCAATATCTATGAACACTGGATTTTTCGCGACCTGCATACATATCTGCGGCTGGCGGAGGGGGAGCGGAGCAGAGCCCTGTTTTTGCAGATTATCAATAAACCCAAGCGCTACATTTCCCGGGAATGCTTCTCGGAGGAGCAGGTCAGCTTTGACCAGATGCGCAAATATTACGGGGACAAGGAGTATGTGCAGGAGCGCATTGACAAGCTGGAGAACGACCTGATTATGCTCCGGGGGATGAAGCCCTATGCTGCCGTCCACTATCTGCGCCATGCGGTGGGGTATGAGACCTATGTGAAGGAATATGCCCAGTATCGGAATATGAAGCCGGATGAGCTTTTAACTCTTTTTGACGAGCTGGAGGAGAGCGCGAAGCCCTTTAATACCTGTGAGGAATGGTATGGGCATATTGCCCGTGTGAAGGAGGAGCTGTTAAGAAATGCCGCCGAGAAGAAGACCGCCAGGCGGGAGGGCGTCGCCATGATGACTTATCACAGTGCGAAGGGGCTGGAATTTTCCCATGTATTTCTTATCGATGTCAACGAGGGCGTTACTCCCTACAGTAAGGCCGTTACGCCGGACGAGCTGGAGGAGGAGCGGCGGATGTTTTACGTGGCCTTCACCAGAGCGAAGGATTTTGTCCATGTCAGCTGGGTGCAGAAGCGCTTTGGGAAGCCTGTTGAGCCTTCCAGATATCTGGGCGAGCTTCTCGTATCCAAAAAGGAATTTGCTCCGGGAATCCGGGTGATGCATAATATTTATAAAGAGGGAACCATCACCAGCGTGAAGCAAAACAAAATTGAAATTCAGTTTGACGGGCAGAAGGTAAGGAGAACCCTGGACTTGGATTTCTGCGTGCAGAACAGGATATTACAAATTTTGCCCCAGTGACGGATGCCGGAACCGGTAATAAAACACCTTGCAAATGCGGGGGATTTGGGCTATATTATAATCGGAGCAGACTGCGTTTGCAGACGCCAGCAAAAGGATAAGGAGTACATATGGAAACAGTGTTCAATGTGGTTTGGTATATTTTTGTATTTGTGTTTGGAACCATTATTTTTTCGTTCCTGAATGTGGTGATCTACCGGGCGCCCCAAAAGCTTTCCTTTGCGAAGGGCAGGAGCTTTTGCCCCCATTGCAAGCATACCCTTCATGCAGTTGATCTGGTGCCCTTGTTTTCCTGGCTGTTTTTGGGAGGGAAGTGCCGGTACTGCAAAGCGCCTATTTCTAAGCGCTATCCCCTGGTGGAAAGCATCGGCGGGATTTGCGCCCTGCTTTGCTGCTGGAAGTATGTGGATCCGCTTTACCCTACTGTCACAGGGGTTTTAAGCGCATTGCTTTGCTTTTACATGTGCTCCGTGCTGACGGTGATCGCCTTTATCGACTGGGACACCATGACCATTTTTGACAGCACAAATGTGATGGTGCTTTTGGGAGGCATCCTCTCTGCTTTCCTGTTTAAGGATATCACTTGGGTGGAGCGTCTGATCGGATTTTTTTCCATTAGTCTCCCTATGTACCTGTTGGTTCTTGTCAAGGAGGGAGCCTTTGGCGGCGGAGACATTAAGCTTTTTGCGGCTCTGGGGGTGTTCTTTGGCTGGAAGCTGTCCATTCTGCTGTTTTTCTTTTCAGTTGTTATTGGGGGCGGCTATGCTGTGATCGGACTGGCAAAAAAGACAAAAAAGCGTGACGAGCACTTTGCTTTTGGACCTTTTATCTGTATTTCTGCGCTGATTGTCATGATGGCGGGACAGCAGATCTTAGACTGGTATCTGGGATTTTTGGGATTTTGACCCTGGTATCAGAATATTTTGACACTATCACCAATTTTTCACATTTTTTTGAAGAGTTTCTATTGACAATGCTTGTTTTAATTGCTAAAATGTTGAATTACGTCGTAGAATGTCAACATTGCAGAAAGGTGGGAAACTTATGGAAAAAGAAGTGCTGAAAGCACAGTGTGATGCACTGGTAGAGCTGGCTAAGGGAAAAAATGCCACACTTGATTTCAATGATATCAATGATCATTTTGCTGGCGTAGCCCTTTCTCCAGAGGATTTTGAATTCGTATATTCTTATCTTGAGAGCAAGAAAATTGAGGTTCTTCGCATCCCTATGGGGGATGTGGATGTGGAAGATCCGCTGTTAGACGACGCAGATATACTGGACTATAACGGGGAGGATGAGGAGGAGATTGACCTGGATTCCGCGGATCTCCTGGAGGGCGTTGGAACCGAAGATCCCGTTCGCATGTACCTGAAGGAAATCGGAACGGTTCCTCTTTTAAAAGAAGATGAGGAGCGTGAGCTGGCAAAGAGAAAGTCTGAGGGGGACGAGGACGCAAAGAACCGGCTGATAGAGGCCAATCTTCGTCTGGTTGTAAGCATAGCAAAGCGCTACACTGGTCGGGGCATGAGCTTTTTGGACCTGGTTCAGGAGGGAAACATGGGGCTTATCAAGGGTGTGGAAAAGTTCGACTACACCAAGGGCTATAAGCTAAGCACCTATGCGACATGGTGGATCCGCCAGTCCGTGACCCGGGCTCTGGCAGATCAGGCCCGTACCATTCGTGTTCCTGTACATATGGTGGAAACCATCAATAAGCTCTCAAAGATGCAGCGTAAGCTAACGCTGGAGCTTGGCTATGAGCCCAGTGTGAAGGAGCTGGCACAGGCCCTTGATATGAGCGAGGAGCGTGTCATGGAGATCATGCAGATTGCCAGAGAGCCGGCGTCTTTGGAAACTCCTATTGGCGAGGAGGACGATTCCAATCTGGGAGATTTCGTAAAGGATGACAAGGCCGTTACTCCTGAGGGAAATGTGGAAACCGTGATGCTTCGGGAACAGATCGACCTGATTCTGGGTGATTTGAAGGAGCGTGAGCGCCAGGTGATTGTCCTGCGGTTTGGCCTGGAGGATGGGCATCCCAGAACTCTGGAGGAAGTGGGACAGGTCTTTAAGGTTACCCGCGAGCGTATCCGTCAGATTGAGGCGAAGGCACTGAGAAAGCTGCGGAATCCTGTCCGCTCAAAGCGCATCAGGGATTTCCTGTAACATTACCGCCAGCCTGAAAACGGAAAGTAAAGAGGGCGGCTGATCGGATAGGGGAAGATTCCTTCCCCCTACCCGCTCACCGCGATACCTCGCGCATCTCGCGGCATTGCCGCTCGATGACCGTTGCCCGTCGGATGCCCGCTCGTGCAAGCACGGAGGTCGTCCTCCGGGCGTATCGCGCAGAATATCTGAAAGAGCTGTTTGACAGCTCTTTCTTTTGTTATGGAGGAAGTATTGCGGTGAAAAGAAACTATCAGAGGGAACTGGATCAAATCCTTGAAACCCTTCCGGGAAAATCTCCTGAAAAGCTGCTTTTGCACAGCTGCTGCGCACCCTGCAGCAGCTATGTGCTGGAATATCTGTCACGATATTTTGAAATAATCCTGTTTTACTATAATCCAAATATCAGCAGACAGGAGGAATATGAAAAGCGCGTGAAAGAGCTGAAGTCCCTGCTTTCCCGGATGGATTTTTATTATCCCGTCAGGCTGATAGAGGGGACTTATGAGCCGGAGCGGTTTTATGAGATTTCAAAGGGACTGGAACAGGAGCCGGAGCGTGGAAAACGCTGCTATGAATGCTATAAGCTGCGGCTTACCGAGGCTGCAAAGCTTTGCCGGGAGCTGAAGGCGGACTATTTTACCACCACGCTTTCTATCAGCCCCATGAAAAACGCGGAATGGCTCAATTCCATCGGCGAGGAGCTGGCAGAGACCTACGGCATCCATTATCTGCCTTCAGATTTCAAAAAAAAGGGAGGCTATCAGCGCTCCATTGAGCTGTCCCGCATCTACGGGCTGTACCGCCAGGATTACTGCGGCTGCATCTTTTCCCTGAGGGATAGAAATAAAGTTTAAATCCCTCCTTACCGGGAAAAATGATATTGTGTTTTGTCGCTTTTTTTGGTATAGTAGATGCGATATGGTGTTATAAGGCAGGGAGTAAACTGTATTCTGCCTGAAAGGAAATTATGTCAGAAAAGAAAAAAAATGCTGTCAAAATCAAGTCAGCTTCACCGAAGCGCAGCAAAAAGATATGGAATCGCATAATGATCGCTGCCGGAGCGGTGTTATGTATATGCCTGGTAGCTGTACTGGCGGTGGTGCTCTTATTCCAGTATTACTATAACAAGTCCGACTATATCCCTGATGAGGATGTTACGCAGTATGACAAGTATGTGGGGCGGGAGGAGGATGATATTCCGCCTGATGCGGATGAAACCCTTTCCGTGGATCTTGAGCTGGAGTTTCAAAGCATCGAGGAACAGCGCCAGGAGCTGCAGGATGTGGAGATACCAGGGGGCGGATATGTGTATAATATTCTGCTGATCGGTCTGGATCTGAGGGCTGGCGAGACCTGGAATGGTAACTCAGACAGTATGATTCTGGCATCCATCAACCAGGAGACCAAAGAAATTACCCTGACCTCTTTTATGAGGGATTTGTATGCCATCGTTCCCGGTGTGGGCAGCCCGCAGAAGCTGAATTACGCCCATGCAAAGGGTGGAGGGCCGCTGCTGGTTCAGACCATAGAGGAGATGTATAAGATTGATATTGACAATTATGCCACGGTGAATTTTTATGATATGATCAAAATCATCGACAGCATCGGGGGACTGGACATAGATATCACGGATGAGGAGGCGGCTGTAGCCAACAAGTATTATGTCCCCTATCTTGCCCGGGAGACGGGAGTGGCAGCGGAGGATTACCAGCTTACAGGGGGGAATGTCCACTTAAATGGTCTGCAGGCGGTTGCGTATTCCAGAATCAGGTATACGGAAGGGGCTGACTATGCCCGTACTGAGCGCCAGCGCAAGGTTCTCAGCCTTATATTTGAAAAGCTGAAGGGCTTGAGCGTCACAGAACTGGGTGAATTTCTGGATACCGCCCTTCCCTGCATCACCCATAATGTGGATGAGGCCACTGTGGCCACGCTTTTGGCCTCGGCGCCGGGGTATCTGAAGTATACGCTGGTTATGAATCGTATCCCCTATGACGGATATTACTACACCTGGAACGAGATGCTTGTGCCGGATTTTGAATACACCATCAATATGCTGCACAGTCAGATTTATAAGGTTGAGTAAATAAATTTCTGACTCCAATACAAATCACATTTTAAGGAGATAATACTATGTACGAAAAAGAGGTTCAGAAGGCGCAGGAGCGCTTGAATGCTGCGCTGACACTGGCAAAACAGCAGCCTGACGAGGCAATTAATATGATTCTCGACATGCAGAAGTGGGTGGAGGAGACGCTTCCAAATGACTGCCCTGAATTCTATGGCATTGTGATTACTTACAATGAGGTGATCGGGGATCTTCGTATGCGGGCAAGAAAGTTTGTGGAGGCGGAGACCTATTATAAGCAGATGGTTCAGTTTGCGCAGAAGCTTCACGAGCTGGACAAGTCAAAGTATGATCTGCGTCTTGGTATGGCCTACGCAAAGCTGGCCAACAACTGCAGAACCTGTATTGGCTGCAATGCCTTTGGAAATCAGCCAAGAGCGCTGAATGAAAAGACCCAGCGTCCCTTTGACGCGGGAATGAATTTTTATAAGGCGGCCATCACGGTGACCCAGGAGAACGCCAAGAAGGGCAGCGGCAAGCATCTGGAGCTGCGTGCGGACTGCATTGCAGCCATGGCGGTGATGAATACCTCCATCGGAAATTACAAGGATGCCATTGCCATGTATAAGGATGTGGTCAGCATCCAGAAGGCGATCTATCAGGCTTTGGACAACAAGGAAGCCGGAGTAAAGCTTGGCACCAGCATGTCCACCCTGGCCACCATCTATTCCCTCTACAAGGATGCGGAAAATGCCCAGGATAGTCTGGAGGATTCCATCTATGTCTTAAGCGAGCATGAGCAGGAGGATCCCGTTCGCTCCGGTATTCTCATCGCAAGAAACTACATGAATCTTGCAGGCTGCTATGTGCTCTTGAAGCATGACCAGGAGGAGATCGACAGCGCCTATGAAAAGGCCACCCAGAAGATCAGCATGGTGAACGCATTGGCTAAAAATGCGGCTCTGGGAGATGAAATTACCTGCTATATGCTCAGCGGACAGTATTATCAGTCCCGGGGAAACAAGGAAAAGGGCGGCAAGCAGTTAAATCATGCCTATGAGCTGGCTAAGACTGCCTGCCAACAGGCCCCTGCCAATAAGCAGTTTGAGGCCATGAAAAAGCGTTTGGAGATGCTCCTTGGCATAAAAACTGAAGGGGAGGCATAAGAGGTTATGAAGGTATTGGTTTTAAACTGCGGCAGCTCCTCGCTGAAATATCAGTTGATTGATTCGGAGAGTGAGCGGGTACTGGCAAAGGGGCTGTGCGAGCGAATCGGCATCGACGGCCGTCTGACACATCGGCCTGCAGGTAAGGAGCAGGTGGTTTTGGAGAAGAATATGCCAAACCACACTGTTGCAGTTTCCCTGGTGCTGGAGCATCTGATAGCTCCGGACTGCGGTGTAATCAGGGATCTGTCTGAAATCGGCGCCATCGGGCACCGTATCGTACATGGCGGGGAGAAATTTGCAAAGTCCACCCTGATTACCTCCGATGTGATCAGGGAGATCGAAAAGTGCAGCGATCTGGCGCCCCTGCATAACCCGGCTAATCTGATTGGAGTCCGGGCATGCAGACAGCTGATGCCCCAGGTTCCCATGGCTGCGGTTTTCGACACAGCTTTTCACCAGACCATGCCAAAGAGGGCATACCTTTACGGTATTCCCCACGAATATTATGAGAAGTACGGCATTCGCCGTTACGGTTTCCACGGTACCAGCCACAGCTTTGTATCAAAGCGGGCTGCCCAAATGCTTGGGAAAAAGCCGGAGGAGGTGAATATCATCGTCTGCCATCTGGGCAACGGCTCCTCCATCTGCGCGGTGAAGCAGGGCAAGTCCATTGATACCTCCATGGGTCTGACGCCTCTTGAGGGTCTTCCCATGGGCACCAGAAGCGGAAGCCTGGATCCTGCCATTATCAGCTTTCTGGCGGAAAAGGAGGGCCTGACCCTGGAAGAGGTGATGAACATACTGAATAAAAAGTCCGGAATGGCAGGTATGTCCGGTGTGTCCAGCGACTTCCGGGATCTGGACGATGCTGCCTCTGGGGGAAATGTTCTGGCAGATGAAGCGCTGGAGGTATTCTGCTATGACATCGCCAAGTATATCGGCGCCTACATGGTTGCCATGGGAGGCGCGGACGCCATCGCCTTCACCGCAGGAGTCGGAGAGAATGATACCAAGGTTCGTGCCAGGGTATGCGGCTTTTTGGAGGGCATAGGGATTCATATCAATAAGGTGCTGAATTCTGCCACCAAGGGGATAGAGATGGATCTGGCCACGGAGGATTCTGTCTGCAGAGTGCTGGTGGTTCCCACAAACGAGGAGCTGGCCATTGCCAGGGAGACCGTTGCATTGGTAGAGGCATGACAGATAAATAGGCGAACTGTCAGACAAAATTGAAATATTCACAAATAAGAAAGAAAATTTATGTTTGAATACATCAATTGAAGAATTATCTGACAATTAACCAAAAAGTTTTACTTTACAGATAAGGGTTTTTATTGTATTATAATTATCACTTACGCAGATGCCCGTGCTTCTGGCCCTGGCATCATGCATGAATACAGCTTTAGTTTCAAAATAATAAAACTGCATGAAGGAATACGAAATCGGACTCAAAGGCGAGCCTGTCTGTTTCGTGTTCCTTTTATTTTGCAGAAAGGATGGAGTATGGCAAAAGAGAGAGCAAAGGTTGACAGGACGACGCAGGCGCCCTTTGAGGTAAGAAGTGATGTCCGGGCAGAGCAGGGACTCTATGATTCCCATTTTGAGCACGACAACTGCGGTATCGGCGCTGTGGTCAATATCAAGGGTAAGAAAACCCATAAAACTGTAAATGACGCGCTGAGTATCGTTGAGAAGCTGGAACATCGTGCAGGCAAGGATGCGGAGGGCAAGACCGGCGACGGTGTTGGTATTCTGCTTCAGATATCCCACCCTTTTTTCAGTAAGGTGGCGGAGGAGCTGCACTTTGATATCGGTGAGGAGCGGGAATATGGCATCGGCATGTTCTTCTTTCCCCAGGAGGCCCTCAAGCGCATGCAGGCTATGAAGATGTTTGAGATCATCATCAAAAAAGAGGGCATGGACTTTCTTGGATGGCGGGATGTTCCCATCAACCCGGAGATTCTCGGAAGCAAGGCCAGGGATTGTATGCCCTGCATCATGCAGGCTTTTATAAAGAAGCCCGTAAATGTGGAGAAGGGGCTGGATTTTGACCGGAAGCTCTACGTCGCCCGCCGTGTATTTGAGCAATCCAACGACGATACATATGTGGCATCCTTAAGCAGCCGCACCATCGTCTATAAGGGAATGTTTCTCGTAAAGCAGCTTAGAAACTTCTATCTGGATTTGCTGGACAAATCCTATGTATCCGCTATGGCGGTGGTGCATTCCCGTTTTTCCACCAACACAAATCCCAGCTGGCAGCGTGCCCATCCCAACCGCTTTATTGTCCACAATGGTGAGATCAATACCATCCGAGGAAATGTGGATAAGATGCATGCCCGCGAGGAGAACATGGAGTCCGACTACTTAAAGGATGAGATGACAAAGATCTTGCCGGTGGTGAACGCGGAAGGGTCCGACTCCGCGATGCTTGACAATACGCTGGAATTCCTGGTTATGAGCGGCATGGAGCTTCCCTTGGCGGTGATGGTGACCATTCCCGAGCCCTGGGCAAATGATAAGCACATGCCCCAGGAAAAGAAGGATTTCTATCAGTACTATGCCACCATGATGGAGTCCTGGGATGGGCCGGCCTCCATTGTATTTTCAGACGGGGACCTGATGGGCGCTGTGCTGGACAGAAACGGACTGCGTCCCTCCAGGTATTACATCACCGACGACGACAACGTGATCCTGGCCTCCGAGGTGGGCGCCTTGGAGATTGATCAGACCCATGTTGTGAAGAAGGAACGCCTGCGCCCGGGCCGTATGCTTCTGGTGGACACTAAGCAGGGGGTTCTGGTAACAGACGATGAGATCAAGAAGCGCTACTCCACCCGCCAGCCCTACGGTGAGTGGCTGGATTCAAATCTGGTGGAGCTTGGCGATCTGAAGATTCCCAATGAGCGTGTGGTGGAGTACTCTAACGATGAGCGCCAGAGGCTCTCCAAGAGCTTCGGATATACCTATGAGCAGCTGCGCACCATGATCCTGCCCATGGCAAAGAACGGCGCCGAGGCGGTTTCCGCCATGGGCGTGGATACGCCTCTGGCGGTGCTCTCCAAGGAGCATCAGCCCCTGTTTAACTATTTTAAGCAGCTGTTTGCCCAGGTTACAAACCCGCCCATCGACGCCATCCGTGAGGAGATTGTCACCTCCACCACCGTCTATTTGGGCCAGGAGGGCAATATCTTAAAGGAGGAAGCAAAGAACTGCAAGATCTTAAAGATCAACAACCCCATCCTTACCAGCACGGATCTGTTAAAGATCAAGAGCATGAAGGTGGAGGGCTTTACTGTGGTGGAGGTTCCCATCATCTTCTACAAGAATACATCCCTGGCAAAGGCTCTGGACCATCTGTGCCTTTTGGTGGACCGGGCGGAGCATGACGGGGCAAACATCATCATTCTGACAGACCGGGGCGTGGATGAGAACCATGTGGCCATTCCCTCTTTGCTTGCGGTCTCAACAGTGAACCAGCATTTGATCAACACCAAGAAAAAGACCAGTGTGGGTCTCATCCTGGAGAGCGGCGAGCCCAGGGAGGTGCATCATTTTGCCACACTCCTTGGCTACGGCGCCTGCGCCATCAACCCTTACCTGGCTCAGGACAATATCCGCTATCTCATCGAAAGCGGAATGCTGGATAAGGATTACTATGCGGCGGTGAATTCTTACAACGATGCGGTGCTTCACGGTATCGTAAAGATCGCCTCCAAGATGGGTATCTCCACCATTCAGTCCTACCAAGGCTCCCAGATTTTTGAGGCCATTGGTATCAACTCCGATGTGATCGAGAAATACTTTACCAACACCGTCAGCCGTGTGGAGGGTATCAGCCTGGAGGATATCTCCCAGGACGTACACGCCCTGCACAACAAGGCCTTTGACCCCCTGGGCTTAAGTCAGGATACCACCCTTGACAGCATCGGCAGCCATAAGGCAAGAGCGGGCTTTGAGGAGCATTTGTATAATCCCCAGTCCATATATCTTTTACAGCAGTCAACTATGCATGGCGACTATGCCATGTTTAAGAAATACTCTGAGAACTTAAACCAGGAAGAGCGAACCATGAACCTTAGGGGGCTTTTGGACTTTAAGTTTGACGAGAACGGCGGAATCCCCATTGACGAGGTGGAGAGCGTGGATGAGATCGTGAAGCGCTTTAAGACCGGCGCCATGAGCTACGGTTCCATCTCCCAGGAGGCCCACGAGACCCTGGCCATCGCCATGAATACCCTGCACAGTAACTCAATCTCCGGATAGGGCGGCGTGGACAATGAACGCGTCACCATCTGCAAGGACGGTAAGAACCGGTGCTCCGCTATCAAGCAGATCGCTTCCGGACGTTTCGGCGTTACCAGCGAGTACCTGGTAAGCGCCCAGGAGATTCAGATCAAGATGGCCCAGGGGGCAAAGCCCGGCGAGGGGGGACAGCTTCCCGCAGCAAAGGTTTATCCCTGGATTGCCAAGACCAGGCATTCCACACCGGGCGTGGCTCTGATCTCACCGCCGCCCCACCACGATATTTATTCCATCGAGGACCTGGCCCAGCTGATCTATGACTGCAAGAATGCGAATGTGAATTCCAGAATCTCCGTAAAACTGGTTTCCGAGGCGGGCGTGGGTACTGTTGCAGCCGGCGTTGCAAAGGCGGGAGCACAGGTGATTCTGATTTCCGGCTATGACGGAGGTACCGGGGCTGCGCCTAGAAACTCCATTTACAATGCGGGTCTTCCCTGGGAGCTGGGACTTTCTGAGGCACACCAGACCCTTATCATGAATGGCCTTCGGGATAAGGTAATATTAGAGACCGACGGAAAGCTGATGACCGGCCGGGATGTGGCGATTGCCGCCATGCTTGGCGCGGAGGAGTTTGGCTTTGCAACAGCTCCGTTGGTAACGATGGGCTGCGTCATGATGCGGGTCTGCAACCTGGATACCTGCCCAGTGGGCATCGCCACCCAGAATCCGGAGCTTCGGAAGCGCTTTAAGGGTAAGCCGGAGTATGTGATCAACTTCATGCGCTTCATCGCCCAGGAGCTTCGGGAGTACATGGCTAAGCTTGGCATCCGCACAGTGGATGAGCTGGTTGGCCGCACAGACCTGCTGTTTCAGAAGAAGGATTTTGAGTTTGAGCGTGCAAATAAGGTGGATCTGAGCCGTGTGATCAATAACCCTTACGCAGGTCAGCCCATTGCAGGATATTATCACAAGAATGTCTACGACTTCGAGCTGGAAAAGACCATTGACGAGAAGATCCTCTTAAACAAGCTGAGGACTGCTCTGAAGAATGGCACGAAAAAGAGTATCGAGGTGGATGTTTCCAGCGTGGACAGAACCGTGGGCACCATCTTTGGCGCAGAGATCACCAGACAGCACGGTGAAAATACCCTGCCGGAGGATACCTTCACCATCAAGTGCAAGGGCAGCGGTGGACAGAGCTTCGGCGCATTCATCCCCAAGGGTCTGACTCTGGAGCTGGTGGGTGACTCCAACGACTACTTTGGAAAGGGTCTGTCCGGCGGCAAGCTGGTGGTTTACCCTCCCAAGGGCGTTCCCTTTAAGGCGGAGGACAATATCATTATCGGAAACGTTGCCCTCTATGGCGCTACCAGCGGTAAGGTATTCATCAACGGCGTGGCCGGGGAGCGCTTCTGTGTCCGCAATTCCGGCGCTACAGCGGTTGTGGAGGGCGTGGGAGACCACGGCTGCGAGTACATGACCGGCGGCTGCGCGGTGATCCTTGGTCCTACAGGCAAGAACTTTGCCGCAGGTATGAGCGGCGGTGTGGCCTATGTCCTGGATGAGAACAGGGATTTGTACACGAAGCTGAACAAGGAGCTGGTTTCTGCGGAGGAAATCTCCAGCAAGTACGATGTGATGGAGCTGAAGGAGATGATCACCGAGCATGTGAAGTATACCAATTCCGAGAAGGGCAAGAAGATTCTGGACAATTTCAGCGAGTATCTGCCGAAATTCAAGAAGATTATGCCCCATGACTATAAGAGAATGCTGATGGCGATTTATCAGATGGAAGAGAAGGGCCTCTCCAGTGAGCAGGCACAGATCGAAGCATTCTATGCCAATACCAATAAGTAGGAGGGGAGATTCATATGGGAAAGCCCACAGGATTTTTAGAATATGAGAGAGAGACGGCACCGGCATTTGACCCGTTAAAGCGTATCAACAATTACAATGAGTTTCATACCCCCCTGGCAAGAGAAAAGCAGCAGCTGCAGGCCGCCAGGTGTATGGACTGCGGCGTGCCCTTCTGCCAGAGCGGGCAGCAGGTGGGCCCTACAACCATCGGCTGTCCCTTGGGCAACCTGATTCCGGAGTGGAATGACCTGGTGTACACCGGAAACTGGCGTCAGGCCTACAACCGTCTGCAAAAGACCAGCTGTTTTCCGGAGTTTACCTCCAGGGTCTGCCCGGCACTTTGCGAGGCAGCCTGCGTCCAGGCCATGAACGGCGGCGAGCCCACCTGCAATAAGGAAAATGAGTATGCCATCATTGAAAAAGCCTTCGAGGAGGGCTGGGTGGTTCCGGAGATTCCCCAGGTGCGCACGGGGAAATCCATTGCCATCGTGGGCTCCGGCCCTGCGGGACTGGCGGCAGCCATGCAGTTAAACCGCAGAGGACACCAGGTGACGGTGTTTGAGAGGAGCGACCGGGTGGGGGGTCTTCTGATGTACGGCATCCCCAACATGAAGCTGGAAAAGCGGTTTATTGACAGGCGAATCGAGCTGTTGGAGCAGGAGGGTGTGCAGTTTATCACCAGCGTCAACGTGGGTGTGGATTACTCCGCCGAACAGCTTTGTAAGGAATATGACTGCGTCATCCTTGCCTGCGGCGCCTCAAATCCCAGGGACATCCAGGCTCCCGGAAGAGATGCAAACGGCATCTACTTTGCGGTGGATTTCCTCACCGCCACCACAAAGAGCCTGCTGGACTCCGGTCTGCAGGATGGAAACTACATCTCTGCCAAGGGCAAGAAGGTGGTTGTCATCGGAGGCGGCGATACGGGAAATGACTGTGTGGGAACCTGCATCCGTCACGGCGCAGAGTATGTGACTCAGCTGGAAATGATGCCCTGTCCGCCTCTGACCCGTGCAGTAAATAACCCCTGGCCGGAATGGCCCAGGGTGCTGAAGGTGGATTACGGCCAGCAGGAGGCCATCGCCCTGTGGGGGCAGGATCCCCGGATCTATCAGACCACGGTGAAGGAATTTATAAAGGATGAGAACGGGAACTTAAGCAAGCTCATCTGCGTGAAGCTGGAATCCAAAAAGGATGAGAGCACCGGCCGCATGATGATGGTTCCCGTGGAGGGCAGCGAGTTTGAGATGGAGGCGGATATCGTGCTGATCGCCGCCGGCTTCTTAGGCTCCCAGTCCTACGTGACGGACGCCTTCGGTGTGGAGGTGGACGGCCGTTCCAATGTAAAGACCGCTCCGGACAGCTTTGCTACCAGCGTGCCAAACGTTTTCGCCTGCGGCGACATGAGAAGGGGCCAGTCCCTGGTGGTTCACGCCATGAACGAGGGAAGAAGAGTTGCCCGAGAGGTGGATAAGCACCTGATGGGGTATACGAATCTATAACTTTACTTTACACAGTAGCAGCCCGGCCATCACGGCCGGGCTGCTCTTATGGTTTGGCAGTTTCATCATGATACGTTTTTACCCTGAAATCCCCGCCGCCGGATAGGCGGCATCAATTCAGGTATGCCAAGTGCGCCCGCCAGACTTTCGTGGTACGGTGGTATGTCCGGCCACTGGGCGCATGAAGGTTACCCTGAAATCCCCGCCGCCGGGCGCATGAAGGTTTACTCAGTCTGATAAATCCGTCCAGCCGCCTCTGCTGCCTGCTCCTGGCTGATGGAGCACTGCTCCATAGCCAGATTGATGGCTGTTTCCATGGAGGCGCCGCAGCGCTTGGCGGTGGAGATGACGCCGTTTACGTAATCCTTCGCCAGCTTATCCCGCTGGCTTACAACTCTGTCCCGTTCGCTTATAACTTTATCCCGTTCGCTAGCAACTCTGTCCCGTTCAGCTTGTATTTGTGCGGTGGCCTGCCTGAGTCCTTCTTCAATTCCCTCTTCGATCTCCATCTTGCGTTCTTCCCATGCTTGCATAAGCTTTAGGTTCACCTCCTTAGATTTTTTTGGTTTTTTAATATTTTCATGCAGCCTCTTTATTCTGTGGCTGTTTGATTGATCTGCATATTTCTGGGTCGTATGTTCAATATATTTTAAAAGCGCTATCAGCTCCGGCCTCGTTTCCTCATTGTTTGTTCCCTTGGTGTTCAGAAATATCCTAGTGGCATTGTCCCCAATTTCCAGATTCTTGTTTTCCTGGCAAAAGCTCTTAAAAGTATACTGATAATATTTAAGTCCGAAAAGATCGAAAGGCATAATGGTAATAATATAGCTGTTCGGCAGCTTATTAAAATCCATCTCTCCGATATCCAGCAAATTATAGTCCATCAAGGATTGGTAATAGCGACTTCTTTTTGGAAGATTATTGGTGTTTTTCTGCTGAGGTTCCGCATCGTAAACGGTGCGGTCCTTACCCTCCCCCCACACATCCATGCGGACCATGCGGTTTTCCGGGCGGGTGCGAAGCTCCCGCTCTGTTCTGGGCTTTTCCATCAGCTTCAGATTCGGCTGATCCAGTATGATTTGCAGGAGAATTTCCAGGTTTTCTATGTTCTCCATGGCTTCCGCGAAGAGGAAACGGTCTAAGAGGTTCATCTCCTCCAGTGTTTTCAGGGTTTTTCTGACAGACGTATTTTGATTATTCATGCTATACCTCCATTATATATCGTTTTATTTTTTGATTCAAGAGTTTTTTGGGCAGCAAAGGCAGTCATGGTTTTGAGGGGATTATAATTGCAGAAAAATCTAGAATTACAATAGAAAATCGAATCAATAACGTAATGCGAATGCATCAACAATTATGTTTATATAAAATACTATGAATTTAGATAGAGTATAGCATAAAAAGAGAGAAATAGCAATGTGAAATTTAAAAAAAGCAAGTATAATCCTCTGTGAGGAGGCAGCGTAAGCAGGAGAAGGAAGTTTATTAATGAAAGAAGTAACAAATAGAAACGGGTTTGTGCTGTATATGGAAGATGAAAAATAGAAAAGGAGTAGTTTATACCCAGGATCATGTCAACGCAGATGATGCCAGTGGCTATGTATCGGGTTATTCGGACGAAATAGAGGGAATTACACCTTTAACGGATTATAATTATGCTCTTCTTCGGACACAAAAAATTCACTTTAACGAAATGATTCTTCTCCCACTTTCGATTTACAACCAACCCCGCATGTGTTATTATAAAATACAGTGCGGGGCTTTTGCTCTGTGTATACATAACCATAGAAAAGCTTATTGAAAGAGGATGACCGGTATGGATTACGCAGCTTTAAAGGATTTACTGGTATACGGCCTGCAGACGGGGCTTGTGGAAAAAGAAGACCTGGTCTACACCGCCAACAGACTGCTGGAGCTTTTTGATCTGGAGTCAGCAGGAGAACTGGAGGACTTTTTTGGGGAGGTGGCGGATGGCGCGGATGTAAACGCCATTGAACATCCACCCTTAAATGCGATCCTTGACAGTCTGCTGGATTACGCATTTGATGCCGGGCTGATGGAGGACAATACTGTTACATACAGAGACCTCTTTGACACAAAGATCATGGGGCTTCTCACTCCGCCCCCCAGCGTGGTGATTAAAGCGTTCCGGGAAGATTATTCTAGAAGTCCGGAGGAGGCGACGGAAGAGTACTACCTGTTTTCCCAGGACACCAACTATATCCGCAGGGACCGGATCGTGAAGGACATGCGGTGGAAGGCGGACACGGAGTACGGTGAACTGGATATCACCATCAACCTGTCAAAGCCGGAGAAGGACCCGAAGGCCATTGCTGCGGCGGGGAAAGCAAAGAGTGTGTCCTACCCTAAGTGCCAGCTCTGTCGGGAGAACGAGGGCTATGCCGGGCGGCTTAATCATCCTGCCAGGCAGAACCACCGCATTATTCCCATCACCATCAATGATGAGCCGTGGGGCTTTCAGTACTCGCCCTATGTATATTACAATGAGCACTGCATTGTCTTTAACGGCAGGCATGTGCCCATGAAAATTTGCCGGGAAACCTTTGTGAAGCTTTTTGATTTTGTAAAGCAGTTTCCCCACTACTTTTTGGGCTCCAATGCGGATCTGCCCATCGTGGGCGGCTCCATTTTAAGCCATGACCACTTCCAGGGCGGGCATTACACCTTTGCCATGGCTAGGGCGCCCATTGAGGAGGAATTTATCATTCCCGGATACGAGGATGTGCAGACCGGCATTGTAAAGTGGCCCATGTCTGTGATCCGCATCCGTCATAAGGATGAGGGTCGGCTTATCGACATGGCGACCCATATCCTGGCGGTCTGGAGGGGCTATACGGACGAGGAGGCGTTTGTCTTTGCCGAGACTGACGGGACGCCCCACAACACCATTACTCCCATTGCCAGAAAGGTGGGGGAGGTGTACGAGCTGGATTTGGTGCTGAGAAATAACATCACCACCCAGGAACATCCTCTCGGGGTTTACCACCCCCATGCAGAGCTGCACCACATCAAGAAGGAGAATATCGGCCTGATAGAGGTGATGG
>CALWLH010000045.1 GCA_944381475.1 uncultured Lachnospiraceae bacterium | reverse complement strand
ACCTCTCTTTCTTGTCGGTGTATATTGCCACTTCTATTACCATCTCATAGATACCCGCATTAGCAGTACCTACATCCTGGATATCGTAAAGCGGCAGAATAAATTTAATAGTTACATCGTTTATTCTCACGTTTTGAGTGCGCCTGAGTGCCTCAAAAAGCCCTGTAGCGGCCTCCTCTGTCTCTCCCGGATATTTGTTCCAATGAACCAGAAGGGTGGCGTATTTGACCTCATATCCCTCCATATCGGAGCCCCCAATGGCTGTGGTATATGCCCGCTGGTGTTTGCTGTTGTACACGCCTATGGACTTCTCCAATTTGTCCGGGAGCTTGCCCATATACACATGTTCTGCCAGCCCTAGGGAAGCGATATAGTCTCTTACATCTGCTAAAGTCATAAGTCGGCTAACCTCCTATACAGTTTTTCAAAAGTCCTTTTAACAAAATCCGATTCCTTGCCCCCTGGCAGCCAGTCTTCATACCAAAGACCTTTTGCATTGGGATTTCCCTGATGGGTTTTCCCGTCGGGATCGGTCCATGCCTCATGGCGGAAATTATATTCCGGATGAAAATATAACCGTCGTGCGTAAGGCGTTGCATGTACCAGAGACACCTTGCCTTTTTTTGATTGAGATTTATCTACAAAAAATGCCTCTCCTTGCAAATTTCCATCCATCCTGGGAACCACCTGCGTCTGCACCACCTCAGTGTGAAGAGCTTCTGCGGTCTGCTCTAAGGCTGTCACGGCAGCTGCGTCCAGTTGTTTTAGGAATGCTTTGTTTAGCTTTACTTTTGAGGATACCTTTAGTAGCTTACTCATATCAGCAACACCTCCGTATAGTTTACCGTCCCATCCGGATTTCTGGCCTTACTCCCCTGCAGGATCCGGCGCTTTTGTCCGAATACCACCGCCTCTCCTCCGGATATAACCGCCAGCTCCGGACAGATATCCCCGGTAAAAAGGGCAGAGCCGGTGATCTCCACCAGCTCTTTCTGGTCCGTAAGTATTCTTTTTGCCGTGCTCTGGTAGTTGCACAGGCCTTCCCATTTGATGGTTTCGAGGGGTTCCCCATACTCATTCACTCCCGGCTCCTGGGTAAATTCCAGGGATATAGATACCTTACATTTGCGCCTTGGCACCAAACAAGGATATACCATCTGTACCACCTCCTAAAGCACCCGGCAGCACAGGCCGGTCTGGGACAGCAGCGCATATACATCCCGCCGCATGGCAATCCCCTTGTCCACAAACACATTCCAGGATTCCCCAAACTGTGCGGATACCCCGTTAATGCTGTAGCTTTGCAGGATGGTGTCTATCTCATCCGCATTCTCATACTCAAAGTCAGCCTGTTGGCAGACCACTTCCCGGATGATCTCCCTCTGAAACTCCGTCAGGTTGTCAAACCCCTGACCCACAATCCTGTTGTAGGTCAGGGAATCGATATGCCTGGATGCCTGCCTGAGAGCCCCTGAAAGCTCCGCATCCGGGATAGCGTTGCCGCCCTGGGTCTTATACTCCTCTGGGCTTACATAGGGCTTATAAGCCATCGTTTGCCTCCTTTATCAGGTTCCAGTATACTCTGTGGTATCTACATCCACATAGATGCTGTCTATCTTGCCATCACGCCCGTTAGGAAATACAAAAACATCAGAGAGGCTTCTGTTCTGGTACAGGTATCCGTCACCCTTGGTGTGCGCACCCGGCGCAAAGTAATAGATGCTGGAGATCTTGGGGACCGTCTTGCAGGTCTGACCACAGGCCACCAGCACGTTGATCTTATGGGCCCCAGTTACGGCATCTCCGGCTCCGGAACTGCTTTCTGCCTGCTTTTCAACCGGGGCAAAGCCGCCGCCCTCCGGCTCCCAGTTGAATGCATCGTAAAAGCGTTCATCGTCAATCACTTCCATGATCGGTACGCCATCAATATCGGTCACCCTTGTTTCGATACCCAGTCCCCCCTCTGCGATCTGGGTCACCTCGATCTTGCGGGTAAACTCTGTGGACTGCTCCAGGGCGTCCATGATGGCACTGGTCACATACATGATCAGGGTGCCGTTAGCCTTGTACCGGCGCAGCTTCCCCTTTGCCAGGATCTCTTTCAGCTTGCCGAACACATTGGCCTTGGTGTACGAAGACGCCGCCGTGCTGGAGCTCAGGCCCGCGGTCTTGGCTTCCTGGGCGATCTTGGAGAAGAACAGTGCATCTGTCTCCGGCACAACCTGGGTCTGTTCAAAGACCCGGGAAATATTCTGGATAGAGGCTGTGGCATTAGTCTCGTCCACGTCGGCCTTATCCACTAAAAATTCAATATCCCGGTCATGCGTCAGTGTAAACGGCACATCCGTCTGGGTGTATACCCCGCTGTTCCATCCGCCGTTCCGGTTGTGGTTCTTGTATCCGCTGGTGCTCATCTGAGTGAAATGGAAGGTCTTTGCATCCAGCCAGCGAACATTGCTGGTCACAAAGGGAGAAGTCAGAGTCCCCTGCATCAGGATCTCTAAAAGTTCAGGCTCCCATACCTGTGCATAGTTGTTTGTTTTTGGCATATGCTACTCCTTTCTTTGCTCATCAGTTAAAGCGGTTCCACTTCTTAGTGGCCACTGCTGACTGATTCTTATTTGTGTTCTGAGG
>CALWLH010000044.1 GCA_944381475.1 uncultured Lachnospiraceae bacterium | reverse complement strand
GCCCCATCGTTCTTCGCAATGTCAGGGAACGGGCAAAATTTAAGATACAGGAGGGCATTGTGAAGGCCTTCAGAGAGTTTCTGTTTTCTGAAGGCTTCACGGAGATCCGCACCCCCAAGATCGTCTCCAGAGGTGCGGAGGGGGGCGCCAACATCTTTAAGCTGGACTATTTCGGCCAGAAGGCGGAGCTGGGCCAGTCCCCCCAGTTTTACAAGCAGACCATGGTGGGGGTTTATGACCGGGTATTTGAGGTGGCTCCCGTGTTCAGGGCGGAGAAGCACAACACCACCCGCCACCTAAACGAGTATATTTCCATGGACTTTGAGATGGGCTATATCGACAGCTTCGTGGATGTGATGGCCATGGAGACGGGTTTTTTAAAGCACATGATGGTGGTCCTTATGAGGGATTACGCAAAGGAGGTAAAGCTTCTTGGGGCGGAGCTTTCTGAAATCGAGAGCATCCCCCAGGTGCGCTTTGATGAGGCCAAGCAGCTGGTGAGCGAAAAGTACAACCGTACCATCAGAAATCCCTATGACTTAGAGCCGGAGGAGGAGCAGCTCATCGGCCGGTATTTCAAGGAGGAGTATGGTTCCGACTTTGTATTTGTCACCCACTATCCTTCAAAGAAGAGGCCCTTTTACGCCATGGACGATCCGGCGGATAACAGGTACACCTTAAGCTTTGATCTTTTGTATAAGGGTATCGAGGTGACCACCGGGGGTCAGCGGATCCACGAGTACCAGATGCTTCTGGATAAGCTGGAAAAGCGGGGCATGAGCCCGGAGGGGATGGAGTCCTACCTGATGATCTTCAAGTACGGTATGCCCCCCCACGGCGGTCTGGGCATCGGCTTAGAGCGCCTGACCATGAAGCTTTTGGATGAAGGGAATGTCCGGGAGACCAGCATGTTCCCCAGGGATGTATGCCGGCTGGAGCCATAGGAGGGGTATGAGGTAAGAAAGAAAAAATCTAATATCAGAAAGGACGGGTTATGGCAAACAGAATCGATGATGAGATGATTGAGTATGTGGGTATCCTGGCAAAGCTGTCCCTCTCGGATGAGGAGAAGGAGAAGGCCAAGAAGGATATGGAGGAGATGCTGGACTACATCGACACCTTAAATGAGCTGGACACCGAGGGGGTGGAGCCCATGTCCCACACCTTTCCGGTTTACAATGTGTTCCGGGAGGATGTGGTCACCAACGGGGATGAGCGGGAGAAGATGCAGGCCAATGCGCCGAAGGTGAAGAACGGCGGCTTCGTTGTTCCCAGAACAGTAGAGTAAGGAGGACACCATGGATTTGATGAGCTTAACTGCCCTGGAGCTTGGCAGAAAAATAAAGGCAAAAGAGGTGTCTGTGCTGGAGGCCGCCCGTGCCGCCCTGGACGCTGTAAAGAGCAGGGAGGAAACCCTCCATGCCTTCGTAACGGTTGATGAAGAGGGGGCGCTTGCCCAGGCGGAGCAGATACAGAAAAAAATTGACGCGGGGGAGCTGTCAGGCCCTCTGGCAGGCGTGCCCGTGGCCGTCAAGGATGTGATGTGTACGGAAGGGCTGCGCACCACCTGCAGCTCCAAAATGTTAGAGAATTTTGTGCCGGTTTATACCGCGGAGGCGGTTATCAATCTTCAGAAGGCCGGCGCAGTGGTTATCGGAAAGACCAATATGGATGAGTTTGCCATGGGCTCTACCACGGAGACCAGCGCCTTTGGGGCCACTAAAAACCCCTATGACGCGGGCCGCGTGCCGGGGGGGTCCTCCGGCGGAAGCGCCGCGGCGGTTGCGGGAAGGGAGGTGCCCTATGCGCTGGGCTCCGATACCGGCGATTCCATCCGCCAGCCCTCCGCCTACTGCGGTGTGACGGGCTTAAAGCCCACCTACGGTACGGTTTCCCGTTACGGCCTTATCGCCTACGCATCCTCCCTGGATCAGATCGGCCCCATGACCAGAGATGTGTCCGACTGCGCCGCAGTGTTGGAGGCCATCGCCTCCTATGATCCCAAGGATTCCACCTCCGTAAAGCGTGAGGATTACGACTTTACCTCCGCCCTGACGGACGATGCGGCGGGTACGCGCATCGGCATTCCCAGGGACTATATGGGAGAGGGGCTGGACCCGGAGGTGAAGGCGGCCATTTACGCAGCGGCCAAAGAGCTGGAAAGGAAGGGGGCTGTGGTGGAGGAGTTTGACCTTGGACTTGTAAAGTACGCCATCCCCGCCTACTATGTCATCGCCTGTGCGGAGGCCAGCTCCAACCTTGCCCGCTTTGACGGGGTTAAGTACGGGTATCGGGCAGAGGAGTTTGAGGGTCTTCACGATATGTATAAGAAAACCAGAAGCCAGGGCTTTGGCCCGGAGGTAAAGCGGCGTATTATGCTGGGCTCCTTTGTCCTCAGCTCCGGTTATTACGATGCCTATTATGTAAAGGCTCTTAAGGTAAAGGCTCTCATAAAGCGGGCCTTTGACGAGGCGTTTAAGAGGTACGACTGTATCCTAGGGCCGGTGGCCCCCGCCACTGCCCCCGAGCTAGGAAAATCACTAAGGGATCCCTTAAAGATGTATCTCAGCGATATTTATACAATCTCAGTGAATCTGGCTGGACTTCCCGGCATCAGCCTCCCCTGCGGTATGGACAAAGCGGGACTTCCCATCGGTATGCAGCTGATCGGGGACGCCTTCCAGGAGAAGAAAATCATCCGCACGGCTTACGCTTATGAGTGCAGCAGGGGAGCCTTCCCGGCCCCCAAAATGATATAATGAGGTGGCAGCCATGAGCAAACAATATGAGACAGTCATTGGTCTGGAGGTCCATGTGGAGCTGGCCACCAAGACAAAGATTTTCTGCGGATGCAGTACCGCCTTCGGCGGCGCGCCAAATACCCACACCTGTCCGGTGTGTACCGGTATGCCCGGCTCCCTGCCGGTTTTAAACAAGCAGGTGTTAGAGTATGCGGTGGCGGTGGGGCTGGCCACCAACTGCACCATCACCCAGAACTGTAAGTTTGACCGAAAGAACTACTTTTACCCGGATAACCCCACCGCCTATCAGATTTCTCAGCTTTATTTTCCCGTCTGTAGAAACGGCTATGTGGAGGTTCCCAGCGGGGACGGTACCAAAAAGATCCGAATTCATGAGATCCACATGGAGGAGGATGCGGGAAAGCTGGTTCACGATGAGTGGGACGACTGTACCCTGGTGGATTTTAACCGAAAAGGCGTGCCCCTTATCGAGATCGTATCGGAGCCGGATATGAGAAATGCGGATGAGGTTATAGCATACCTCGAAAAGCTGCGTATGACCATCCAGTACCTGGGAGCTTCCGACTGCAAGCTCCAGGAGGGCTCCATGAGAGCGGATGTAAACCTTTCCGTAAGAGAGGCGGGAAGCACCGCCTTCGGCACCCGTACCGAGATGAAGAATTTAAATTCCTTCAAGGCCATCGCAAGAGCCATCGAGAGAGAGAGAAAGCGTCAGATCGAGCTTTTAGAGGAGGGCAGGAAGGTCATCCAGGAGACCAGAAGATGGGATGACAACAAGGAGTATTCCTACGCCATGCGCTCCAAGGAGGACGCCCAGGATTACAGATATTTCCCGGAGCCGGATCTGGTGCCCATTCGTATCTCAGATGAATATATCGCCGCCATCAGGGCTCGCCAGCCGGAGCTTCGGGATGCGAAGATGGCCCGCTATATCAGCCAGTACCAGCTGCCGGAGTATGATGCGGAGATTCTGACCGGAACCAAAAAATTAGCGGATCTCTTTGAGGCCACGGTGAAGCTGGGCAGCGCCCCCAAGGAGGTTTCCAACTGGCTCATGGGCGACACCATGAAGCTTCTAAAGGAGGCGGAAAAGGAGCCGGAGGACATCTCCTTCTCCCCGGAAAACCTGTCAAAGCTCATCGGGCTCATTGCGGACGGAAAGATCAACCGTCCCACCGCGAAGGCTGTGTTTGAGAAGGTGTTTGCCCAGGACATTGATCCGGAAAAATATGTGGAGGAGCAGGGGCTTGGCATGGTGAATGATACCGACGCCCTGAAAAAGACGATCCGGGAGATTGTGGACGCAAATCCCCAGTCCGTGGCGGATTATAAGGCTGGAAAAACCAAGGCCATGGGCTTTCTGGTGGGTCAGACCATGAAGGCCATGAAGGGAAAGGCGGACCCGGGTATGGTGAATAGGATCCTGACGGAGATTTTGAACGAATAGGAGCCCGGAATTTGGTCAAAATAACCTGTAATGAAAAAACGTAAACGATTAACCCTCCACTTTTGGTGGAGGGTTTTGTACATTCTGTAATTATGCGTATGCGCACAGGTTCCAGGAACCGATGGTACGCTTATCCAGGTGAACAGCAGTAAATATATGCCATGTATGGAAGGCAGAAGGACAAGCTTCAGATTACCATTTCTAAACAGTGATGTTTTGCATTTTCCCCCTTGACAATCCGTCTTTAACTCGTTATAATAGCCCTAATTTCATATCCACATACAGGCAATGACAAGAATAAGTAGCGGATAAAACGCCCACAGAAAGCAGCCGGCTGATGAGAGGCGCGGGTCATGGTTATCATGCGAATACATCTTTGAGCTTCACACCAAACGGGAAACCCAGTAGGCTGTGACGGATTGGCACACGTTAAAGTGCGCGGGTATCATCCTTTTAAGGGTCGTACCTCATAAGGTGGAGCGTGCGAGTGCTTCACGAAGTAAGGTGGTAACACGAATTTTTCGTCCTTATAGCCCATTTGGGCTATAGGGACTTTTTTTTAGACCTGCAGCCGGATTGTTAAAATATCAAGCTCCGGCTGGTTTCATTAGGAACATGTGGAGGAAATAAGAAATATATTTCAGGAGGTCATGGATATGACGATTTATGATGAGCTGAGGGCAAGAGGACTCATTGCCCAGGTAACGGACGAGGAAGAGATCAAGGAGATGATCAACAATGGAAAGGCCGTGTTCTACATCGGCTTTGACCCCACAGCGGACAGTCTTCATGTGGGACATTTTATGGCGCTCTGCCTGATGAAGCGGCTGCAGATGGCTGGAAACAAGCCGGTAGTGCTGATCGGCGGCGGTACGGCTATGATCGGGGATCCTTCCGGACGCACGGATATGCGCCAGATGATGACAAAGGAGACCATCAACCACAATGTGGAGTGCTTTAAGAAGCAGATGAGCCGTTTTATCGACTTCTCGGAGGGCAAGGCTATTCTGGTAAACAATGCGGACTGGCTGCTGGATCTGAACTATGTGGAGCTTCTGCGGGAGGTGGGGGCCTGCTTCTCCGTCAACAGGATGCTGACGGCAGAGTGCTACAAGCAGCGTATGGAGCGGGGCTTAAGCTTCCTGGAGTTCAACTACATGATTATGCAGAGCTACGACTTTTTAGAGCTCTTCAAGCGCTACGGCTGCAATATGCAGTTTGGCGGCGACGATCAGTGGAGCAATATGCTGGGGGGCACGGAGCTGATCAGAAGAAAGCTGGGCAAGGATGCCGATGCCATGACCATCACCCTGCTTTTAAACTCCGAGGGCAAGAAGATGGGCAAGACCCAGTCCGGCGCCGTATGGCTTGACCCGGAGAAGACAT
>CALWLH010000043.1 GCA_944381475.1 uncultured Lachnospiraceae bacterium | reverse complement strand
ATGGTAGAGCTAAGATTAAATCATCTCCTCCACAATTTACGAATAATGCGTCAGTCATCCCACTCATACTCCAGAATCTCTCCGGTGCTGCCGGAAATTTCGTACTGGTATTCCATGCGCTCATACCAAAACTCCACCTCATACTCCATGCGGCGGCCGTTATGAGTTTTTCTCTCTACTCTGAGGCCCGTAACCTGGGATTCTGTAAGCCCCGCATGTTCCAAGGCGATGGCCTTCGCCCCATCCTCACCGATATCCTCAGAAGCATCCGCTCCGGTGCTGACGTATACATCCTTGTCATACTTAATCACTTCCCCGGTCACAGCATCCACCTCGTACTCATATTCTGCATTTTCCTGCCAGAATTCAACCTCATACACCTGCCGTCCATCGTCATAATCCTTCCTGATTCTGCAGCCGGCAAGCTCTTCCTCAGTCAATCCCGCATGGGCTAAGGCCAGAGCCAAAGCGGCATCCTGGCCGATGTCCCCATTGCCGCCGAGGCCTGCAGCGGAGGTGGTTTCCTCCGGCAGCGTACTGCTCTCGGAGGATGTATCCCCCATAGAGTCCTCTGGATTCCCAGACGCAATACTGCTTTCGGGACTTATGCTGGTCTCAGGCGCCGGACCACTGCCGGAACCTTCATTCTCTTCCGTGTCTCCTGCAGGGTTTTGACCAGCAGCTCCTGAACCTGTCTCATTTTCAGAGCCGGTGATTTCCCCCGCAGCCACCGCCCGGACATTCATATTCTGAAGCATGGCGTTTGCATTCCTTATCAGCTCCTGCTGAAGCTCTCTTCCATCCTCCTCATCTCTTTTATTCTCCACAGTGATCAGCACAAGGGAAGCGTCATCTCCAAGGTGCCCCCGGGATACCAGGGCATTAACCAGGGCCCCCACAGCCACCTCTATATCCGTATTTTCCAGATCCTCCCCCTCATCAAACTCCTCCAGAAGGATCCTTCCATCGGCATTCAGGCCCCTGCAGGAGAGTACCCGCTCCTCCTCATTGATCTTTATTTCAATGCCGGGGTTTACCTGGATCGTCACGATGGCCTCCACCGCGAAGCGTTCCCGATAGATCATCACTCCCCCGGCGATCAGCAGAATAACCAGAAGCACTGCCGCAGCGGCGATAAGCCCCCGGCCTCTTTTCTTTTTGTCAGGGTTCTTTTCCACAGGCTCTTTCCTGTGATCTTCCATTTTCACATCTTCCAAATTTGCCATCAGCAGCTCCTTTCCCCGCCGTAAACGGCGGATTAATTTTTTCATATATGGAGGCATACACTATAGTATCCCCTTCTTATCCCAGCTCACTGAGATCTGATATCCGAGCTTTTCATACCAGGGAGCTACGCCTGTAAAGTGAATATAGCTGTAATCAAACCCCTCCTCCTTCAGGATTTGGGTCACATTCCTGACCATGGTCAATCCTATTCCTTTATGGCGGTATTCCGGAAGGGTTCCCACACAGCCCGGTCCTCCTATTTTCACGCTGCGCCCGCCAATCTGGTGTATCCCCATATCCTCCACCAGGCAGAAGCTGGCAGCCTTACCGTCCACATATCCGCAGTAAACCCTGTCTCCTTCGTTAAAGAGCTTTACCCAGTCCCGGTCAACCCTTCCCACCGCTTCCTTTAGTTCACCAACATCCCCGTGAAAATATCCAAAGAAAACGCTGTCATCATATTCCCTGTCATACTTTTCAGCCTCAAATTCATCCAGTGGAAGAAGCATCTCGGCATAGCTTTGTCCATCGGCCAGCTTCCTGATATACTCCCTCTGGAAAAAACCAGGATGCAAACTGTCCATCAATGCAATGTAATCCTGCTTATTCATATCTTTTTCCCCTTCACCGAACATTTTTCCTTTATTCCTACACCCTCCGGGCATCCCGTAAAAGCTGCCCTTTCATTTATACCAATTTTACCACAAATCCCTTTCCGTTACAACTGAATTCTCTATAATCGAGTAGGGGAAAAGAGCCCCCTACTCGATTTGCGATGTCGCACAGCTCGCAGCAAAGCTGCTCGCCGTACTTGCCCATCAAATGTCCGCTCATGCAAGCATGGCGGCCGCTTGATGGGCTTATCGCAAAGAATAAGGAGACCCTCCGTTAAAAAGCAGCGAATGGTCTCCTTTTATATTCATGCGCTTACCAGCTTCTTTTCAGACGCCGCGCTGTTAGTATTCCCTGATCAGCACAACACTCTCATAGGGCCGCAGGGTCTTGATGCATTCCTGCCCCGGCACAGGTTTGTAATTGCCCAGCAGCCTCCTGCTGCCTTTACAGAAAAGCGGCTCCGCCAGGGTCACTTCTTCCCCGGTCAGATTGTTCACCGCCAGCAGCTCTTGGTTCTCCGTCACCCGTCTGTAGGCGAAAACCTCTCTCTGATCCCGGTATATAAAACGGATGCTCCCATCCTGGATTACCGGATATTCCTTGCGAAGGGCAACCAGCTTTCTGTAGTAATTCAGGACGGAGTCCGGGTCCTGCTCCTCTGCCTCCACATTGATGGTCTTAAAGTTTTCCGGCAGACCAATCCAAGGCGTATTTTCCGAAAAGCCTGCATATTCCCCATCCGTCCATTGCATGGGAGTGCGTCCGTTGTCCCTGGAGCGGGCTCCAAGAATTGTAAGCGCCTCCTGGGGAGTCTTTCCCTCCTCCAGCAGGATCTGATAATAGTTGGTGCTCTCCACATCCCGGTACTCGCTGATATCTGTAAAGCCCGCATTGGTCATGCCCAGCTCCTCCCCTTGGTAGATGTAAGGGGTTCCCCGCAGCATATGGATGGAGGCGGCCAGCATCTTTGCGGATTCCTTCCAGTATTTCCCCTCATCTCCCATGCGGGAAACAATCCGGGGCTGGTCATGGTTGCACCAGAACACCGCATTCCAGCCCTCGTGCTGCTCCATACCCACCTGCCAGGTTTCCAAAAGCTCCTTTAGCTTCAACAGATCCGGCTCCATCAGCTCCCACTTGTTTCCGTTTTTGTAATCCACCTTTAAGTGATGGAAGCTGAAGCACATGGACAGCTCCTTCTCGGCAGGGTTGGAATAGCGGATGCAGTTGTCAAGACTGGTGGAGGACATCTCTCCCACGGTAATCATATCCTGAATGCCCGTATCCCGAACCAGCTCCTTTAAATACTCGTGGACATGGGGGCCGTCGGTATAAAACCGTCTTCCGTCTCCCACCGTATCATCCTCAAATACACCAGGCTTGGAGATCAGATTCACCACATCGAAACGGAAGCCCTTCACACCCTTGTCCTTCCAGAACCGGATCACATCCTTTAATTCTTCACGGACCCTGGGGTTATCCCAGTTCAGATCCGCCTGGGTCACATCGTACAAATGGAGATACCACTTCTGAAGCGCCGGCACATACTCCCAGGCGGAACCGCCAAATTTTGACTGCCAGTTTGTGGGCGGAGCGTCTGGAGACCCATCCTTAAAAATATAGTAATCCATATACTCCGGTTCCCCAGCCAGAGCCTTTTTAAACCACGCATGCCGGGTGGAGGTGTGATTAAACACCATGTCAAACATGAGCCCCATCCCCCGCTTGTCCGCCTGGGCGATGAGCTCCTCCACATCCTCCATGGTGCCAAACAGGGGATTGATCCTTCTGTAATCCTCCACATCGTACCCATTGTCATTCATGGGGGATACAAAAAATGGGGTGCTCCAGATATAGTCCACACCCAGGCTCTTAATGTAATCCAGCTTTTGGATAACACCCCGGATATCCCCCACGCCATCCCCATTGCTGTCATAAAAGGACTTGGGGTAAATCTGATAGACCACACTCTTCTTAAAATCTGCCATAGCTCCCTCCAAAAAGGGCAGGCCTTTGCTCATAAATTGATGTCCGGCCTGCCCATCATCTAATTATTGGCTAATTCATACATTGATTCCATAATATGATATCAGGGTCAAAAGGTCATACATGCCATGCTCGCATGGCAATGTATGACTTTGGGACCCACCAAACAGCGAAAAGTAGCCATTTTTCGCAGAAAAATGAGCGAATTTGAGCTGTTTTAGGATTGCGAGAGTGCTTTAGCACGGAGCAATCCGTGAGCATTCGCCCATGCGAAGCATTTTATTGGCGAATGCGACTTGGCAGGTCCGCTTTAGCGGGCGTGCCTCTACCCGATATCAGGGGTCGAAATACCTTTTGACCCCA
>CALWLH010000042.1 GCA_944381475.1 uncultured Lachnospiraceae bacterium | reverse complement strand
GGACCGACGCATCAAATAGGGCTTTTACAGCATGACACAAACAGCAGGATGCAAAAGCCCATGGATGCCCGGTTTTGTTTATGGACAGGAGGGTCTATGAACTGTCCTTTGGTGCATATTTTGTTCTTGCTCTATTATACACGATTATCATGAAAAATCAATGGGAAAAATAAGGTACAGAATAATGTTGACGATATATATAAAACATGATATATTAAAAACAAATTACATTCGTAAGGCACCTATAGCGACACGGCGCTGTCTTGAAGGACCCCTGTTAAAAGACGGATACCGTGATATCCATCAGGGATTGAAAAATATACTCAGTGGGAGG
The DNA here is from genome assembly GCA_944381475.1 of uncultured Lachnospiraceae bacterium. Lineage (GTDB taxonomy): Bacteria > Bacillota > Clostridia > Lachnospirales > Lachnospiraceae > UBA4292. Next base: position 9,866 of record CALWLH010000042.1, on the reverse strand, counting down.
GATTAGTATGAAAAAGATTACATATATTGCGATGTTTGTATCAGCTATGATTATGATAGGCGCCTGCAGCCGTATAGAAAATAGTAATACCGGGGCTACAGATGAGCAAAAAGAAATGATACGATCCTATTTTTATGGCGAGACGACGGCTTCCGGGGAAACAATAGAAAATGAAGCTTTTCCTAACTATTTTGCGGGGGGTTACCAGGATGAGAATGGAGCGTGGGTGATATGCCTTACAGACAACAGTAAAAGCGTTCAGGAAGAAGTGCGGGATATTTTAGAAGGGGAAAATCTGCATTTTGTCGAGGCGGGATATTCCTTAGAAGAATTAAGCCACACGGACGCCTATATTCATGAAACATACGAAACGCTGTATGAGCAATATGTGACAAGCTCTTCGGATGTATCTGCACCGGAGTATATCCTCCTGGCTTCGATGAACGGCTGGGGAATCGATGTAAAAGCAAACCGGGTCGTAATTTCAGTTCGTGATATAACAAACGAGAAGAAAGAGACATTTAAAACACTATTTCCAGATGCCAAGGGAATTGATTTTGAAAATGGTGGTAATATCAGCGGTGTATAATAGTTATTGAGAATAAAATATATCCAAGCTGACGGATAGGATGACTCACAGGTTTTATGAAGTGAAAAACACCCACTGCCAAATAGCATTTGGCGGTGGGTGTTTTTAGTAATTTAGTGGATTGGAGCCTCTGATAGCATAATACCGCGAAGAATGGTTTTTACTGGTATTCCACCGCATCCACATCCACGGACCCGCTGTTCACGGTGATTTTTACACTGTGGGCGCCCTCCTCCAGGCCGTAGCCTGCGTACAGCGCCCGGCGGTTCTGGTTGGAGTTTACGCTGTAGGCGGTTTCCACAGTCTCGCCGTCAATCTCGATGGTGAGCTCCGCCTTCTTTGCCAGACCGATGAGGGCGAAGGCGCTGCCGGTAAATTCAAATTCCAGGCTGGCCCCCTCATATCCGGTGGAGACGGTGCGGTGGTAGTTTTTAAAGCTGCACATGGTGTTGTGATACCACCCCTCCCCGGTGTCCGCATTGCTGCCCTCGGAATATTTCATGCCCTCGTCAAAATTGTCCACCCGGGTGATGGTGGAGGCGTAGCCCTCCACCGGGGTAACCGCTAAATTGTCATAGTAGTTTTTCTGCAGGGCGCTGTAGAGACCCACCCGGCCGGAAATCACCGGATTGTCATTGTCCTCATAGCGGATCAGCTCCTCCCCGTCCACCGTCACTACCAGAGTGGTATTCATCATGGTGAGGGACAGATTGTGCCATGCGCCGATGTCCAGGCTTTCCAGGGTGCAGCTCTCCAGAATGGCGGCGCCTTTTACAAGCTCTACCAGCCCGTTTTCCGAAAGCCGAATCCAGTATCCGCTGTAGTTGGAGTCAGCCAGATTATACCGTCCGCCGATTCCTATGTAGTTGGTTTTTCCGTTTTCCTCCGGTTCATCGGCAAAATGCACATCGGCAGAGACCGTGTAATTGCTCCAGGTGTCGTCTCCTAGGTTGGTGAGGGGGTCGGAGGTTCCTCCCCACTCCTTGGGCTTGATGGAGGGGGTGATCTGCTGTATCAGCACATTTCCCTCATCGGTAGTTTCTACCTCAAAGGCGCCGCCTTGGTCCGTGGTGTAGCGAGGAGCATTGCCCCGGCTTTCCAGATATCCCTCATGGTATCCTGCATATTCAAAATCGTCCTCGTAGGGCAGAGCCAAAGAAGCGGCTTCCCTGTCCTGGTAGGTCTGCTCCTCCACCTCCAGAGTGCTTAAGGTCATCATAGAGTAGGGGCTGATCACCACCTGGATGCTGCCCTCCGAGGCGTCCACATAGCCCAGACGCTTGAAGAAGTTCGCGTAATAGTCCTGGCCATCCTCCGGCCCCTTGGTTTCCCAGACGTGGAATTGACTTTCAGAGAGATTTAAGTCCTTTAAGGAGATGGTGTAGGCGATGGCGTCCGCCGTGTTGTTCACAAGCAGGATGGAACAGTTTTCCATTGCCTCGTCCACCAGAGCCATGTAATTGTAGGTGGAGCCTACAATGGCATGGCCGTCTCCTCCGGCGGTGCCGTCCCCGTAGCGGGCATTTTCCACATACATCCAGCCGGGCTTGATAAATTGATTAAAGTGCATCGCCATGTAGAAGCCGGTATCCAGGGAGTATCCGCCGGACCAGGGGCTGTTGGCGGTAATCAGCTGCTTGGGATAGTAGGTAACTCCGTCATAGTAGGCGCTGATCACCGGCTGAAACTCGTACATGGTCATGCCGTTTGCCATGGCATAGGTTATGCGGGTGGCAATGTCCAGCATTCCGTTGATGTCGCTCATGCCGCTGCCGGTGCCGTCATATTTGTAGGTGCCGGCGGCATAGCTCATGGGGGAGGAGCCCTCCGAGAACCACACCTTTTTTCCGTAGTCTCTCTGGAGCGTCAGCACATCCGCATTGGTCCAGGAGGTGTAGTGGGAGGTGATTACATCCACCGCATCCATGAGCTCCGGGTCCTCCAGCATCTTCTTCGCCAGATTCCAGGTGCCCACCTCTTCTCCGGCCACAATCTGGATGGAGCTGTAGTCATAACGGGCGTCGGCCTCGTTGTCCAGAGCCTTTCGGATATACTTGATAAAATCTGTATCTGCTGGGCGCTCGTTCTGGTTGGCGGTGATATAGGTTACCTGAATGCCATAGGCGTCGTACAGGGCGTCGATGGTCTGCTTATACCACTGATACATCGCCTCTTTTGAATCATCGGCGTTATTGACCCAGGCCGGGATGCCCCAGTACAGCATATCCACCTGAATGTCGGGGTTGATTTTTAATGCGTCCGCCGCCAGCTGGTAGCCGGCTCCTCTGGTCACATCCGCCTCCTCGTCCTCTGTGCGCTTTACTGCCGGCTCTGTGCCGGAGGAGGAGTCGACGTCCGCGCCCATCTCAATCTTGATCAGGGACAGGCCCATGCCATCCTCCCCAAACATATACTCCAACAGCTCCTGGTAGGCCTCCGGGTGCTCTGCCTTATAGTCTAGGAGCAGCCTGGAGGAGTTGTTGGCTGAAATCAGTCCCAGCCCATCATAGCGGGTGTTTTCGGCGGTCATAGCCAGGGAGCCGTCCACCGTAAAGCGGGTGGATTTGTCTGCAAGGGATACGTCAAAGCTTAAGGGCTCCTCAGGGGCTTCCGGGGTAGCGGTTTCTTCGGCGGTCTGCTCTGGGGTTTCCTCAGGAGCAGTAGTGGCCAAAGCGCTGTCCGGCTTTGTCTGGGCCTGGGAGCTTTCCGGGGAAGCCGCGCTGGTGCCGGTTGTTTGGCTGCCGCTGGTGCAGCCGGTCATCATGGATACACACATAGTCAGTGCGATTACCCTCCTTATATTTTTCTTCATAATCCGGTCCTTTCATTCCTGCATATTTATTGCATTTAGAAAGAAAAGCTTTTCTTGAATACAGTATAGCATTTCTTGACGGGAGGCGCAAGGAATGATATTATAAAAATGAAACAATTTGAACATCTCTCCTAAAAAGTTTAAGGAGAGGTTTGGAAGAAAACTTCCAAATCTACCATGATGACGCAGCGAGTGCGTCATAAAGAGGTAAGTTTGGAAGAAAACTTCCAAATCTACCATAATGACGCAGCAAGTGCGTCAGAAAGAGGAAAGAATGAATGTGGTACTACTCCTATCCCAAATATGCAAGTATGACAGAGCTGCCCTTCTATCTGGTGGGCATCGGACAGCACGAGCTGCAGCCCTATATGGCAAAGCCTGAGGGGCATCCCAGAGATCAGTTTTTCTATAGTACCCGGGGCTCCGGGCATCTGCAGATTCAGGGAAAAGGTCTGGAGCTTCCTGCGGGAAGCGCCTTCTATATTCCGGCGCATATGCCCCACATATATTATCCCCGGGGGGATGTGTGGGATCTGCGCTGGGTATCCTGTGGGGGCAGCGGCATCGGACCCTTATGCGCTCTGACAAATATCCGTCCGGGAGCAGTTTACCAGGTGAAGGCGCCGGCTGTTCTCGACGCGCTGCTGAACCGCATGCATATGGAGCTGGTCTGCGATGAGGATTACGGCAACTTCTTTGCCTCCTCCTTTTTAAATGAATTTATTCTGGAATTTGCCAGACAGTGCGGACAGCTCCCCGCAGGGGGAAAGGAGAAGGGGGAGGAGAAGAGCTATGAAAAGAGCATGGCCATGATCCGGGATTATGTGGAGTATCACTTCATGCACAGCATCTCCATGCAGGATCTGTGCGACCTGCTTCTGGTATCCCCCCAGCATCTGTGCCGGATTGTGAAGCGCTGTACGGGAAAAAGGCTGACAGAGTACATCAACATGATCCGCATTGAGAAGGCCAAGAGTATGCTTGTAGGAACGGACGAGACCGTGGAGCAGGTGGCGCTGCTCAGCGGCTTTGAAAACTGTAACTATTTCTGCAAAATTTTTAAAAGGCTGGCAGGGATGACGCCCAAGCAGTACCGCCTCAGCCGGGCTTCAGAAAACACTATTCACGTAAGAAACGCCCGAAGCGGAAGTTAGCCCGGGACACGCAGTGTGAAAGCCTGTGAGCGGAGGTTCTATATAAATGATTGTGTCGCAAAACTATAAAGTAGAGTGAGCATAACTGGTTATATAAACCGGAGCGGAAGTTAGCCCGGGACACGCAGTGTGAAAGCCATGGAGCGGAGGTTCTATATAAATGGTTGTGTTGAAAAACTATGAAATAGCGTGAGCATAACTGGTTATATAAACCGAAGCGGAAGTTAGCGCAGGACACGTAGTGTCCGAGCCATGGAGCGGAGGTTTTATATAACCAGTTATGCTAATAGAAAGAAAGAGGAAAATATGACGAAGAATTACAAAATGATCATCAGTTATGATGGAACCAGGTATTACGGCTGGGAGCGCCAGCCGGGCCGTGACACCATCCAGGGCAAGCTGGAGGCGGTGCTCTCCAGAATGTGCGGTGCAGATGTGGAGGTCATCGGCGCAGGGCGCACGGATGCAGGCGTCCATGCAAGAGCCATGACGGCCAATGCCCGCATAAAGACCCGCCTTGGCCCGGAGCAGATTCGGGATTATATGAACAAATATCTGCCGGAGGACATCGGAGTGCAGGAGGTCCGGGAGGCATCTCCCCAGTTTCACGCCCGCTACAAGGCAGTGGGAAAGACCTACTGCTATACCTGCTATGACGGGGAGGTAAAGCCGATTTTTGACAGAAAGTATGTGAATATCCTGGATTTTTCCCCGGATGTGGCGGCCATGAGGCAGGCGGCGGAGTATCTTACAGGCAGCCATGATTACAAAAGCTTCTGCGGCAACTCCCACATGAAAAAATCCACGGTGCGGGTGGTGGATCAGATCGAAATTGTAAAAAAACGAGGCTATATCTACTTTAATTACCATGGCACTGGCTTTTTGCAAAATATGATCCGCATTCTGACGGGCACCCTTCTGGAGGTAGGAAAGGGCGTGTACCCTCCGGAACATGTGAAGGAGATTTTGGAGGCCTTGGACAGGACCCAGGCGGGCCCCACTGCCCCTGCGCGGGGGCTATGCCTCATAAAGGTGGATTATTGAATCGATTCCGGCCCGGTTTTATTATCCAAACGGCGGTTTGATAAACAAAATATAAACCTTTCGTGAAGAATTCCCCCCTCTTATTGACATAAATTTTGACCATGAGTATACTTGGGGTATGTTTGACAATGCGCAAAGAAGGCATTGTGTAAGGATGTCAAAAGGATGGCAGGTAGAACTATGGGAAAGATTATAGGAATCGATCTGGGAACGACAAACAGTGCCGTGGCGGTGATGGAGGGGGAGCATGCCGCGATTATCCCTAACAGCGAGGGGGGGCGAACCACCCCCAGCGTGGTGGCATTTTCAAAAGACGGACAGCGCTTTGTGGGGGAGAAGGCCAGACGCCAGGCTGCCGTGAATCCAGACCGGACGATTGCCTCGATCAAGCGCCAGATGGGAACGGACTACCGCAAGAGCATTGACGGCAAGGAATTTTCCCCTGAGCAGATTTCCGCTATGATTCTTTCCAGGCTGAAAAAGGATGCGGAGAATTATCTGGGGGAGCCGGTAACGGAGGCGGTTATCACTGTTCCGGCATATTTCAACGATGCACAGCGCCAGGCGACGAAAAATGCGGGGCGCATTGCAGGACTGGAGGTAAAACGGATAATCAATGAGCCCACCGCGGCTGCTCTGGCCTATGGACTTGACAACGGCCAGTCCCAGAAAATTCTGGTCTATGATCTGGGAGGCGGAACCTTTGACGTGTCCGTCATCGAGATTGGGGATGATCTGATCGAGGTATTGTCCACCGCCGGCGACAACCGGCTGGGAGGAGACGACTTTGACAGCCGCCTTGTGGAATTCATTGTCCGGGAATTTCAGAAAGCCCACAGGATAAAAATTGAAAAGGACGCCGCCGCCATGCAGCGGGTGCGGGAGGAGGCGGAGAAGGCAAAGAAGGAGCTCTCCTTTGCGGAAAATTACAACTTAAATCTCCCCTTTATCGCCGTAAAAAAAGGGGAGCCTGTGCATATGCAGATGAACATCACCAGAAGGATGTTCGAGGAGCTGACAAAGGATTTGGTAAACAGGACCGAGGTGCCGGTAAAAAATGCCCTGGCGGACGCGGGATTGACGGCGTCCCAGATTGACCGGGTGCTGCTGGTCGGCGGCTCCACCCGAATCCCCGCCATAGAGAAAAAGGTGACGGCCCTTCTGGGGAAAACCCCCAGCAAGTCTGTTAATCCCGATGAGTGTGTCGCCCTAGGGGCGGCCATTCAGGGAGGAAAGCTGGCGGCTGACAGCTATGCCCTTTCTACGGATTCCAGAGCATCCCAGATTGTGCTGATGGACGTCACGCCCCTGTCTCTTTCCATAGAGACGGTGGGGGGCATTTCCAACCGGATTATCGAGAGAAATGAGACGATTCCCACCCGCCAGAGTAAAATATTCACCACCGCTGCCAATTTCCAGACCAGCGTGGATGTGAAGGTTTACCAGGGAGAGCGGAAGTTTGCGAGGGATAATAAGCTCCTGGGTAATTTCCGGCTGGAGGGCATCAAGCGGGCTCTGGCGGGAACGCCCCAGATCGAGGTCACCTTTGACATTGACGTAAACGGTATCCTGAAGGTTTCTGCAAAGGATCTGGGAACCGGAAGAGAGCAGCAGATCACCATCACCAGCAGCTCCAATTTGTCCGAGGAGGAGATCCGGCGGGCAAGGGAGGATGCGGCCCGCTACGAGGCTGAGGAAAATAAGCGTCTGGAGCTGATAGAGATTAGAAATGATGCGGAAAACCTGGTTTACAGAGTGGAGCAGCGCCTGGAGGAGGAAAAGGCCAATATGCCCCGGGATCAATATAAAAAGATCAGGGCTGACAAGGATTTCTGTAAAAAGCTGGTTGTGAAGAGCACACCGGAGAAGATTACGGATATCCAGGCTGGGGAGATCAAAGAGGCAGCCAGACGTCTCCAGGAGTCTGCAGCGGAGCTTTTGTAAGTGTTTTTCGGAGGAATCGATATGCTGAATAAACTGAAACAAAAAACCTATCAGTTCATGCAGGGCCGGTATGGCTTGGATACAATGGGCAATTTTTTGCTGTGGACCGACATGATCCTGATTCTCATCAATCTGTTTGCAAGAAATCTGCTTCTGGAGCTTTTGATCTGGGGGCTGGTGATTTACACATATATCCGGATTTTTTCGAGAAACTATGAAAAGCGCAATGCAGAAAATACATGGTTTTTGAACCATACCCAGGGGCTTAGGGATCGGTACCGCCGATTTTCGGCCCATGCAAGAATCAGAAAGACCCATCACATCTATACCTGCCCTGGCTGCGGGCAGAAGATCAAGATTCCCAAGGGCAAGGGAAAAATTTTGATCACATGTCCCAAATGCAGAATTGAGTTTACAAAAAAGAGCTAAAGGTGTAGGATGTTTGGATATATTGTAGTTAACAGACCGGAGTTAAAGATTCGGGAATATGAGCGCTATCAAAAGTACTACTGCGGGCTCTGCAGGGGACTGCGGGAGGAATATGGGGCTGTGGGACAGCTGTCCTTAAGCTTTGATATCACCTTTCTTGGAATATTGCTCACGGCCCTTTATGAGCCGGAAACCGCTGAAAAAACAAGCCTGTGCATGATTCATCCTCTGCAGAAAAAACCCTATCTAAAGAATTCCTGCCTCACCTATGCGGCACATATGAATCTGCTGCTGACCTATTATAAATGTATGGACGACTGGCAGGATGAAAGAAAGACCGGAGCCTTTCTCTACGGACATCTGCTTGAGGGAGAAATCAAAAGGCTGCAGAAGCTTTACCCCGAAAAATGTGTCTGCATTCGGGAGTGTCTTTTAAAGACCAGGCGCTGCGAGAGACGGTTTGCGGGCCGCAAAATGAATGAAAAAGCCCTGGATTACATTGCAGCCCAGTCCGGGCGCATGATGGGGGAGGTTTTTGCCTGGAAAAAGGATGAATGGGAGCAGGAGCTTCGCACCATGGGTTTTTACATTGGCAAGTTGATCTATCTCATGGATGCCTATGACGATCTGGAACGAGATGAGAAGAAGCACTGCTTTAATCCCTTAAGGAGCTTTCAGAAAAGAGCAGATTTTGATGAATGGGTTTACAGCCAGCTGCTGATGCTGGCTGCGGCCGGGGCAAAGGAATTTGAAAAGCTGCCCATTCTGACAGACGGGGAGCTATTGAGAAATATTCTCTATGCAGGCATTTGGAACCGGTTTTTGAAGGTAAAAGAGGAGAGAGCTAAAAATCACAGAAAGGAGCGTCGGGAGGATGACCGATCCGTATAAGGTACTGGGGGTTGACAGAAACGCCTCCGACGAGGAGATCAAGCGGGCATATCGAAAGCTGAGCCGCAAGTATCACCCCGACTCGAATATAGGAAAAAGTGAAGCGGAACGGGCGGCAGCCGAGGAACGCTTCAAGGAGATTCAGCGAGCCTACAAGGCCATTGTAAGCGGAGAGGCAGCAGACGTCTCCGGCTCCTACGGGGAGTACGGCGGATACGGCTCTGAGCATTACGGCTATGGCGGTTACGACGGGGGTCAGCGCCAGCAGCGCTCCGCCTCCATGGACCAGGATGAAGCCTATTATCAGGCCTGCGCGAACTTTATCCGCAATCGGATGTACGAGGAGGCTCTGCGGACCCTTAGCGACATTAAAACAAGAAACGGCAGATGGTATTATTTCTCTGCTATGGCCAATGCGGGCCTGGGAAATACCGCCAGCGCCCAGGCTCAGATTCAGAAGGCCTGTGAGCTGGAGCCGGCAAATATGGAGTACAGGCAGTTTATGACCCGGCTCCAGAGCGGGACAGGCTGGTATATGGACATGGGACAGTCCTACGGCGCGCCGGATATGAGCGGCTCCAGCTTCTGCTTTAAGCTGTGTCTGCTGAACATTTTCTGTAATGTATGCTGCGGCGGCGGCACATTTTGCTGCGGTCCGGGGCTTTATATATGAAAGTGCAGTCTCAAAGAAGAGCCGCTGCGAACTGGTTGCAGTTCACAGCGGCTTTTCTTTAAGAATGCTTTGCAAGCATCCCGTTAATGATTTCCCTGGTATAGGCCCCCGCATGTTTCTTTGTATCCTTATCCAGATCGGAGATGTAGAAGGGGTCTCCAAATTCCAGATAAACAATCCCTTTTTTTACCCTGGGGTGCTGGCGCTCCCACACCTCCCAGGTGCCGGAGATGGCAACGGGAACCACGGGAACCTTCGCCTTTTCCGCCATTTTCAGAGATCCTTCTTTAAATTCCAGAGTGGGGGTTTCCTCCGGGTGTTTGTTTCTGG
>CALWLH010000041.1 GCA_944381475.1 uncultured Lachnospiraceae bacterium | reverse complement strand
ACCACCCGTCATGGCAGGCATGGACATCCGTAAGCTGCAGGGTCTCCCCCTTTAAATATTTGATCACATCCGCCTCATCCGCTTCAAAGGAAATACAGTTGTCAAACTCCGAAGCCTTCAGGTTCATGGCCAGTGCCTGGGATGGCTCAAAACGGTTCTTTTTAATCGTTCCCAGAAGAAGGCCGGTGCGCATAAGTCTAAGTCCGGAAAGGTCCGGCAGCCCTTCCGGCAGATAGGTCACGCTGCCATTGGCCCGCACATTGATGCGCCAGGGGTCAAACACTCTGTCTATATGCTTCAGAAAATCAAATATTTCCCTCTGTTTTAAAAGCTCTTTTTCTGAAATATCCTTTCTAAAATCAGGCAGAGGCTGTGATAAGACATCCATATCCCTCTCAAAATATGCCAGAAAATGGCCCTCCCCCTGCATACGCTGGGGCCAGATTCGCACACATTTTTTTAATTCCGGGCTTTTATTTCCATATTCGGAAAGCCCCTCTCCAAATCCCTCGTATCCCTCCATGGCAATCAGATGAAAATCAGGATAATGATCCAGAAGATATGAAACACTCTCCTCGTTTTCCTTTGGGCTAAAGGTACATGTGGAATATAAAAGCTTTCCGCCGGGCTTAAGCATTTGTACAGCCTGATCGATGATTTCCCTTTGGAGAGCTGCGTAGGTTTCGTTGCTCTTTTCAGTCCAGGCCCGCATAACAGCCGAATCCTTCCTGAACATTCCTTCACCGGAGCATGGCGCGTCAATCAAAATCTTGTCAAAATATTCCGGCAGCTTTTTAGCCAGCTTATAGGGCGCTTCACTCAGAACCACTGCATTTCCTATTCCAAAAAGTTCAATGTTTTTCAGCAAAGCCTGAGCCCGGGAGTTGCTGATATCATTTGTAAAAAGCACCCCCTGACCGGACAGCCGTGCGCCAAGCTCCGTGCTTTTTCCTCCCGGAGCAGCACAGAGATCAAGCACCCGCTCTCCAGGGCTGATTTCCAGACGGTTGGCGGGGGTCATGGCCGATGGCTCCTGAAGATAGTACAGGCCTGCATAATAATAAGGATGCTTGGCGGGACGAATCGTTCCATCGTAATATGCTCCATTATCAATCCATGGTATAGGGCTTGTTTCAAACACCCGCTTTTCCAGAAATTCGTCCATGGTGAGCTTTAGACGATTGGTTCTAAGGCCATACAGCCGATTTTCCCCAAAACTTTTTTCATATACAGTATACTCGTCACCCAGCAGCCGCATCATATTCTCACGAAACACCGGCGAAAACTCCATAATCTCTCCTAAGCAGACATGATACCGTCCATCCCAGTATCATAAATCATTATTCCTCATCATAAAAATAGTCAAAAAGGCGGTTTGCCACATGAAAAACCGTTTCATTCGCCTTCTCATGATCGCCGTTTTTTTTGCGCTGATACTGACTCCCGGAATGTCCATTCCCGCTGCAAAAGAAGGTCTGATTTTATGGGCAAATGTGGTGGTACCTTCCCTGCTGCCGTCAATGATTCTGACGGCGTTCCTGGTTCAGATACGGGCAACATCCACCATTTCACGCCTGGTACATCCAGTTCTTTCACGAATATATGGCCTGTCCAGCGAAGGCAGCTTCTGTCTCGTCAGCGGTGTTCTATGCGGATATCCCATGGGAGTAAAAATCGCCAACGACCTCCTTGAAGAAAAACGCATCAGCCTGACAGAGGCAAAACAGCTTCTTGCGATCTGCGCATATCCCAGCCCGATGTTTTTGGTTGGATATGTAATATGCAACAGGCTGCAATATCAGAAAATTCTTTTTCTGTACCTGGCAGCCACGTATCTGCCATCTATTCCTATAAGCCTGCTTGCACGCCGCATCTATCCGGGCAAAATACAAGAAAAACCGAAGACCACACGATCTCCGGTATCCATACGGTTCCAGGTTCTGGAGGAATGCGTGGTCTCCAGCTGTGAAATCATGATTAAAATCGGCGCATTTATGATGCTGTTCTCCATTCTTACTGGGTGGATCGGTCATCTATATGTGCTCCCGCCCATGTGCAGACTTTTTTTCAGTCTGTTTCTTGAAATGACCACCGGGGTCAATGCCGCTGTCTTGTCAGATTTGCCTTTACTTCTACGCACTGCAGCATGTCTGTTTGCCACATCCTTCGGAGGATTATGTACACTGGCCCAGACAGGAATTGTGTTAAAGGATCCTGGTTTGTCCAATAGAAGCTATGCTCTGTTTAAAATACTTCACGGCGCCTTAAGCGTCACAATATTTCTTCTACTCAGCCGTCTCTCCCTTTAATTCTGCCCTGTTGGCGCGAACCTGCTTCAGGCTGTTTTCACAGGATTCCACAAATGAGGCAAATTTAGCCTGAGTGGAATCCAGGGTGTTGGTCAAGGCACCCTCCATATTAGAAAGAAGATCATCTGTATAAGAAATGGCGCCGGCAGTTATATCCTCCGCATCCCTTTGGGCTGAGGAAATAATCTCGTCTGCCTGCTCCTGAGCCTGCAGCACAATATTATCGGCAATGGCAGTGGCCTGCTTAACAATGTCATGCTCATTGATCATTTTCTCAATTTCTCTCTTGGCATCCTCTATCTTTTCATGGGCGCGCTCCTCCGCCTCCCTGATTATATCATCGTGATTGGCAATAATCCTCTGAGCCTTCTTTACCTCATCAGGGTATTTTGTGCGCAGCTCCGCCAGAAACTCTTCCATCCGGTCCCTCTCTACTTCAATCTTGGAGGCAGAAAATGCCTTTGACTTGCAACCGGATAAATAATCCTCCATCGCTTCAATTATGGAATCCAGCTTACTCATAATGTTCTCCTTTCATCTTTACCTCTTACAGCGCGTCACACGCATCTATTCCCTGAAGCCGGTAAGCGCGCATCTTCTGCTGCACCAGCTCCAGGATTTCCTCCGGAACAAAACGGCTGATATCTCCATCGAAACAGGAAACCTCTTTTACAATACTGGAGCTCAAATATGCGTATTTTAAATTTGTAGTCAGAAATATTGTGTCAATGTCCGGTGCAATAATACGGTTTGTCTGAGCAATCTGCAGTTCATATTCAAAATCCGTTACCGCCCGCAGTCCTCGGATCATCACCGTCGCGCCATACTTTCGTGCTATCTCAACAGTAAGCCCCTGGTATGATACAATCTCCACGTTTTCAATCTCCTTAGTGACCCGCTGAAGAAGATCCACCCTCTCTTGTGTTGTAAATAAAGGGGATTTTGAGTTATTTACCAAAACCGCCACCACAAGCCTGTCAACAATCTTTGATGCACGCTTTATAACATCCAGATGCCCCTTGGTTACAGGGTCAAAGCTTCCCGGATAAATTCCTATAGCCATTATCACTCACGTCCTGTTCTCTGTAAAAATACATGTTGATTTGTTTTGTATGTCTTTATCTTTATGACTGAAAAACCACATTCACCGATATACGAAAAAAATTCCGTGTCAAGTGAAGCTTCAAATATCACCAATGTGTGTTCGCCGGCCAGCGAAGAATCCTTTAAGCCTTCAAGAACCTGCTTTTCAAGCAAATGCCCATAGGGAGGATCCATAAAAATAATATCGTAGGGCCCTTTTCCCTCTCTGCTGTGCAGAAATTTAAAAACATCTCCCGGAAAAACCTGTCCGTTTGTCAAGCGGGTTTTTTTTAAATTTTCGCGAATGCAGGAAACCGCCTTTGGGTTTTTTTCTACAAAATCGCAGTGTGAAGCTCCCCGGCTAAGTGCCTCGATGCCAATTGCACCGCTTCCAGCAAACAGATCAAGAAAGTGACAGCCAGGAATCTGATTTTGAAGCATATTAAAAAGTGTTTCCTTAATCCGGTCTGTTGTAGGTCTTGTTTCCATACCCTCCACAGTAACCAGCGGAATATGCCTGGCGCTTCCTGAAATCACACGCATAAAATACTGACACCCCTTCAGTCACATAAAGATAATCGCACTAATTATAATATGTAATTTTACGTTTGACAATGGCAAGTTGCATTTTTTTTCAAAATTCCCTTTAATATCCTTTTTCTATCTGGCAAAAATTGTTAGAGTAAAAGTTTTTCTGCATCACATAATAGGAGTGTACCAAAAAGTGAAAAGAAAATTGGTACAAAAGAATAACAACCGGATTAATCCGGAAAACAAAGGAGGATTTTCAAATGGCAACTTCTACTAGCAAGGCAGAAGCAAAGGCAGCTTTAGACAAGTTCAAGATGGAGGTAGCAAACGAGATCGGTGTACCTCTCACCAACGGTTACAACGGTAACCTGACATCCTATCAGAACGGTTCTGTTGGCGGTCAGATGGTGAAGAAGATGATCGAGAACCAGGAGAAGCAGATGTCCGGCAAATAATCAACCGGATCACCTCTGGACACAGGTAAACTATGAATAAGCATATTCAACATGTGTCCTGCCACCGAGCAGGAGAAATCCTGCTCAAACTCCGCGATAACCCATAGCGGAAAACGGCCGGCCTGCTTAGGCAATCACGCCATGTTGTATCCGCCCTCCGGGCTTATCGCCATCGGATAGGGGAAGATTCCTTCCCCTACCCGCTCACCGCGATACCTCGTTCATCTCGCGGCATTGCCGCTCGATGACCGTTGCCCGTCGGATGCCCGCCCGTGCAAGCACGGAGGTCGTCCTCCGGGCGTATCGCGCAAAAAAGGAGCTGTCTGTTTTTACAGGCGGCTCCCATTTTTTGGTCAAACAGTTTTTAGCTTTATGTATAAGGGCAATGACCAATGCCGAAGTAATTTTACCTTAGCATGCGTGATCCTTAATATACTTGATCAGCTCATCCACCTGGGTAAATGCCAGACCCACAACGGTATCGGCCGCACCATAATATATCGCCATACGTCCTGTAGCCGCATCTGTCAGGGTTGCACAGGGGAAGGTGACATTTGGAACATCTCCAACGCACTCATAATATTCTGTTGGATGGAAAATATAAGGCTTGCACCGGTACTTCACCTTCCAGGGTTCGTCAATATCCAGTATGGCAGCGCCCATGGAATAGATCATGCCGTTACAGGTGGTTCCAACACCGTGGAAAATCAACAACCACCCCTCATCTGTCTTGATGGGAATAGGACCTGCGCCAATCTTCGTCCACGCCCAGCCCTGGGCATTCATGACAAAGCGATGGTAACCCCAATGTTCCATATCCGGGCTCTGGCTTAAATACATATCCCCAAAGGGCGTGTGTCCATTATCACTTGGCCTGGAGAACATAAGAAATTTACCGCCGATCTTCTCCGGGAACAGTACGCCGTTCCTGTTAAAAGGAAGAAACGCATTTTCCAGGCGGTAGAAGGTCTTAAAATCATAGGAGTATGCCACGCCGATAGTGGCGCCATAGTACTGGGTGCACCAGGTAACATAGTAGCGGTCCTCAATCCAGCACACTCTGGGGTCATATCCGCACGCAACACCCGCAGGGCTGCCATTCTTATCAAGCAGGGGCAGAGGCTCATGGTCGATTTCCCAGTGAATTGCATCCTTGCTCTTTCCCAGAAACAGATGCTGCTCCATGGCTGTGTTATCGCTTCTGAAAATACCTACAAACGCTCCGTCCTTGGCGACAACCGCACTGTTAAAAATACTGTTTGCACCCGGAATCTGGTTTCTCTTGATGATTGGGTTACCGCTGTAACGCCACACCACGTCAGTACATCCTTCCGGACGATCCTCCCAGGGAATGTTGGGGAGATTCTCACCTATAATCATTTGATACACCCTGCAGGCTTTGCCTGCCCTTTCTTTTTTTTCTAAACAGCGCTATCTTCCGCAGCACTGCTTGTATTTTTTGCCGCTGCCGCAGGGACAGGGATCATTTCTGCCAATTTTTTTCGGCTTCACGATGGTAGTAGATGACCGCTGCTCCTTATAGAGCTCCTTGCGGCGCTCCTCTGTAAGAAGCTCATCCCACTCCGGAAGCGTATAAAGCCATTCCGCCTTGCACTCCACCATGTTTTTATAAAGCGTTTCCTTTTCAAAATCCAAGGATACCACTGTATCCTCATCCATGGTCTCGATGGGATTCGGCGTTTTAAGGCTGTCGTTGATGCCGTCCAGAATACCCGTCATGATCATCATCTCGACCCCAAACTGTTCTGCCAGCTCCTTGACAGTACCGCTGATCACCTCTTTACTCGCAAGAACAACCTTGTAAAATTCCTTTTCCTGATCAAAATAGCTTCCCCAGAATATCTGATCATTTCTCTGATCTCTCTGTGTCTCATAGGCCATCTTACGCCAGGTTTCCAATAAACTCATTACTTGTACCGTGCCGCAAATGCGGCTTTTCCTTTCTTGTCTTGTTTATATGCAGAATTATACCTGCTTTTATATATAAGAATAACGGCATACAGGCTACTTTCCTTTATCTTCCCCTTCATGACCGATACCCTCTTCGGAATATGTGCAAATCTGATTGCGGCCGTTTTCCTTTGCCCGGTAAAGCGCCGAATCCGCCTTCATGTAAATATCCAAAAACTGATCCCCCTCCTTTACAAATGTGATGCCCATGCTGGAGCTGATATGCACTGTGGTTTCCCCATAGGTCACATCCCGGTCCAAGGCAAGGCGAAGCTTTTCACATTTGTTGACCGCATCTTTTCCGCTGGCAATATCCTTCATGAAAATATAAAATTCGTCGCCGCCAAGACGTCCTACTATATCATTGGTACGGAAGCTGTCGCGGATGATTACAGCCACATCCCGCAAAAGGTCATCTCCCTTTGTATGCCCAAAGGTATCATTCACCTGCTTGAAGTAATCCAGATCCATGATCAGCAGGGCGGCCAGATCCTCACTGTCCATATTTTCAATATAAGCTGTCGTACGCTTCTCCAGCTCTGATCGGTTCAGGAGATTTGTAAGGGGGTCTCTTGTGGACTTCGTCAGCAGCATCTCCTTCTCGGTCTGTGACTGGTGTACATTTACCATCTTTCCCACTACATACTGCGGTTCATGGTTCTTATTGTACATAACCTTATATAGGGCATTAAACCACTCATAATTTCCGCCTGTCATCTGAAGTCTGAACAGAACGCTCCCCTCCTCCTTGCCGTTCATGATATCGTCAAAGGCTGAGAGCAAATTATCCGCATCCATATGATAGACAACATAATGGCTGCGGAGAGTTTCCCTGAAATGGGTAAAATTTTTCCCCCGCTGAAAGATTGTCTGATATTTTTCGGCAAATGACAGGTTATCCTTCTCAATATCATATTCAAAGGTAAACTCATTCATGAGATAGGACAGCATATCCATACGTGCATCCTTGTCACGCATGGTCTGGAGCACCTCATTCAGCTGTCCGTTAAGCATTCGTCTTTCCTTTACAGATTGGTACTGCTCAGCAGCAAGTATCAAAAGCAGGATAAAAAACAGAACAGCTGCCCCTGACCGAAAGATACTGATTATATCATTTGCCAGGCCCGAGGGAATAAATTGCACTACAGCCAACTGATAATTGTGAAGATATGTATACAGCGCAATATAGCGTTTGCCTTCCACAGTGATGTAGGCATAATAGCCGCTGTCATTTTCCATGATGGCATTATAGCAGCTGTAAGCGTCCACACTTCTAAAAAATTCCTGGATGGTAGTACCCGGACTGCACCAGTCTGTAGTGGAATAAAATACCGAACCGGATTCAGCGGGTATATCTCTCTTAAAAAAGGCCACCGCTCCGATTTTTTCATCCCCTTTATACACATTGTCATAATTCTTTTTTAACTGAAGCTGCAAGGTCATGTCATCCTCAAACTGCTGGGCATTCGTTTCATCGCTGCTGGCAGCCAATGCCGCGCTCCATTGCTTCAGCAGAGAATTTCTGACCTGCCTCTCCGTAACTGCTATACATATACAAAGGGCAATAACGCCGCAGAGAAAGATAATAATATTAGGCAAATGCTTTTTTGTATATTCAATAAGCTTAGCAGCCATAACACTTATCCTCAAAAAATATAATGATAAAATTGTATCATATTTAGAGAAAAAACACAACTATAAATTCAGTCTTTAGCCATGAACCCTGCGGCTTCAGAAGCTGCTTTTTTCATCCATTCTGCATCCCTGTAAATATCCGCCAGTCTGAAATTCAGTTCTCCGCTTTGCCTGACGCCAAACAAATCGCCTGGCCCCCGAAGCCTTAAATCCTCCGACGCAATAAAAAAACCGTCTTCCGATTTGCTCATAACCTGTAAACGCTGATTGTCTTCCGGCTTACCATCTGTGTTGACAAATATGCAGTAGGACTGTTCTGCTCCCCGTCCTACCCGGCCCAGAATCTGATGAAGCTGGACCAGCCCAAAGCGCTGGGCATCCTCTATCATC
>CALWLH010000040.1 GCA_944381475.1 uncultured Lachnospiraceae bacterium | reverse complement strand
TTTGATTAAGTCCACCAGTGAAACCGGCGGCCATCTTGCTTCAAATCTGGGCGTGGTGGAGCTTACTATGGCGCTTCATCTGGCCTTTGCGCCTCCACGGGATAAAATCATCTGGGATGTAGGACATCAGGCCTATACGCATAAGCTTCTGACAGGCCGAAGGGAGAATTTTTCTACACTGAGAACATATGGGGGAATGAGCGGTTTTCCGAAACGGAAGGAAAGCAGCTGCGACTGCTTTGACACGGGACATAGCTCCACATCTATTTCTGCCGGACTGGGTATTGCGAAGGCCAGAGATCTATCAGGACAGCGGTTTTCAGTGGTGTCAGTTATAGGCGACGGCTCCATGACCGGGGGCATGGCCTATGAGGCGTTAAATAATGCTTCTTCTCTGAAAAGCAACTTTATCATTGTGCTGAATGATAATACCATGTCCATTTCACCAAATGTGGGCGGTATCAGCAGCTTCCTGGCAAAGCTCAGGACCTCCTCCCATTATAACGAGCTGAAGAATAATGTAACCAGCAGTATTACCAGCATCCCCAAGGTTGGCCAAAATCTTTACGAGCATATCAGCAATACAAAAAAAACCATCAAGCAGGCGCTGGTGAAGGGCGGCATGATGTTCGAGGATATGGATATCACCTACCTTGGCCCCTTTGATGGGCATGACGTGCGCA
The DNA here is from genome assembly GCA_944381475.1 of uncultured Lachnospiraceae bacterium. Taxonomy (GTDB): domain Bacteria; phylum Bacillota; class Clostridia; order Lachnospirales; family Lachnospiraceae; genus UBA4292. The sequence continues at coordinate 25,415 of CALWLH010000040.1, read as the reverse complement.
GGATGGTGGAGGTTTTCAGGCAGGCGAAGCGGGTTCAGGGTCCCGTGCTGGTTCATGTATTGACGCAAAAGGGAAAGGGCTATGAGCCTGCGGAGGAAAATCCCAGCAAATTTCACGGAGTTGCACCGTTTGATGTGTCCACAGGAGATATTATCAATTCGGCTTCTGCTCCTAGCTATACAAAGGTTTTTGGCGAAAAGCTTAAAATCCTTGGGGAGGAAAACAAGAATATTCTTGCCATTACCGCTGCTATGATGGAGGGGACCGGGCTTGACGCCTTTGCCAAGGTCTTTCCAAAAAGATTCTTCGATGTAGGTATCGCAGAGCAGCATGCGGTAACCTTTGCAGCAGGACTTGCATCCCAGGGCTTTATACCGGTTGTAGCCATTTACTCTTCTTTTTTGCAGAGGGCATATGACCAGATCCTTCATGACGTTTGTCTTCAGGATCTTCATGTTGTGTTTGCTGTGGACAGAGCAGGGCTGGTGGGATGTGACGGCGAAACCCATCAGGGGATTTTTGATCTTTCATACCTGTTAACAATCCCCAACATGACGGTTTTAGCTCCCAAAAATGCATGGGAACTGGAGGCCGATCTTGATTTCGCTGCGGCCTTCAGACATCCCGTAGCTATCAGATATCCCAGAGGAGAAGCCTGGGAAGGTCTGGCAGGCTATGAAATGCCTGTGGAATACGGAAAAGCGGAGTGGCTTCTGCGTGAGCAGGGAATATGCCTTATGGCATTGGGTTCAATGATCCGCACTGCCATGGATGTACATGACAGACTGCGGGAGGTTGGGTATGGCTGCTCTGTGATCAACCTGCGATTCGCGGCTCCTATTGACTATGAAACAGTAAAAAAAGCCGCCATGAGTCATGATCTTTTGGTCATTATGGAGGAAAACGTTGCCTCCGGCGGTGTTGGGGAGCATATCCAATCCTGGATGATGCAGCATCATATTGGCGCCAAAGCTGTCAGCATCTCTCTTCCCGACAAATACATTGAACACGGTTCCATAGAATGCTTGAAGAGGCATGTAAAGATTGACGCCCACTCAGTCTTTGAAACAATTTTTTCCATATTGCACACGGAGGATTCCGATGGAGCAGAGAATTGATATTTTACTTGTGTCAAAGGGTCTCGCATCCTCCAGACAGAGGGCAAGGCACCTGGTAGAGACCGGTTCAGTAACGGTAAATGGAAAACGGATTTCAAAGGCCGCTGCTGTCTTTTCGAAAGATGCAATTATTCAGGTTACAGGTAATGATATTCCCTTTGTCAGCAGAGGGGGATTAAAGCTTGCCAAGGCTTTTGATTTTTTTGACCTGGATGTGAAAGGAATAACCTGCGCTGACATTGGCGCCTCCACGGGGGGCTTCACAGACTGTCTGCTGCAGCATGGAGCCGCATACGTTTATGCGGTGGATTCCGGTCACGATCAGCTTCACGCATCCCTTAGGGAGCGGCCTGATGTGTGCAATATGGAGGGGGTCAATGCCAGAGGTCTATCCCGGGAACAGTTTGAACGGCCAATTGATTTCTTTACAATGGATGTCTCCTTTATCTCTATTACAAAAGTTTTGCCGGCTGTCTGGGATATCACCGGTGAAGCTTCTGCGGGAATCTGCCTTATTAAGCCCCAGTTTGAGGCCGGGCGTGAATTTGTAGGCAAGAAGGGCGTTGTAAAGGATAAAAAAGTTCATATGCGCATTATCCGCGATATCAGGAGCTTTGCCAAAGGGCTGGGATTTGGAGTCGCGGGAATCACCTGGTCGCCTGTACGGGGACCGGAGGGCAATATAGAATATCTGATGCTTTTAAAAAAAGGATTATCTTCCGATATTTCAGATTTTACCGTCAGACAGACCGTTGAAGACGCTTTTTGTGAACTGTAATCATAGACTGGTTCAGAGGATGACAGGATGAAGGTAGGTATTATAGTAAACAGGGATAAGGATCAGGAGCTAAAGGTAAGCGCAGGCATATGCAGCCAATTTCAGGAGCACGGCATTTCCTGTATCATATGTGAACAGGAAAAACCTGCAGAGGGAAATCATTATACAGATCCGGCAAAACTGCCGGATAATATCGATTTTGTCATCACTGTAGGAGGAGATGGAACCCTTATCCAGGCTGCCAGGGATCTACATAGCCTTGATATCCCTATTATCGGCGTGAATATGGGGACATTGGGCTTTTTGGCGGAGCTTGATGTGGAAAGCATTCCCCTGGCAGTTGACCGTCTCTGCGCAGGAGATTATTATATCGAAGAGCATATGATGATCCTGGGCAATATATACAGGGGAGATGTATGCATATCAAAGGATGTGGCTCTGAACGATGCGGTTCTGACTAAATTCGGCCATGCACATGTCATACATTTCGATGTGTATGTGGATGACCAGCTCTTAAACAGCTATGCGGCAGACGGGCTGATCATATCCACCCCCACAGGCTCCACGGCTTATAATATGTCTGCCGGCGGGCCATTGATTGTTCCGAATGCCTCCATGATGGTGATGACACCCATTTGCGCGCATGCGCTGAATTCCCGAAGTGTTGTTTTGCCTGACAGCAGCCGGGTTAGAATTCTTATCAAGGACAAACCGCAGACGCTCCCTGCCAGCTGCGCGGTTCATTTTGACGGTGCGGTTTTTCAAAGGCTGCGTTCCGGAGATGTGGTGGAGCTTTTGCGTGCGCCTGTCACCACAAAGTTTTTGCGGCTTGACCACACCAGTTTTTTTAAGGTCCTTCAGAGAAAAATGTCAAATTTCTAATACAATTGAGGTTGGATATGAATAATGCCCGTCAGGATGCAATCCTAAAAATCATCAGTCAGGAAGCAATAGAAACCCAGGAGCAGCTGGCAAGCCGTCTTCGCCAGGAAGGGTTTGCCGTTACCCAGGCGACTGTTTCCCGGGATATACGCACCCTTGGATTGAAAAAGGAAGCAGACGAAGGTCATTGCGCAAGATATGTTCTGCCTGAGACGAGAAGTAATATACCAGAACATTTCTTCAGGGTATTAAAGGAGGGCTTTGTTAAATCGGATGTGGCGATGAATATCCTGGTTATCAAAACAGTGTCAGGTATGGCTATGGCTGTGGCTGCAGCGCTGGATGCCTACCAATTCCCTGAGATCGTGGGCTGCATCGCGGGGGATGATACGATCATGTGCGTCATTCGCGATCCCCAGTCCGCAAGAACGCTTCAAAAAAGAATTCATGAGCTGCTGATGAGGGGATAAAAGCTTATAGACAGATTAAAATAAGAAAGGAGCAGGGATGCTGACAAATTTACATGTAAAAAATCTGGCTCTGATTGAGGAAGCGGATGTTTCTTTTACCAGAGGGTTAAATATTTTGTCCGGAGAAACAGGCGCCGGAAAATCCATACTGATAGGCTCAATTAACACTGCACTTGGCGCAAAGGCTGCACGGGACATGATTCGCACCGGAAAGGACAGTGCTTTAATTGAGCTTATTTTTCAGTTGGATGATAAAGAGACTATTAAAAAGATCCGCGAAGCAGGTTTTGATGTGGAAGACGGGCAGGTTATAATAACCCGCAAAATTTTTGAAAATAAATCCGTGTCCCGGATTAACGGCGAAACAGTCTCATTATCCCAGCTTAGAGACATCACCGGGCTGCTCATAGATATCCATGGACAGCATGAGCATCAATCTCTCTTGAGAAAATCCCATCATATAGAGATCCTGGATGAATTTGCCCGCCGGGAGACGGAGGAGCTCCGAAAAAAAATTTCCGCAGAATTTAACAGGTATTCCTTGTTGAAAAAGGAATATGATTCCATGAATCTGGACGAAGAGGCCCGGATCAGGGAATTGAATTTTCTTGAATTTGAAATTGATGAGATAGAAAAAGCGCAGCTTCATATAGATGAGGAAGATACGCTGATGACAGAATACCGTAAATTGTCGAATGGAAAACACATTATGAACGGATTAAGTGATATATATTCACTTGCGGGTTACGAAAATTCCGACGGCATCGGGGAGAATCTGGAAAAAGCTGTCAAAATAATGCTGACAATAGGGGAATATGACCCTGAACTGTCGCCATTAAAGGAGCAGCTTCTGGATCTGGAGGCACAGCTTGGAGATTTTATCAGCAGCCTTAGAGATTATCAGGAAAATCTCTCGCTGGACGAGGAGGCTCTTTCAAATGTACAAAGCAGACTTGATCTGATCCATGAGATGAAGCGTAAATACGGAAGAACCATTGCGGATGTATTAAGACATCTTTCTGAGAGCAAAGAAAGACTTGAGGAGCTTCTTACTTACGAGGAGCATAAGAAAACTTTGAAAAAGGAGCTTGCTGTCACAGAGGAAATGCTCCTTTCGGACTGCAATGTACTTACAGAAAAAAGGAAGAGCTGTGCTGCTGTTTTGGAGCAGGAAATAACCCGGGCATTATCAGATCTGCATTTTATGGAGGTGAGGTTTGAAATACGCTTTCAGTCCATTGGCCATCCTGCGGCAAATGGAATGGACGATGTGGAATTCCTGATTTCCACGAACCCCGGAGAAGAGCCCAAGCCCCTGGGACGCATAGCATCAGGCGGTGAGCTGTCTAGGATCATGCTTGCAATCAAAGCTGTACTGGCAGAGCTGGATGAGATTGACACCCTGATTTTCGATGAAGTTGACGCGGGAATCAGCGGCATTACCGCATCCTGCGTCGCGGGAAAGCTCAGCGACATCAGTCATGTAAGGCAGGTAATATGCATCAGCCACCTTCCTCAGATTGTTGCCATGGCGGATACGCATTTTCTTATTGAAAAGCATACGGCTCAGGAAAGAACGACCACTGAAATTACCAAATTAAACCAGGAGGAAAGTGTGGCGGAGATTGCAAGACTTCTTGGAGACGCAACCATTACGCAGAACACATTGGAGAGTGCAAGGGAACTGAAAGCCTCAAAAAAAGAAAAAAAACAGTGACAATTTTTCTCGCGTTTATATTCGAATCATCTTCACATAATACATAGGGCAGGATGATTTCAGGGATTGAATGCAAATGAAACGCAAAAACATCCTATTTATCATCCTCAATTAAAAATATGTGAGGTATCGATATGACGTTCAGAGAAAAGTGGAGAAAATTTCTGCTAGTAACACTGATAATCAGCATTCTGTTCACGGCGGGATATGGATACTTTTATTTAAAGGATATTCTTCCGGAACGGATTACTGTTGTCGTGGATGAAAATGGATATGTAAATTTACATGTACCATTCAGCGGAACTCTTTCAAGCGATGACGAGTCAGTTGCTTTATATGACGAAGCCAGACAGCTGGCGGAGAATAACACCGTTTCCATTGGTATGGGGAAAAATGCAATATTAAATGCAAGCGAAACAGGCTCCTATGAGCTTGTTTACCGTTTGTTTGGCCTGATTAATTTTCAAAGGATTCAGGTAACTGCGGTAGAAAGTGAATCCCTTTTACCCTGCGGTATGGCCATGGGGCTGCACCTGGAAACGGATGGCGTGATGGTTGTGGGAATCTCCGAGCTCACAGGTATTGACGGCAGCAAATATGTGCCTGCGGGGAACCTTATAGAGCCGGGAGATTATGTCTGCGCTGTAGATGGGGTGGACATTTCCTCAAAGGATGACCTGATCGAAATTGTTCAGGCCTCCGACGGAGAAACGCTGAACCTGCTTATAAGGAGGGATGACACCACCCTGGATGTGGATATCACACCGGTAATGGTCTCTGATTCAGATTATAAGCTGGGTTTATGGGTTCGGGATGACTGTCAGGGCATAGGTACAGTGACATTTGTAGACGAAGAAGGAAATTTCGGAGCTCTTGGACATGGAATCAGCGATGTGGACACCGGAATGTGTGTCTCTTCCCACGATGGGACCCTGAGAAATGCCCAAATCCATTCCATTATTAAGGGCACGGCCGGTACGCCTGGTTCCCTATGCGGAACCATTGACTACCAAACAGATGCATTGCTTGGAGATATCATAGCCAACACGGAGCAGGGGGTATTTGGCTGCCTTCATTCCACAGGATTGGAGGAGCTTCAAACAGCTTATGAAAACAGCGGGATGGAGCTTACGGCGCTGCCCATTGGGTACCAGCAGGAGGTAACCACCGGTACGGCCTATATCAGAAGCGCAGTGTCAGGTCAGCTAACCGACTATGAAATACTGATTACTGCAGTTGATTTTTCAAAGGGAAATAAAAATAAAGGAATTGTACTTGAAATCACGGATGAACGACTCCTATCCCTGACAGGAGGAATCGTCCAGGGAATGAGTGGTTCACCTATAATACAGAATGGAAAGATTATAGGAGCGGTTACCCATGTATTTGTACAGGATTCAACCAGAGGATATGGGATTTTTATTGAAAAAATGTTAGACGCCCAAAAAGCGGCAGAAGGGAATTGATGAATGAGCAGAATAATTAAAGTGGCAGTTGTGGACGACAATGACCGTATTATAAAAGCCCTTAAGGATGTGTTGGAAAAGGAACCGGGTATGGAGCTGGCGGGTCTGGGATATGACGGGGAGGATGCCCTTCATATTGTCAGGGAAAAACAGCCAGATGTTCTTTTAATGGATCTGATTATGCCAAAACTGGATGCCTTAAGCGTTATAGACCGCATAAGAGATGAGGACAGCCGTGGGCTTCCCAAAATCATCATTTTGACAGCTGTCAGCAATGAGCGGATTACAGAGGATCTGTTTAGCTCCGGAGCCAGCTATGTGATTTTAAAGCCCTTTGACGCAGAAATGGTAAAAAACCGTATAAAGCAGATTGTGGCGGATAAACCTCCTGTGATGAGGAATGGGGCCGCTCTTGAAGGAAATATGAAGGATTCCGGCATTCATTTAGAAGCAGAGGTGACAAGACTGATCCATGAGGTGGGTGTTCCTGCCCATATCAAGGGATATCAGTATCTCAGGGATGCAATCCAGATGTGTGTAAAGGATATGGATATGCTCAATTCTATTACAAAGATATTATATCCGGAAATAGCAAAGAAATACAATACAACTGCCAGCCGCGTAGAGCGTGCCATCAGACATGCCATCGAGGTTGCCTGGAATAGGTGCAACCCGGAATCTGTGGAGGAGCTTTTCGGCTATACCATCAATTCCTGTAAGGGAAAGCCTACAAATTCTGAATTTATTGCCATGATTTCAGACAGGATACGTCTTGAGACAAAGGTAGTGGCATAGCTTGAAGGACTCCGTCAAAAGATGGAGTCCTTCGTTTATTGTGAAGTTTCCAAAAAAATCTTTAAAAAGGTCTTTTCTTTTTATGCAAAATGCTATATACTTAAATCAGGGTTGAAGGGTGTAAAACCCGGATATCATTTACCGCAGCATAGTAATTGATAACTAAAACATGGGAGGGAAGGCTTTGAAAAATGTACTTTTTGTGGCATCAGAATGTGTGCCCTTTATTAAAACCGGAGGACTGGCTGACGTTATAGGGTCTTTACCCAAATATATTGATAAAAGTCAGTATGATGTTCGCGTTATCATGCCCAAGTATCTGTGTATTCCTGAAAAATACCGTTCCCAGATGCGCTATGTTACTCATTTTTATACTGATTTCTGCTGGAGAAATCAGTATGTGGGTGTGTTGGAAATGGAATATGAGGGTGTTCATTTCTACTTTATCGACAGTGAGTTTTATTTTGGCGGTCCGTGGCCCTATCACAACATGTATGAGGATATAGAAAAATTCGCATTTTTTTCCAGACAGGTGCTTTCCTGTCTGCCTCTGATTGGTTTTCGTCCGGACATTATCCATTGCCATGACTGGCAGGCGGGTCTTGTCCCCGTGTACTTAAATGACAGCTTCCAGGGTGACATGTTTTTCATGGGCATCAAAACCATCATGACCATTCATAATCTGAAATTCCAGGGAACCTGGGATGTGAATACCATTAAACACATGACCGGTTTATCGGATTACTACTTCACCCCGGATAAGCTGGAAAGCTATCATAACGGAAACCTCTTGAAGGGAGGCATAGTATATTCCGACCTTGTCACAACCGTCAGCGAGACCTACGCAAAGGAGATTCAGACTCCATTTTACGGTGAGGGTCTTGACGGACTGATATACTCTAAGTCTAACCGCCTTCGGGGAATTGTAAATGGAATCGATTATGACGAGTATAATCCGGAAACGGATGAAGTACTTGCCGCAAATTTTAACGCAGACAATTTCCGCACGGAAAAGGTAAAGAACAAGGTGGCGCTTCAAAGGGAGCTGGGACTTAAGGATGATCCGGACGTGTTTATGATCGGCATCATCTCACGCCTTACTTCCCAGAAGGGGTTTGACCTTATTCAGTATATGATGGATGAGATCTGTACATCGGACATTCAGCTGGTTATTTTAGGAACAGGCGAGGGACAGTATGAACAGATGTTCCGGGACTATGCCAAGCGCTATCCTGAAAATGTTTCTGCCAATATTTTTTATTCGGAAGCTCTTTCCCACAGGATTTATGCAGGCTGCGACGCGTTTCTCATGCCGTCGCTCTTTGAACCCTGTGGCTTGAGCCAGCTGATGAGTCTCCGATACGGTACGCTTCCCATAGTCAGGGAGACGGGTGGTTTGAAGGACACCGTTGAGGCATATAATGAGGTAGAAAATACAGGAACAGGATTTTCCTTTGCAAACTTTAATGCCCATGAGATGTTTTCCATCATCGAATACGCCAAGGAGGTGTATTACCGTTACCGCTATCGCTGGCAGCAGATGGTCGAACGTGCCATGAAGCAGGATTTCTCCTGGAATGCATCCGCCAGAAAATATGAGGAGATGTACGCAGAACTGATTGAGGAAGCCCGCATAGAGCAGGAGGCCGCCAGAAAGCGGGCGGAGGCTAAGAAAAAGCTTGAGGAGGAGGCCGCCAGAAAGGCCGCCCAAGCAGCAGAAAATGCGGCGGAGGAGTCGGCGGAGGCTGATCCGGAAAATGTAAATGAGTGATTATAATATGTATGGGGAGCATGGAGGCTGTGCTCCCCATTTTAATGACATTTTTACCTCTTTCTGATGCGCTTGCAGCGTCATCATGGCAGCTTTGGAAGTTTACTTCCAAACTTCCTCTTTATTTGAGAATTTTTTTCAATTTCTTTAAGAATTTCCTAAACAGCAAAAAATCCTTTGACAAATTGGGAATAATTTATTATAGTAACTGTGGTTTGTGATGTGATTAAAATTTCATCAGATGGGGGTATAAGTGCTTGGAGCTTCTTACATGGAATGAGAGACGAAGAATGAAAAAGGAACTTAAAATCTGGGATAAGGATCTGGAATGGATTTACACTGAATCCTTTTATACCGATAAAGAGTATATCCGCTGCATTGCAGATATCTTTACCCATCCTGTTTTTCAGTCGATGAAGAATTTTACTCAGCACGGTGATACCAGCTGCAGAGCCCATTGTATTCAGGTTTCCTATTTCAGCTACAACCTTGCCAGAAGGATGGGAGCTGACTATGTAGCCTGTGCGAGAGCGGGACTCCTGCATGATCTTTTTCTCTATGACTGGCATCAGCACGCCATGCTTACCGGGGAGCATTTCCATGGTTTTACCCATCCAAAAACAGCGCTCTTAAATGCGCAGGAGCATTTTGAGCTGAGTCCTTTGGAGGCTGATATCATTTTGAAGCACATGTGGCCGCTTACCATCATCCCTCCCAAGTCTGTAGAAGGCTTTATTGTATCTTTTGCGGACAAATACTGCAGTATTGCAGAAGTATTTTTACGCTTAAGCCAGCGCATACGCAGGGGCGTGGGCGCATAGATCTGTTTGAACTGCTAAGAGGATGTTTGGAAGGTTACTTCCAAATCTGCCTAGATGAGGCAGCAGGTACGTCGAAAGGAGGAAATGATGAAGCCATCGGTATTTTTGGAAGCCTTTTATACTTCATATAAAGCAATGGCGGCTATGCCATTATATGATCTTATTAACTGGTTTTTTTTGTTCAGTATTTTCGGATACTGTTTGGAATGCGTGGTGCTTTCTCTCGAAGAAAAACGGCTCATAACAAACCGTGGTTTTGTTCATGGCCCGATTTGCGTGATTTATGGATTTTGCGCCGTGATAGCCACGGTTATCTTAAGTCCCTTTTTGGGGTCTCCTGTTCAGCTGTACATAGCAAGCGCATTGCTGGCAACCATAGCAGAACTCATAACGGCCAACCTGATGGTTCGTTTCTTTGGAGCCTTCTGGTGGGATTACAGCAAAAAGCCCTTTAACTATCGGGGGATGATTTCTCTGGAAACCAGTATAGGCTGGGGATTTGTCGGACTGTTTTTTTTCTATTTTCTCAGCAGCTTTATGCTAAAGATTGTCCGGTTATTACCCCCATTTCTTTCCAAGATAACGGCATTTGTTCTGGTCATTTATTATGTGATTGATTTTAGTATATGCATGTATAGGAGAATGCATAATCTTGATAATGACGCTGATGAGGTGGGACGTTTGAAGGTAACACGTTAGGTTCGTCTTCTTTAAGGCTCCGCGAAGCGGAGCCATTTTATGATGTTTTACAGGATTTATACGGTGCGAAGCGGAACAGTATCCGTCAGCATCCTGGGGAAAAGGCGTTTGACCCAAATATCATTTTGAAAGAGGTATGTGCAATGCAAAAACTTTTGGATATTATTTCGGATATTGTCAGCCAGGGCTTTGCCGCCTGCGGTTATGATTCCAAGCTGGGAAAGTGTACGCACTCTAATCGGCCTGATCTTTGTGAGTTCCAGTGCAACGGGAGTCTTGCAGGGGCAAAGCTTTACAAAAAAGCACCGATGATGATCGCAAATGAGGTTGCGGGCGCTTTGGAAAACAATCATGCATTTGAGATGGTGGAGGCTGTAAATCCGGGATTTATAAATATTCGGCTTTCCAGAGCTTTTCTTGCAGATTATCTTACAAGGATGTGGAACAGCGAAACATTTGGATGTGAAAAAGATGCGTCTCCGAGAACCATCGTTATCGACTACGGCGGCCCAAATGTGGCAAAACCTCTTCATGTGGGGCATCTGCGCTCCGCCATCATCGGCGAATGTCTGAAGCGATTAAACCGGTTCTATGGAAACAAGGTGATCGGCGATGTGCACCTGGGCGACTGGGGGCTTCAGATGGGGCTGATCATAGAGGAGGTGAGGGACCGCCAGCCTTCGCTGCCTTATTTTGATTCTTCCTATGAAGGCGCATATCCCTCAGAGGCGCCCTTTACCATCGGTGAGCTGGAGGAAATCTATCCTACAGCCAGCGCAAAGGCAAAGGCGGACGAAGCGTTTGCAAAACGCGCGCATCATGCCACTTACCTGCTTCAGAATAATCACCGGGGATACCGGGCCCTCTGGCAGCATATTTTAAATGTTTCCATAGCAGATTTAAAGCGGAATTACGAAAAATTAAACGTAACCTTTGATGTGTGGAAGAAGGAGAGCGATGCTCAGCCCTATATTCCTGCAATGATTCAGGATATGAAGGACAAGGGGCTTGCCTATGAGAGCCAGGGCGCGCTGGTCATAGATGTAAAAGAAGAGACGGATACGAAGGAGATTCCTCCCTGCATTTTGATGAAGTCGGATGGCGCTGTTCTTTATCCCACTACGGATCTGGCTACCTTGGTTGAGCGAGAGAAGCTTTTTCATCCGGATAGGGTGCTCTATGTGGTGGATAAGCGTCAGGAAATGCATTTTACCCAGGTATTCCGGGCTGCAAGAAAAAGCGGCATCGTAAGAGATGAGACCCAGCTTTCGTTTCTTGGATTTGGCACCATGAACGGCAAGGACGGCAAGCCCTTTAAAACCCGTGAAGGAGGCGTTATGCGCCTTGAACGGCTGATAGAGGATATCAACAAGGCTGTTTACGAAAAAAGTCTGGAAAGCAGCCACATGGATGCTTCAGATGACAGGGAAAAAGCCTGCCGTATCATTGGCCTTGCCGCCCTTAAATACGGAGATCTGAGTAATCAGGCATCCAAGGATTATGTGTTTGATCTTGACCGTTTCTCTTCTTTTGACGGAAACACAGGCCCCTATATCCTATACAACATTGTCCGTATAAAGACAATTCTTGCTAAATTTGCTGAATCAGGTCATGTACTCCCGGGAGATCAGTCAATCAGCGCTCCCCAAAGCGCAGGCGCAAAAAACCTGTGCCTGATACTCAGCCAATTCAACGAGTGCATGGATCAGGCCTATGCTGAGGATGCTCCCCACCGTATTTGCGGTTACGTATATGAACTTGCAAACGCTTTTAACGGCTTTTACAATGAGACGAAAATTCTGGCAGAACCTGACCAGGATAAAATGTTTGGTTATATCAGGCTCATCTCCATGGTCAAGGATGTACTGCTTTGCGCAATCAATATACTTGGCTTTGAAGCTCCTGACCGTATGTAATACAGGCTTATATTTACAGGAGGTGCCCGAAGCATATGAATTTAGATCGGAGTGCCATCTTTATTGCAGCCCGAAGCTATAGTGAATATAGCGATGGGCTGGCTTTATATAAAGAAGGAAATGCAGAGGTCAGCCATGAGGAGCGTATCAATGCGTCATCCTTTGCCATATCCGGAACGGTTCGCTGTTCCTCCGGAATTTTTTTCACCAGGACAGTGACTGAAGCAGATTATGTGACTACATCCTTCTGTACCTGCGGCAATGGAAAAAATGGCCTCTGCTCCCACCAGGTAGGAGTGATGCTTTACTGGATCGAGCATCACCAGGGGATGCGCCAGGAGGCTGTCGAGACGGATAAGGATTTCGCCTCCATGCTGAAGATCTATCAGCAAAGAACAAGCAGCTCCTTAAAATTAAGAAACGACGGCGAAGAACAGCTTGTTCATCTGGAGCCAGTCATTTCCTTCAAGGGAATATTTGCTCCCCGTGTTGGCCTGAGAATAGGGATGAATAAGCTGTATGTTGTAAAAAATCTTTTGGAATTTTATAATGCATATACAAATCATGAGGAATTTGCAATTTGCAAGAGCGAAAAAATCCTTCCGGAGGAACAGGTTTTTTGTGATGAGGATTTGCCAATTCTCTATTTTATTTGCAGGAAGGCTGGATATATCCTTTCTGTAAGAGATCGAGCGCAAAATAATGGGGAAAAATTTTTTTCCATGACCCCCTCTGACCGGGATGATCTTTTTCCGGCTCTTGCGGGACGTACTGTTCAGGCGGAGACCGGAGCAGGGCAAATACGTCTCAGCATTGTAGAAGAAAATCCAAAGCTGTCATTCTCCTTTCAAAAGCAGGGTGAACAGGGGCTTCTGGTGGATGTGTCCAGGGGCGAATGGGAGCTGTATCCGGGGGTAAAAAGAACCTATATACTGGATAACGCAACATTATACTGCTGCTCACCGGATTTTTCCAGCAGTTGCGCAGCTTTTCTTGAAAGCGTACAGACTATTCGCGGCAGCGGCAGAAGCAGAATCAGCCTTTCTAAGCAGGATGCGGCTAATTTCTGCGTAAATGTGCTTCCGTATATTCAAAAGCACCTTCAAATTGAAGAACAGGACAGTGCTCTGAGGGAATTTATGCCCTTGAAGCTTGACGCTTCATTTTATTTTGACATGCCTGATATGCAGACGCTCTTATGCGATGTCAAATTCCGATACGGCGATGAGGTGCTCAACCCGCTGGCAGGGGAGAGTACGGAGATCGTCCGGAATGAACTTATGGAGAGCAGAATCGACCAGCTGATAGGGAAGTATTTTCATTTTAAGGATGAAAGAAACAGGCTGATCATCCAAAATAATGACGAACAAATTTTTAGCGTTCTTGATCATGGTCTGGCTGAATTTATGGAGTATGGCGCAGTCTATGTGTCCGACGCCATGAAGACCGTTCACATAACACATACGCCGAAGATTTCCGTGGGGGTCTCTGTTCAGGGAGATCTGCTGGATTTAAAGATAGACGCCGGGGGAATGACAAGCGATGAGCTTAACGCGCTTCTTGCAGGATACCGGGCAAAGAAACATTTTTTCAGACTGAAAAATGGGGATTTTGTTCGCTTTAAAGATGAAGATGACCAAGGTACACTTACGGCGGTGGGTGATCTGATTGATGGATTGCGCTTGAAAAACAAATCCGTTACGAAGGGGGTTCAGCTGCCAAAAAACCGTGCCTTTTACATTGATCAGGTTGTGGGTGACAATATTGGAATTGAAAAGCAGACCAATGATCTATACAGAAATCTGATCCGCTCCCTTCAGCCTGAAAAAAACAGGGAATATACCGTACCAGAGATGCTGCAGGCAAACCTTCGAGGATATCAGCGGGATGGCTACCAATGGCTGAGAACGCTCCATGAGTACGGCTTCGGGGGCATACTGGCGGATGATATGGGGCTTGGCAAAACCATTCAGATCATTGCCCTGATTTTAAGCTGTCAGAAAGAGGAGCATACCTCACTGGTATGCTGCCCGGCGTCGCTGGTTTACAACTGGTACAATGAATTTATCCGCTTTGCCCCATCCCTGAAGTGCCGAATTGTGAACGGGGAGCAGTCGGAGAGGCGGCAGATCATAGAGGACTATAAAAGCTCCGATGTGCTTATAACCTCCTATGACGTGCTCAGGAGAGATATAGAGCTTTATGAAAGCTGCCGCTTTCTGTTTCAGATTGTGGATGAGGCACAGTTTATAAAAAACCAGAATACGCAGAAGGCCCACGCAGTAAAGGAGATTCAGGCGGATACCAAATTTGCGCTGACCGGTACGCCCATTGAGAACAGACTCAGCGAGCTTTGGAGCATTTTTGACTATCTGATGCCTGGATACCTCTATTCATACCAGATGTTTAAGGCGGTCATTGAGACCCCCGTGGTAAAGGAACATCAGGATGAGCCGCTCAAGAGGCTTCACAAGCTGATCTCTCCCTTTATTTTACGAAGGCTGAAAAAGGATGTTCTAAAGGAGCTTCCGGATAAGCTGGAGGATGTTGTTTATTCACAGATGGACGGAGAGCAGAAAAGGCTCTATGCGGCTGTAACGAACCGGCTGATATCCAGTTTGAATAACGCCTCCGACGCCTCCTATAATTCCGGAAAACTTCAGATCCTGGCGGAACTGACCAGACTGCGCCAGATTTGCTGCGACCCATCCCTGGTTTATGAAAATTACACCTCCGGCTCCGTGAAGCTGGATGCCTGTATGCAGTTGGTGGAACAGGGGATTGAAGGAGGGCATAAGCTGCTGATATTCAGCCAGTTTACATCCATGCTGCAGATTATCGCAGAGGTTCTGGAAAAGAACGGCATAAAATATTACATGCTGACGGGAGAGACGCCTTCAAGGGAGCGGCTTGAGCTGGTAAATGCCTTTCAGGAGGATGAGACACCGGTTTTTCTTATTTCCCTAAAGGCTGGCGGGACAGGTCTGAACCTTACCGCGGCAGATATTGTCATACATTATGACCCCTGGTGGAATGTGGCTGCCCAAAACCAGGCCACTGACCGCAGCCATCGCATTGGACAGAAAAATACAGTGAATGTGTATAAGCTGATTGTAAAGGATACCATCGAGGATAAGATCATGGGACTGCAGGATGCAAAAAAACAGCTTGCCAATGATATCCTGAGCGGAGAGCAGACCTCCATAGCTTCCCTCGGCAGAGAGGAGCTGCTGGAGCTGCTGAAATAGAATCCCCCCGGGGCTTTTTTGCCCGGGGGTATTTTATCAGAGCCCTTAAGCGCGCTCTGCTATTTCATATATCAGTCGCTCCGTATCCTCCCATCCAAGACAGGGGTCTGTGATGGATTTTCCATAGATATGCTCGCCGATCTTCTGGCAGCCCTCCTCTATGTAGCTTTCAACCATCACGCCTTTTACCAGCTTTCTGATATCATCGGAATGGGTGCGGCTGTGAAGCACTTCCTTGACAATACGTATCTGCTCCTTATACTGCTTGTTGGAGTTGGAATGATTTGCGTCAACGATGCAGGCGGGATTTTTCAGCGTTCTCTCCGCATACATATTATATACACGCATCAGATCCTCATAATGGTAGTTGGGAATGGCCTGACCATGCTTGTTCACAGCACCTCGCAGGATGGTGTGAGTCAGGGGATTGCCGTCTGATGTAACTTCCCAGCTGCGGAAGATAAAATGATGAGGCTGCTGACCCGCATAGACAGAATTCATCATGACAGACAGGTCTCCGCTGGTGGGATTCTTCATACCTGCGGGAACATCCATTCCGCTGACTACCAGCCTGTGCTGCTGATTTTCGACACTTCTCGCGCCGATTGCAACATAGGACAATATATCTGTGAGATACTGCCAGTTTTCAGGGTAGAGCATTTCATCGGCACAGGTCATCCCGCATTCCTGAACTGCACGGATGTGAAGGTGGCGGATAGCAAGAAGCCCTGCCAGCATATCCTCCTTCTTGTCGGGATCTGGCTGATGTACCATACCCTTGTAGCCCTCGCCCGTGGTGCGGGGTTTGTTGGTGTAGATACGGGGGACAATAACCAGCTTATCCTTTACCTTTTCATTGACCTTTGCCAGCCTGTTCAGATAATCGCATACAGAATCCGCATTGTCCGCAGAGCATGGGCCAATGATCACCATGAATTTATCACTTTTTCCGGTAATGACGTCGGCGATTTCTCTGTCTCTCTTTGCCTTGATTTGCTTAATCTCCTCAGGCACAGGAAATTCCTCCTTGATCTGAGCCGGAGTAGGCAGTTTCTCAATAAATGTGAAACTCATATGTCGTTCCTCTTTTCAAGTATAAATTTGCGTTTTACCCATTTGTGCACGGCGTTCTGGGCATGGAATGGGTCGTGCAGGGGCCTTCTGGCTTAGCTGAAAAATCCCCCGTCATCCTGGTACCACATTATAATCTCAATAAATATGAATGTCAAGTTTTCCTATTTACAAAATCTTTTGACGGTGCTAAACTTTTCTCAGGTTTAAGGATGGGAAGATTATGCTTTCAAGATTTTTAACAGAAACAAAAAGAGTATTAAAGCTTTCCGACAGAAGATCGAATCTTCTTGTCTGGCTTTTGGCGGGGATTTTTCTTGAGCTTTTTATAGAAACCATGGGCAGGGGGTCGCTGTTGAAGGCGCTGGCTTTCATCGGCCGTAAACCTGCAATCTTTGCTTTTAATGTGATGATCATTCTCTGTGTATTGTCCCTGGCGTTTTTGTTCAGAAAGCGCTTATTCGCCTTCGCGGCTGTCGGGATAATCTGGCTTGGGATTGGCATCACAAATGGCGTATTGCTGCGTTTCAGAACTACGCCCTTTACCGCACAGGATCTAATGCTGATCAAATATGCGTGTTCCCTGGCATATGACTATCTGGGAGTATGGGGGATCGCGCTTTTAGTCCTTGGAATTGCTGCCGCGGTAATCGGTCTTATTTTTATCTTTGTGCGGGCGCCAAGGGTTCAGGGCAATATCAGATATTTGAAAACAGCGGGATTTATTGCGTTAATATTTTTTGTTACGCTGGTGTTTAATGAAATTGCCACATTTGCAGGAATGCTCCCCACCAGTTATGGGAATATCGGGGAGGCATACCAGGAATATGGCGTTCCCTACTGTTTTGTCAATACTTTGCTGAACACAGGCATCAAACAGCCCCAGGACTATGACGAAACCTTGGTGGATGACAATGTTATTCAGGAGGTGATCAAAGACCAGGAAGAGGAGACAGATACCAGGGAGCCTGAAACCACGGGAGAATCTGAAAATTCTCATTCAGGGGAACAGCAGCAGGGAGCCTCCTCAAATGACAGCCCGGATGAGTCAGAAAATATGCCGAACATTATTGTGGTACAGCTTGAATCATTTTTTGATGTAACACAGGTGAAGGGGCTGGAGCTTACTGAGGACCCCATTCCCTTTTTCCGCTCACTCTGTGAAAAGTATTCCTCCGGCTATCTTTCCATGCCCAGCGTGGGGGCGGGTACGGCAAATTCAGAATTTGAAGTCCTTACAGGAATGAATATCGATCCCTTTGGACCTGGAGAATACCCATATAAGACTATTCTTCAGGACACTGCATGTGAGAGCGCCGCCTATAATCTGGCTTCTCTCGGCTATAGTACCTATGCCGTCCATAACAATGAGGGAACATTTTATGACCGCAACAAGATTTTTCCGAAGCTTGGTTTTTCCTGCTTTGTACCTGTTGAGTATATGTATGACCTGACATACACCGAAACCGGCTGGGCGGAGGATAAATGCTTAACGCAATATATTACCACCATTATGGAGAGCGAGGAGAATCCCGCTTTTATTTACACCATCTCCGTGCAGGGACATGGCGCTTATCCCTACGAGACCTTGGTGGAGGATCCTGAGATTGATATCCTGGCCATGGAAAACATGGAAATGTATGAGCCATACCTCTATTATATACATCAGCTGCATGAGATGGACATGTTCCTGGAGGGACTGGTGGACGCGCTTACCGCAAGCGGAGAAGAATGCGTACTGGTTCTGTTTGGAGATCATCTACCCGCACTGGAGCTGACGGAGGATATGCTGGAAAGCGGTGACCTGTATTTAACAAATTATGTGGTCTGGGATAATCTGGGACTGGAGAAAAAAGACCGGGATCTGGAGGCATATCAGCTTATGGCCTCAGTCTGCGACAAGCTGGGTTTTCACAAGGGAATTCTTTGCCGTTACCACCAAATGTACCTTAATGGCGATATTGAGGAGGATATGTATATAGAGAAGCTGAACGCTCTTGAGTATGACATGCTCTATGGGGATCAACTGGTCTATGGCGGAGTAAAACCCTATGAAGAGCAGGACATGGATCTGGGATTATATCCCATATCCATTTCTGAGATTACCTATAAGAATGGATATCTCTATGTGGCCGGTGAAAATTTTAATGAATTCAGCAAGATATTGGTGGATGATGATCAGATCGAAACCATTTTTATTTCAAAACATTTGCTGGTTGCTTCCATGAGCAGCACTCCCGAGGAGATTTCTGTCAGTGTGGCTCAGGTGGGCAGAGATCATGTAATTCTTGATATGACGCCCGTGCGGGATTATATTTATTTAAAAAGGCCGGACGTGCCAAATGCAGGAACGTACGAATAGTGCATAAAGTGCATTTTGCACATGCATCAAAATGCACTTTATGTCAATAATGTGTAAAATATCATTGACATTTGCGCTATAATACTGTATATTGTTCTTATCTTTAAAAGAGGATGCCAATCATTATTTGCTCAATGTGCATTTTGTGCATTTGTATATCGGAATTGGAGGGCATATGAAACGGGTTACAATACAGGAGATCGCAGGAGAATTAGGACTGTCCCGCAATACAGTTTCAAAAGCCCTGTCCGGCAGCGACGCAGTTGCACCGGAAACCAGATTGCAGGTAATAAGGACCGCCTGTGAAATGGGATATCCGCAGTACCGGATTAAGATGCCGGAGGAAACAGCATCCGAGCTGCTGACAACCCGCCAGATGAATGTACTGGTTCTCTCAAAACGCGAAACTTCAAACTTCTGGAACCGGATTATTATTGGCATTTCAGATATACTGAATGCGCAGCATATTTCACTTCAGCTTAAGGTGATTAGCGATGGGGATATGAAAGACCATGTCCTTCCCTTTGAAGAGCAGGATCAGATCTCAGGTATCATTGTCATGAGCGTTTTTGATACCGGCTATATCGACCGGCTGATGGAAGCTGGAATTCCAACTGTTTTTCTGGACAGTCCGGTACACTGTGAGCTGTATCTACGGCATGGGGATGTGATCATGGCAGAAGGATATCACAGCATGAGAGCCCTGACGGAGCAGCTGATCAGGCAGGGATTAAGCAGATTTTGCTTTATTGGAGACACAACCTACTGCCGTTCCATAGCTGACCGTTATGAGGGTTTTAGGGCAGCGCTTACGGAGCACGGAATAAGTGAAAGGGATCAGCTTTTATATATTTCACACAGTAAAAACCGCTATTATGATATGGGGGAAATATCCCAGGTTATCGACAGCTTTCCCTATATCCCCGATGCAATTTTGTGCGCTAATGATGACATCGCTAAGGATGTTTATAGCAAGCTGCGCAGCATTGGCCTTCAAATTCCTAAGGATATATCCATAACAGGCTTTGACGACAGTGAGGCTGCGGAAATCTTAAGCCCTTCTCTGACAACTGTGGCGGTGCATAATCAAAGCATGGGCAGAAGGCTGGCTTCCCAGCTTTTGGAGCGCATGGGGAATCCGGAGGCGCCAAAGGAGCTGATCTATGTCTCCACAGACCTGCTGATTCGTGAATCCTCCATGCGCCGGAAGGCATATTAAATGTGTTTTATATATGAAAAACATTCCACGTAAATTGGGACGAAAGTCCTAAAAAATATAAAGGAGAGAAGTTATGAGCAACGTAAAATTAATCTGTGACAATGTTCCCAACATGCCCTGGGTGGAGATGCCGGAAGGAATCGTAAATGCTCCCGTGTGGAGATATCCGGATAACCCGATCATCGGCCGCAATCCTGTTAAGAATGTGGCAAGAATTTTTAACAGTGCCGTCATCCCCTATGAGGGGAAATTTATCGGCGTATTCCGGGGAGAGCAGGTGAACGGTGTTCCCTATATTTACCTGGGACGCAGCGAGGACGCCATCCACTGGACCTTCGACGAGGAAAAGATTCATTTTGTAGACGAGGATGGAAATGATTTCCAGCCAAACTATGCCTATGATCCCCGCCTTGTGAAAATTGACGATACATATTATACCATGTGGTGCGGCGATTTCTACGGCGCTGCCATCCAGATGGCAAAGACCAAGGATTTCAAAACCTTTACCCGCGTTGAGAATCCCTTTGTTCCCTTTAACAGGAACGCCGTACTGTTCCCAAGAAAGATCAATGGCAAGTTCATGATGCTGTCCAGACCTTCAGACAGTGGACATACTCCGTTTGGCGACATCTTCTTAAGCGAGTCCCCGGATCTGGTATACTGGGGCCGTCACCGTCATGTGATGGGCAGAAGCTCCGAGTGGTGGGAGTCTGTAAAGATCGGCGGAGGCGCAGCGCCCATCGAGACCAGCGAAGGGTGGCTGCTGTTCTATCACGGCGTTTCCGGAACCTGCAATGGCCTGGTTTACTCCATCGGCGGCGCTATCCTGGATATCGACAATCCTTCCATTGTGAAGTACCGCTGTGAGAACTTCCTCTTAACTCCCGAGGAGTGGTATGAGGAGCGGGGCTTTGTTCCCAATGTGACCTTCCCCTGCGCTACCATCTGCGATGGGGCAACAGGGCGCATCGCTATCTACTATGGCTGCGCTGACAGCTACGTGGGACTGGCCTTCACAGAGGCAGACAAGATTGTTTCCTACATCAAGGAGCACAGCGTAACCCGCTGGGATGACACGGATGCAGGACGCCGCTAAATAAATTTGAAAGGCTGCTTTCCCGGCAGCCTTTCTGGTGTATCATGAATTTGAAGGAGATAAAACAATGTTTATTTCTGAGGTAAGGGAACATCTGACAAAGAAAATCCTGCCCTTCTGGAACAGCCTAAAGGATGAGGAGTTTGGCGGATTTTACGGCTGGGTGGACAGTAATCTTGCGGTTGACAAAAAAGCAGTAAAGGGCTGTATCCTAAACAACCGAATCCTGTGGTTTTACAGCAATGCCTACATGGTGCTGAAGGATGAGGAGCTGTTAAAATACGCGGACCACGCCTATGACTTTATGATCAATCACTGCATCGACCATGTAAACGGGGGCGTTTTCTGGTCCTTAAACTATGACGGCAGCGTTTATGACGGCATCAAGCATACCTACAATCAGGCCTTTGCCATCTACGCCCTGGCATCCTATTACGATGCTTCAGGGAAGAAGGAGGCTTTGGACACAGCATTCCAGCTGTTTGATCTGATCGAGAGCAGGTGTATGGATGAGGTTGGCTATCTGGAGGCATTTACAGTGGATTTCCGGCCCGAGAGCAATGAAAAGCTTTCAGAAAACGGCGTTATGGCGGAAAAGACCATGAACACCCTGCTTCATGTGCTGGAGGCCTACACAGAGCTTCTCCGGGTTTCCGGAGATGAGCGGGTGGCAGAACGTCTGCGCTGGATTTTTGACACGGTGGAGAGGAAGCTTTATAATCCGGAGCTTCACAGGCAGGAGGTATTCTTTGACAGGGAGATGAACAGTATCATCGACCTCCACTCCTATGGTCATGACATCGAATCCTCCTGGCTCATCGACAGAGGCGCGGAGGTTTTAAATGATCCGGACTACACCCGCCGTATGCATGTGATCACCGCAGACCTGACAAAAAAAATCTACGACCGCGCTTACAGGGAGCATTCCCTGTTAAATGAGTGTGAGAAGGGCGTGGACAATGAATACCGAATCTGGTGGGGTCAGGCGGAGGCAGTTCTTGGCTTCATCAACGGCTACCAGAGGGACGGGAAAGAGGAATACTTGGCCGCAGCCTGTGACATTTGGACCTATATCCAGGAGCGCATGACGGATCCCAGAGAGGGGGGAGAGTGGTACTGGAGAATGAATCCGGATCACACGCCGGACTTTGAAAAACCCATCGTGGAGCCCTGGAAATGCCCCTATCACAATGGGCGTATGTGCTTAGAGATCATCAAGAGGGGCGTGGAGCCAAAACTCCATCCGAGGTTTTATTATTTACAAAAGGATTATGAGGAGCTGATTCACAGGCACAACTTTAAGGCCGATTTCTCTAACGGAATCTATGCCCGGTACCAGTACCCGGTGCTGACTGCAAAGCATGCGCCTCTGATCTGGAAATATGATTTCAATCCTGAGACAAATCCACATTTTCTGGAACGTCTAGGGATCAATGCAGCCATGAATTCCGGCGCCATCTACTTAAACGGCAAATACTACCTTGTAGTCCGGGTGGAGGGCAATGACAGAAAGTCCTTCTTTGCAGTTGCAGAAAGCGACAACGGCATTGACGGCTTTGAGTTCTGGGATTACCCCATACTTCTTCCGGACACCTGCCCTGAGGAGACCAATGTGTATGATATGCGCCTGACCCAGCACGAGGACGGCTATATCTACGGCGTATTCTGCTCCGAGAGCAAGGATCAGACAAACCCGGATCTGTCTGCGGCGGTAGCTGCCGCCGGAATTGTCCGCACAAAGGATTTAAAGACCTGGGAGCGTCTTCCAAACCTGGTGACCTTAAATTCTCCTCAGCAAAGAAATGTGGTGCTTCATCCGGAATTTGTAAATGGGAAATATGCCTTCTACACCAGACCCATGGACGATTTTATCGACACGGGCTCCGGCGGCGGTATCGGCTTTGGCCTCTGCGATGACATCACCCATGCGGTAATCGATGAGGAGATTATCACCAGCAAGAGAAAATATCACACCATCACCGAGGTAAAGAACGGTGCGGGGGCAGTTCCCATCAAGACAGAGAAGGGCTGGATTCATATTGCCCACGGCGTTCGGAACACTGCTGCAGGACTGCGCTATGTCATTTATGCGTTTGCCACAGACCTGAAGGAGCCATGGAAGGTCATTGCAGAGCCCTCCGGTCTGCTCATCGGTCCCCAGGGCGAGGAGCGTGTGGGTGATGTGTCAAACGTCACATTTACAAACGGCGCCATCGCCAGGGAAAACGGGGATGTGTATATCTACTATGCCTCCTCCGACACCCGGATGCATGTGGCCACCACCACCATCGGGAAACTGGTGGACTATGTATTCAATACCCCCAGTGATCCTTTAAGGAGCGTTGCGTGCGTGGCCCAGAGAAACGAGATGATCACAAAAAACCTGGATTATCTGAGAGAGATGGAGCAGTAAAATACCAAATTTTATACTTTACATTTGTAACAAAATATGCTACTATACATCAGTATGAGCTTTCGCCGATGCTCAGGAACGGGTCGCTCCAGCCCCCTCCTTAGTGTCCGGTGAGTCATCAACACTATTTTTATGGAGGTTAGAAATCATGATTTCTAAGGAAAAGAAGGCAGAGATTATTGCAAAGTATGGCAGAACACCTAACGACACAGGCTCCTCTGAGGTGCAGATCGCACTGCTCACAGAGCGTATTCAGGAGCTGAATGCACACCTGAAGGAGAATCCGAAGGATCATCATTCCAGAAGAGGTCTTCTGATGATGGTTGGTCAGAGAAGAAACCTGCTTGCTTATCTGAAGAAGAAGGATCTCGAGGGATACAGAGCACTCATCGAGAAGCTTGGTCTCAGAAAGTAATTCATCTCTGGTTCAAACAATGAAATGAAGAGGTGAAGGAAACTTCACCTCTTTTTCATAACAAAATTCCCAGCAAAAATGAAAGATAAGCGCCGAGACCACTGATAAGTCCATCCTCCGGTGGGTTTATCAGTAGTTTCGGTATCTTTCATAATAATAAAAAAGGAGATATTGAAATGTACAAGACTTATTCCATGGAGCTGGCCGGAAGAACCCTTCGGGTGGACATCGGCAGAGTAGCAGCTCAGGCAAACGGTGCAGCCTTCATGCACTATGGAGACACCACGTTGCTGTGTACTGCCACTGCATCGGACAAACCCCGGGAGGGAATCGATTTCTTCCCCCTAAGCGTTGAGTATGAGGAGAAAATGTATGCTGTGGGAAAAATTCCCGGAGGCTTTACCAGAAGAGAGGGAAAGGCCAGCGAGCACGCCATTTTGACAAGCCGCGTCATTGATCGCCCCATGCGTCCCCTCTTCCCCAAGGATTATAGAAATGATGTGACCCTTGACAGCATGGTTATGAGTGTGGATCCGGACTGCCCGCCGGAGGTGACCGCCATGATCGGCTGCTCCATCGCCACATCCATCTCTGATATTCCCTTTGACGGCCCTATTTCCGCTACACAGGTGGGGCTTGTGGAGGGTAAGCTGGTTTACAACCCCACCAGCGAGGAGAGAAAGGTTTCCGACCTGGCTCTGACTGTTGCATCCACCCGTGAGAAGGTGATCATGATCGAGGCAGGCGCCAACGAAGTGACAGAGGATGTGATGATCGAGGCCATTTACGGCGCCCACGCTTTAAATCAGCAGGTTATCCAGTTCATCGACAAGATTGTTGCAGAGAATGGCAAGCCCAAGCACTCCTATGAGAGCGTGGATACCCCCGCAGACCTTTGGGATGATATGGTTGCGTTCATCACTCCCGAGGCCATGGAGGAAGCTGTTTTTACAGACGAAAAGCAGAAGAGAGAAGAAAATATCAAAGAGATTACCGCAAGGCTGGAGGAGCGCTACGCAGAGAGCCATCCCGAGTGGCTGCCCCTTTTAGGCGATGCCGTATACAAATTCCAGAAAAAGACAGTCCGCAAGATGATCTTAAAGGATCACAAGAGACCTGACGGACGTGACATCAACCAGATCCGCCCTCTTGCAGCGG
>CALWLH010000039.1 GCA_944381475.1 uncultured Lachnospiraceae bacterium | reverse complement strand
ACGATATCATCTATATAAGTAAAATCCCGTTTGCAGTTGCCGTAATTAAAGATTTTGATTGTCTCCCCCGCCAGCAGTTTATTTGTGAAACCAAAATATGCCATATCTGGTCTTCCCGCAGGTCCGTAAACGGTAAAAAAGCGCAGACCTGTAGAAGGGATATTATACAGCTTTGCATATGCATGGGCCAAAAGCTCATTGGACTTTTTTGTTGCGGCATAGAGTGAAACCGGATGATCCACCTGATCCTCCACAGAATATGGCACCTTTGTATTTGCCCCGTAAACACTGGAGGAGCTGGCATAAACAAGATGCTCTACCCCCTCTTCCCCATGATCACAGGAATGTCTGCAGGCTTCCAAAATGTTGTAAAAGCCAATTAAATTGCTCTCCACATAGGCATCTGGATTGATAATAGAATAGCGCACGCCAGCCTGGGCGGCAAGGTTCACTACAATTTGGGGCTTAAACTTTTGAAATAATTCTGTCACGATGTTCTTATCTGAAATGGTACCTTTTACAAAAATAAAGTTATCATATTGTTCCAGTTCCTTCAGGCGCATCTCCTTCAGACGAACATCGTAATAATCATTTAAATTATCTATTCCGATAATTCGTATAGATGCAATTGCTTGAAGTAATTTCAAAGCCAGATTTGAACCGATAAACCCAGCAGCCCCTGTTATTAAAACGGTTTTTCCATTTAAGTCAATATTGCATTGTAACATCAAGTTTTCCTCATTACATATATTATATGAATATGATAACATCAGGGTCAAAAGGTCATACATGCCATGCAAGCATGGCATGTATGACTTGGGAACCTACAAATCTGAAGAAGTTATTCCTGCGTATCACTCTCTGGGCTATCTGTTTCAATCACAGTTTCAACAGAATCCTCTTCCGGCAGAATCTCTGCATCATTCGTAGTCTCTCCAATATCAGCCGTCTTATTCTTTACATTTTCAATCTCAGCCTCAGCAGCGGAAATAGCAGAATAATGCTCCTTGATGGACTCACAGAGAGCGGCAATATCCTCAGAGACCTGCTCACCCTCTGAATATCTATTCCAGATCAGCTCGCCAATCTGCTTCTTTAAATCCAGAATCGCTGATTTTTCCTGAGAAATCTTCGCCTTCTGCTTTGTAATTTCCACAGCATCACTGGTTTTATCCCCCACAACCCTCATCGTCTCGCTGGTCTTTTCTCCAATTGTCTTTGCTACCTCCTGCAGCTTGTCAAAAAAAGCCATAAACCTGCCTCCTTCAAATAAATTTTATGTGATGGCCATAAACAAACGGCCAAAACCATTAAAATTTTTACAAATCAAACAGTTTTTGTCATATATACCTTTATACTATCGCTTCATTATATCACTCTATCGAGTAAAAAGCAAGCAAATTTAACCAAATGTAAAATCTAAAGTATAATATATCTATAGACCTCAAAAACAGGTCGCTGACCGATTGCTGTGATAAAAAGCAATACACATCATACTATTCTTTGAATTATTTTACAAGCATTTTCTTGTACTTTATATTATCCACACCCCAAGACATGGTATCAGCAATTCGTCTTATGGACGATATTCGTCACAATCAAATGCTGGGCCTCCCGGTCATTTCTGCTTTTTACATTGTAGGAATATCTGTTTTCAAAAGTAAGAATGCGGAATTGATCTCTGTACAGCCGATGAATAAACTCCGTATTTTTTATCACAAGCAAGAAGCTTGCCTTTGTCTCTGACAAAAGCACTGCCAGACGTTCATGATCCCTTTTTACAAAATCCCTTCCCTCATAGTCGGAAAAATCCGTGTCATAGGGAGGATCTAGAAACATAAAATCCCGTTCAGTCATAGGAACATTTCTCATAAAGCTCTCAAAATCCTGACTATAGATCTCCGTTTCTGAAAACAGATTTTTGATATCCTCATTAAAAATATTGTCAATCTTTATCTGCATATTCTTCCGGTTATAGCTGATGCCCCCGTAGGGAATGTTGAACTCTCCCGCCCTGTTATAGCGAAACATGGAACCGTAGCAGTATTCCCGTACAAAGTAGAAATTGGCCGCGCTGTAGGCTGCTCCCATCAGGGGACCTCTGTTCAGACAGATATCATTATATACATCCCGGAAATACATGTAGTAGCCGGAGGTAAAGCCTGTAATAAAATTGTCAATGCGGTCGCTGTCTTTTAAAGGGCCCTTTTTCTTCTCGTATCCTGCTGTGCGAAGCAGCTTATCTGAGAGATTTTTTACAAGCTGTGCCTTAAAATGCTCTTCGGACAGAACAAGGGGGAGCGAAAAGCTGTCCATAATCTGTTTAAAGCGCTTCTCCACCGCCTCCGATGCAAAAAGAGCCAGCTCATCCTCATTGCACTGTCCTTTCATATATATCTGATAACCAGAGTAAAGCTCTTGATAAGCCAGCTCTGCCACCACCTGCAAGCCTGAAAAGCTGTCCTGATAGGCTTCCAAAAAGCTTTTCAGCTGCTGATCCTGATTTTTGATCATGACATAAAATTCCATCAGGTTTCTGGAAATATCATTGATCACCGCCTTTTTTGGCTCCAGCGCAAAAAAAACTGCTCCTCCGCCAAAAAAAGGCTCGATATATCTGTCATACTCCGGTACAAGGGGCAGAATTTTTTCCAGTTCCCCTGTTTTTCCTCCAGGCCATTTAATCAATGCCTTTTCCATTTAGCTCTTCCTCCCATTTTCCTGCCTCAAGCAGCAATTCCAGATAACCTGCCTGAAATATATTAAAGGTCTGATCCGGTTCATATTTCCATGCGCCATCCTGTTCCACCATCCTCCAGGTAAAGGATGTATCTGCCGAGAAACCATCTGCAGTGATCTGAACCTCTGTCTCCATCATCCCCTGAGGAGATACCGATATACTTCCCTGCAGGGGGATGGCCGAGAGGCTGAGCCTGTGAAGCATGGCCTCATAGTTTCCTGATGCAAAATCCGAAAGACTTAACAAAGGCATGAACAAGAGACTGGTTTGGATCTCCATATATATCAGCTCCGATTGATAAAGGTAAATTTCCAGTGAAATATCCCCCAGATAATCCCCCAATATTTTCAGTATTTCTCCCGCTCCTTCCGTATTCAGAAGCGGCTTTACATATTCTTTGGAGATATCAATTCCGTATTTTGTACAGGAGAGCGTTTCATCGCCCCCGTTTATGTCCTCAGTTCCCTCCTTTCTGAAGGATATGCCCCGGTATAAATCCAGAATATCCATCTTCAGTCCCTCCAAACCCAGGATTCGGTTCAGGGGCGTGGGAGAAAACTCATAGGGTTCATCCTCCAGCAAGGCTGAGCGCATCCCCAGAAGCCCCTCTGTCAGGCTGGCTTTCTGTTCCTGATCCAATCCAAGAATAGAGACCAGGGGGCTCTCCCCTATCTGTTCACCCACATCATCCGTCCATGGCAGCAGATAATACCTGCTGCTGACTTCCTGAAGCCGGATCCATATACCCTCCGGCATATAACCAAATTCCAGGCCATCATACGCTGCGTGATCACTGATGACCATACCATCCAGCCGGTCATCACTGCCAAGATCCAGCAAAATCTTCTGTCCATCCTCCAGATTCAGCTCTAGAATATTCCCGTCACCTGTCTGTTTTGCAAAAGCATTCCCTATTGCCTGAGCCGCATTGATGCGGGGCTTTATTTCCAGCAGATAAAAAACCGCTGCGCCAAGGACTATAACTGCCGTCAGGCACAAAAGAACGCAGAAAAAACTCTTCAGATATTTTTTTTTCATATCTTCCCTTAGTCTTATTCCCTCCAGCTGTCTGTTTATTCTCCTCCTGCGGGAACTGGCCTTTCCGGATCCAGCACCTTAGATGCGTCGAAAAGATCCGCATAGGCTGTCCCTCCCTGGGTATCACCGTACAGGGTTTCCCCGCATATGCATCTTCTTCCCTGGCGCACATAGGCGTCCAGGATCTGGTTCCAGCTGGCCTCCGATCCATTCATATTGATAAAATAATCATATCCCAGCCTTTTGAGAGTTTCGTATCTCCCGCCGCTGTAATAGCGCCAGTCCCCCACGTCTGCGCCATTTGGAAAAATAAAAATATCCGTTCTCCCAACAACCGATCCGGTTTCGTTCATCCAGCTGTTCATTTCTGCCAGAAAGGTTTCCTCATCCATGTCCGCCTCGCTGACACTGGTGTAATGATAGCCATTGCAGCCAAATTCATACCCCAGCTCCTTCAGATGCTCCACAACCCTTCTGGCCTCTGCAGTGTCATCCACATAGGAGGCCTCGTCCATATACAGATAGGAGGTGTGATACCCCAGCACGCCGTCTATACCTGATATGCCCAAAAGCGCTCTTGCTCCCCGATAGGAAAAATCCGGATGCTCCCTTATAAACTCCTCCAGAACAGGAACCACATCATAGGCGCCCCAGGTGATTGTATCCCCATCCTGCAGGGCGCATGTGAGGGTCCCGTCCTCCAGAAGCACCAATCTGCTGGCAAAGCCATCCTCTGCCATGGCCTCCGTATAGCACACATTTTCCTCAGAAAGCACAATGGGCTTTTTCCCCTCCGGAAGGTAAATAGAACCCCACTGAATCTTTTCCTCTGTGCCATTTTCTCCTTTTACCTCCTGCATACTGGCCACATCGTGGAGGCTTACCAGCACATAGTCGTTCACATACAGCTCCTTCAGCAGGGCGCGAAATTCATCCACAGTAATATAATTGGCGCTGTAATTCTCTGCATTTTCATCGCCGTCAAAGGCCCGCTCCTCATCGGCTATCAGCGGCCTTACAAAAATATGGGGAATCTGCCGGACGTCCGGCCATTCCACCATGCTTTTCTGACGCTCCTCCAGGTTCTCCACCTCCACCAGCATGGCCAGGGTCTGCCTGTATGCCTCGTCAGCCTTTATATACTCGATGGC
>CALWLH010000038.1 GCA_944381475.1 uncultured Lachnospiraceae bacterium | reverse complement strand
TCTCATTTTCTCACGGCTTTCGCTCTAGGCGTACCGCAAAGCAAAGCCGTGAGAAATATATATTCCGCTATCAGAGTGACGTCCTAACACAGAGGTTTGCCCGTGGGTTAGTAGGTTCCCCACATCCGGCTTCCTTCAGATTCCACCTCACGATGGACACCCTTGCCTTCGGCTATATCCTTCCCGCTACCGGGTGGATTTGGGACTTACACCCTTAAGAAACGTGCGCCGCCAGGCGCACCACTAAAAAAGGCGCTTGAAATCAAGTGCCCTTTTTAGCGTATGTCATAAAAATTTTATTATGGCATTTATATATTCCTACATATAATGTCTGCAAGGCAATGCAGGGGGTTCCGTTTTATATGCTTTTAACAATTATTCTAGTCTACATAAGTAGAAATTATTATTTTGCTGATACCCCTGGAAAACTGAAAACCATCAGTTTTTAATCTATAAAAAATATATAAAATTACCTCCAAAAATATTGGCTTTAATTTGATACCACCACGCTTTAATCCTTCTTAAATATAGCGGATATGGCTTCCGGGGCACACTTATTGATCTCGTGCCCCGCACCGGGAATGATATGTAATTCAGCCGTTGGCAAGCGCTCTTTAAGCTGTCTTGACGCTTTCAGGTTCGCATTGTCCTTCTCTCCGCAGATAATCGTCACCGGACATTTTATTTCATTCAGCCTGGAAGTGAAATCCAGAGACCGCATAGAATGGGACAGCCGAATAACCTCATGCTTAGTTATACCCATACTATTAAAGGATTTCTTTGGCATACAGCGAAATATCAGATTCTGAAAATCTATGAGCAAAGCCGGAACCTTATACTGTACACCCATCAGAACAAGCGCGGCAGCCTTCTCTTTATGCCGGATTGCATAGTCAAGGGCCAGAACCGCCCCCAAATTGTTTTCATTCTCGAAATTGTCTCCTTTTTTAGTCTATCGCTCCTCCCATTCCTCTCTGGTCATGCAGTTTACATGCCCTGTTCGCTTCTCGTGCATCAGGGGGACATCCACGCCCTGGGTGGTCCACTGATACTTAAAACCCACCTTCTCCTGCACGCGCTTTGATTTCAGATTGCCATCGTAGTATGCGCACCAGACCTTGCGCATTCCCAGATCCTCAAAGGCGTGGCACAGCATTTCCCGTGCAGCCTCCGGCATAATGCCCTGTCCCCAGAAGGGCTTTCCAAGCCAGTAGCCCAGCTCACACTCATCCTCCCTTTCTGCCAGGTCTGAGCGCCCCATCAATATTAGCTCTATGGCGCCGATAGCCCTGTTGTCAGATTTTAGGCATATGGCGTAGGCTTGTGCACCGGAAAATACATTTTTTATAACCTCCCGGCTTTCGTCAATGCTCTGATGGGGCGGCCAGCCTGCAATGGGGCCCACAGCCGGATCCTTGGCATACTCATATAAATCCTCTGCGTCTGCAGCCTCCCAACGGCGAAGGAGCAGCCTCTCTGTCTGTAATACCATATATATTCCTCTCAATTCTATACACATATAACATATTTATTGATATCTATTCTTCTCTAAGCGCCTCATAAAAGGAGTAGTCCACCAGACCATGCATATGCGCCAGGGCGCCCTCTTTAAGCTCCTTTACCATCAGGCAGTCCGGGCTGGGGAGCTTCACCTTCGGCCCCGCCTCAATCCCAAATTTGTAGCTGGGCATAAAGCCCCTGGGGGTATAATTGCGGGGATCACCTTCCACCAGAACCGCCTTAAAGCCCAGCTCCCGGGCTTTTTCAAAGCCATATTCCAGCAGCTCCTTCGAGATATGCTGGCGCTGAAGCTCAGTTTTTACCGCCACTGGGGTTAAAATCAGCAGCTCATCCTCATATCTGCCCTGTATATGGAAACGGGAGAACATGGCATAACCCATGATCTCATCATTTTCATTCACCATGATCAGCTCCAGCTGGGGAACATAGTATTTTTTCGCCCGAATTTCCTCTACCAAGCTGCGCACCAGCCTGCCCTCCCCAGGGTTGGCCCATTTTGTAAAAACATCCTCCACAAGTGCGAGGGAGGGCGCAAGATATGTTTCCTCCATGGACTTAATTATTCTATCCATCAATATCATCTCCCTTCGTTTCTGTTTCCTGCTTTTGCCAGGCACTCTGGATTCTCTGCACATCCTCCCAGGCCGCCTGGTCAAACTCCCTGTCCTTAAAGTACAGCTTTCTGTCCGCCTCGGTGATGGCGCGAATTACCCGGCAGGGGTTTCCGGCGGCAATGCTCCAGGCGGGAATATCCTTAGTGACCACACTGCCTGCCCCGATCACCGTATTGCTGCCGATATGCACCCCGGGGCAGATGACAGAATTTCCCCCGATCCACACATTGTCCCCGATCACCACTTCAATGCCGTACTCATACATGGTATTCCTTGTATCCGGGTGTACGGGGTGCCCGGCGGTGTAGATGGCCACGTTGGGGGCCATCTGGCAGTTATCCCCGATAATGACCTTTGCCACGTCCAGGATGGTACAGTTGTAGTTTGCAAAGAAATTCCTGCCCACCTCAATATGACTGCCGTAGTCGCAGTAAAAGGGGGGATTGATCATGGCCCCTTCCGATTTACCCAGCAGCTCCTTCACGATCTGCCCGATCCGCTCAAAATCCGACCTGTCCACCGTATTTAGCTCCTGGGTCAGCCTTCTAGCTCTCTTTTGTTCCTCAAAAACCCTCTCGTCCGAGATATAGGGAAGCTGGGCATCCCTTCTTGATATATGGTCCATTTTTACCTCTTTCTGACGCACTCGCTGCGTCATCATGGTAGATTTGAAAGTTTACTTTCAAACTTGCCTCTTTCCGACGCGCTGGCCGCGTCTCATATTAAAAGCTCAGCCTTTTCCTTAAATCCAATATGTGCTCCTCTATCTGACGAATCACCTTCACGAAGCTCTGATCATCCTTTCCCGTTGGATCCTCCAGCCCCCAGTTCTCCACCCTTTTGCCCGGGATTGTGGGACAGGCCACATTACAGCCCATGGACACATAAATATCCGCCTCCGGGATCTGTGAAAGCAGCTTTGGGTGCTGATCCTGCTCCATATCCATCTGATAGAGCTCCTTCATCAGCCGCACCGCATCCTGATTGATCCGGGGCTTTACCTGGGTTCCCGCCGAATAGCAGTCGCAGAAGGAGGAGAGATACTTTTTTCCCAGTGCCTCTGCAATCTGGCTTCTGCAGGAATTGTGGACGCAGATAAAGGCGATCTTTATTTTTTCTTTTTTTACCACAGCTCACACTCCATTTCCATATCCTCGTTCAGATATTCCAGGGGTGCTTTACAAATCAGACATTCCTCTCGCAACTCTTTCATTTTATACTCTTTCTAACGCACACGCAGCGTCATCGTGATAGCTCACAGAAGCTTCTCCATCCCCACCTTATAGGGCACAAGGCCGCAGGATTGGTAGAATTTCATGGCGCTCTCATTACAGCTCCACACGTTCAGGGTCACATTGTAGCATTGATGCTCTCTGGCAAATGCCAGAACCGCCTCATACAGGCTGCGGCCGATATGCTGTCCCCGCAGGGTTTCGTCCACGCAAAGGTCATCGATATACAAGGTTTTGATGTCCGTGAGGATATTGTCATCCTTAAGCTGCTTAAAAACGCAGAAGGCGTAGCCCAGCACCCTATCCTCATCGTCAACCGCCACCAGAATGGGGCGGGTATCGTCTGCGATAATCTCCTTTAACTGCTGATCCGTATACTTTCTGGCGCCTTTCTTAAAAAGATCCGGGCGGCCCCTGTGGTGTACCAGGCACACCTGAAACAGCAGCTCATTGATCCGCTCCATATCCTTATTATTTGCTCGTCTGATATTCATGCTTACCTCTTCCTGACGCGCTGACCGCGTCATCATGGTAGATTTGGAAGTTTACTTCCAAACTTATTACTTCCTTTTTCTTTTATTAGGCGGTCGGATATCCTCCTTCGGCCTTCTTCCCCAAAATTATAGCTGAAGTCATCCAGCTCACAGCACAGCATTCCAGGGATATTTCTCTCCAATTCCCCCAGCGCCAGTCCCGATGGATCAAACAGAGCTGTGGGGGCAGTCTGATATGGGTGAATGGTGTTGACGGTCAGGACATGACAGACATTCTCCACCCCACGGGTCAATATGTGGGATCTGATGATATTATATCTGACTAGATCATCCTGATCGGACCGGTCATAGAATAAAATAATATCCAGATCTGTGTGGCGGACATAAAGCTCCCTGAAATACTCCGGAAAACGAACCTCATAGCATATGCGGATGCCGATCTTTATGCCGTCAATCTCAAAAACCCCCTGCTCGTTTCCGCTTTGAAAATTATCAAGATCCCATCCCCACAGAGCCCGCTTGTGGTAAAGAGCCAGGCCTCCCTCAGGGCGTATCAGTATGGCGCTGTCATAGATTTTCCCCTCTTGGCAGGTCACTGCTCCCGCCACAATATACATATCAAATGTACCCGCCAGTCTCTGTAGCTCCTTCTGGTAAAGCGAAGCCTTCTTAAAATCTACACAGGAGGCCCTCTCCATATCATAGGGGGGATAGCCTGTCAGCGCACACTCCGGGAACACCAGCAGCCGCACATGTTCCCTGGCCGCCTTAGCCGCAGCGGCCTTCATCATATTATAATTATCCTCCATGCAGCCCGATACTGCAAATTGATATGCCGCTATTTTCATACGTTTCTCCCTGGGCCTGTAGGCTCTAGTCACTTATGATAGGGTTCATTATTGCTGATGCGAAAGCTGCGGTAGATCTGCTCCAGCAGGATCACCCGCATCATCTGATGGGGGAAGGTCATCCTGGAAAAGCTGAGGAGGAAATCTGCCCTCTTTAATACTGCGGGGGTAAGCCCCAGGGAGCCGCCGATGATAAACACAATGTGGCTGTCTCCCTTTAAGGCAATATCCTCCATTTTTTTAGACAGCTCCACAGAATTATACATCCGTCCCTCAATGGCCAGGGCGATGACGTAGGCGTTTTCCGGAAGCTTATCTAAAATCCGCTGACCCTCCTTTTCCTTGATCTGCTCCTCCAGAAGAGCCCCCGCATCCTCCGGCGTTTTTTCGTCCGCCACCTGGACAATTTCCAGCCTGCAATAACGGCTAAGACGCTTTGAATACTCCTCGATGGCCATATTCCAGTATTTTTCCTTTATCTTTCCCACGGTGATCAACGTAATTTTCATAATGGCTCCTGAAATACTTATGCCTTGCTTTTTTTTACAATCTGAAGCTCATAGCCAAGGGCATTTAATATTGCACAAAAATTTTTTAAAGTTGGACTATTCTCTTTCTTTTCTATTCTGGAAATTACCTGCTGCCTACTTCCTGTCAGCTCTGCCAATTCTTCCTGCGTCATCCCCTCCGATTTGCGAAGAGCAATCATTTCACCTATTAATCTGTATTCCTCACGACTTTCGTCCCACATTTTTACCTCTTTCTGACGCACTCGCTGCGTCATCATGGTAGATTTGAAAGTTTACTTTCAAACTTCTACACTCAGAATCTTTTTCTTCTTTCTCCTCCATCTTCTCGTTAATATCCGTTTTTACAGAAGCCACAATCTACCTCCATTTTTAATTTATAAAAAAGATTTTTTCCAAATATTACCCGTTTCTTTAGTTCTGGAACACACGATCTTTTTATCCTTTTTCTCTGTTTTATTCTTTTATATGTGTACAAAAATACACCTCATTTATTTTCTTTCCCACCTTTTATTTCGACTTTAATCAAATTTTTTCCGCATTTCGGCTGATAAAATGATGACTGCATAGTACCTCTTTCTTTTGTCCACTATACAACCTTTTTGTTGTATCGTCAACACTCTTTTTTCAGTATTATCAAATCTCATACCCCTAGCTTAAATACATTCCATAAGCGCATGTTGTTTGCGACCGCTTGCCGTGCTTATACCATAAAAAGGAAGCCGTCTCCGGCTTCCTGAAAAAATATTTTGCTCAATGTATATCCTCCATTGCAGCGCCCAGACCAGCAATATTAACGGATATTTATTTCAGCATTTTTATAGGAAACATTCTGGTCCTCATATAATATCTCAGAAGTATCCATATCAATCATTTCAAAATCAGTATTCCCATTCTGAACAAAAAAGCCCATTACTGTACTATTATCATTCAAAATCAGATTATGAACCAATGTCTGACCCGGTTCTGTTTCAAAATAAATTTTTCCATCCATATCTAATATTCTTTCAGATACCTGTTCATCCGTCCAATATGGTTTTTTCTCAACATAGTACATATTTTCATATGCGTCATCCCACACAAAATATAGACCATTATAGGAAGTAAAGGTGTTTGTGGTAAGATCATATATGATATATAAATTCAGTTCAGGATTGATATGCCCTTCTAAAATAACCCGTTCTTCATCAATCCATTCAAAGTTTAGCAGAGCTGTAAAAAACATATTAGTCAATTCGTAGCTTTTTGTTGTTCCATCCTCCAATGTAATTTCCAGAGAATAAAATTTATAGCCTTCTACAAGGCAAAGCCTTGCCGTTTTTCCATCTGCACTTACAGCGACAGTGTTGACCGACAGTGTTTGAAACTCCTCAGCATCTAAATAAGTAAATGGGGTCTCTTCGCTTTTCTCATAAACATTTTTGTTTTTTAAATGAGATATGAATGTATTATAATCAGCGATGTCTGCACCTGATGCACCTACCTTTTCCCCGATAGAACGAAAGTCATTTGTAGCAGCAAAACCAGAGATATAATGTCCGCATACGAAACAGGCAACAGTTGCGGCAAATAATACAAATATCTTTCCCTTCATAGCGCCTCCTTTAATATAAATTATTTCCATAATATTGAACTGACTTGTACGTCATATTCCAGCTTGGCTCTGTAGACGGCATTCCCGTTCCATAAAAAACATCAATATGATTACCTATAATGGCTCCACCGGCATCTTCTGCCTGCCTAAATCCCACGGAGGTTATATACACTTTAGCTAACTGGGAGCTGCCTTTTCTGGGAATAATTGTATTATCCACCGCAATTGTCTGCCCCACTTTAGGTACTGTCCCTGATGCCGTTTTAGGTGCAGATGTAATATAATACGTTTGACTTGAGACGTTATATTGAATATAGTCTCCATCCTCAGTATAACCACTTCCCTGCATTTTTACCGCCTTGAGAAAATCGCTTTTATATTTTCTGCCTGAGATGCCTGCTGCTGATGTATTCCTGCTCCCAGAATAATCCTGTTCGTCCGCAATTATATAATATGTCAAGAGGAAATTATCTTTATACGATGTGGGCAATGTGATATTCACCGTACAGACATTTGATGCATTATATGTACCTTTTGTTGTACATTTTATCTGAAAACTTTTCGTATTTCTCACATGATAGGTCATTGTATATGTATAAACATAGCATCCCTCTGAATTAGAATATGATGGACTTAGTCCACATGTTGTTCCAGCAACGGGTGAAACCGTTCCTTGAGCTGCTGTGCCATCGGAAACAGTACTTCCAGAAACAACTTCAAAAGTGCCAGCACCTCCAAAACTAGCAGCTGCCTTAAATCTATACTGTACATTAACTTCATATGTTGGTTGACCATCCTTTACTACACCATTTGTCAACAGCTGGGTTGAAGAAGGAATAATTTTACTTTTTATTGAGGAACTGATAGTTATTGGAACATTTGACAATATTTCTAAATTACTTTTTTCTTCTGCGTTATATGTACATGAGTTTTCTTCTGCATATATAAGTTTTTCTTTCTCCGCAACATTAATACATAGCATAACTAAGCCTAAAACTATACATAAAAATTTTTTTATTAATACAATTATTTTGTAAACACATAACTATCCCCTCCTTTTCCTCAAAAAACTTAAATTTAGCAGATTACAAATTCCACTTTTGTTAAGTATATATTTTTTCGTTTATAGTCTCTCGTTATTATATTATCAATATTATAACACATGTACGGTAAATGTCAAGAAAAAACAGATATAAAATCAAGAGATGCAAGAGATTGCTTCTATACGAAGCCCCCCTGTAACAAGGGGCTGTCACACTGGATAGTGCGACAGCCTCTTGACATTATATATACACCCACATCACCATCATGGCGATAAAACCGCCGATGAGGGAGTAGCTGGCCAGGGTGTCGTGGCCGTGCCCATGGATCTCCGGCACCATCTCATCCACGATCACATGGAGGATGGTGCCTCCCGCAAAGCCCAGGGCAAAGGGCAGAACCGGAGTAAAAAAGGACACTGCCATATATCCCAGAAGTGTGCCGATAATCTCGGTGGAGCCGGTAAAGATGGAAAACATCAAAACCCGCCTCTTTGAAACCCCGGCACGAAGCAAAGGGGCGATCACTACCATACCCTCGGGAATGTTCTGGAGGGCGATACCCATTGCAATGGAAATACCATTTCCGATATCCGACGTTCCAAACCCTACTCCTGCCGCCAGGCCCTCGGGAAAATTATGGATGGCGATAGCTGTGACAAACACCAGCACCTTATCCAGCTGAGCCAGGTCAATGCGCGCGCTTCCCTCATCCAGGAAGGTTTTATCCCCCACCCCTGCAAAGCAGTGCAGTATGGGGGTGAAAATATCTGCCAGCTTTAAAAAAACCGCCCCGGCCAAGATCCCCAGGCCGCAAAGCCACACATTCACCCCTGGGTTTTCCTCCAAGGCCGGCACCATGAGCCCAAACAGGGCCGCCGCCAACATCACTCCCGCAGAAAATCCCATGATCCCATCATTAAACAAATCCGGGATTTTCTTCATCAATAATCCCAACACAGCTCCCGCCATGGTGGCTCCCCCCACGCCGAAAGCTGCGATCAACACGATTTCCATATGACAAACCATTAAACATTCTCATTTTATCATATGGCGCTATGGGAAAGAAGTGCAGGAAAGGACCATCCAACGATCATCCCCTCCCTGTTGATATGCTATCAGGGCCAACATTTTCTTCTTTTTTTCTTTTTTACTCTGTTCCTCCGCCGGTATCCCTGAATGGTCTCTGCGATCTGGCTGTAATCACGCTCAAACAGCTCCTCTGATAATTCTAATTGTAGCCGTTCCTCGGGAACTGTCAACAATATTTTTTCCGCCACGAAGGCCTTGCTCTTATCCTTGTACCTTGGCATATTGTTTAGCTCCTGGATGTGAGCCAGCTCCGGTCTCCACAGGATGCTGAGCTTCTTTTTCCAGTCCATATTTGGGTTTTTCCTGGGTTTTCTTAGCATGTAAAAATCTACAGCTCCATCCACATATTCCACAGTGATGATCCCCCACCAGGCGGGAATATGCTCTTGGATGTGAGCCGCATGGCTGCTTCCCACAACTACAAAATTAAAATCATAATACTCATCGTAGTCCTTCACCTGACTTTTCAGCCTGGCATAGGTGTCCGCATCGCTCTTAATCTCGATCCCGTACAGAGCCTGCTCTGTCACCATCACCACATCCGCCCGGGATTTTCCGATTCGTTTTTCCTCCATGATGCGTATCTTGCCAAAACGTTCCTCCAGAAAATCAAACAGGGGCTCCCTGATATCCTTGTCGTATAATGCCATACTCCATAAACCTCATAGAGACCGGGCAGTCACCTGCCCAGTCTCTAAAAAAATTATTATACTCCGCCCGTCCCTCGCAGCACATAGCTCCATTGACAGATTGATCATATGCTGCTTTCATCTGCCGCGATATGCATCCCTTTCAGGAGCCGCGCTTCATTTTTATATACTTCCAGGCAAACACGCCCCCAAATAAGATAAAGAGCAATACCCCGATCAGGATCACCACCGGCTCATCCTCTCGAATCCCCAGGTACACGAAAAGCCCGCACAGTCCCCCATAAATAACAAAGATAAACAATCCAAGGAGAATTCGCAGCGGCAGGGGAACCCGCCGGCTCATACTGCCATCGATTGCTCCCTCCACCACGATCTCCAAAACTTCCTGTAAGATTTCATCCAGCATTTTCTCACCCTCCTATATGTCCAGCTTCGGCGGTACATCCAGCTCCTCGGGTACATACTTTCCGTTCTTTTTGCGCTGACGCACGCACTCCGTCAAAAGATATTCAATCTGTCCGTTGACAGAGCGGAAATCATCCTCCGCCCAGGCAGCAATGGCGTCGTAAAGCTTTGTGGACAGCCGAAGGGGAACCTGTTTCTTCGTATCTCCCATATCAGTACAGGCTGCCAGAGTTTACAATGGGCTGGGCGTCCTTGTTTCCGCACAGCACAACCAGAAGATTGGACACCATAGCAGCCTTCCTTTCTTCATCCAACTCAACCACCTGGTTTTCGCTAAGACGTTCCAGGGCCATCTCCACCATACCCACAGCGCCGTCCACGATCATCTTTCTGGCGTCAATGATGGCGGAGGCCTGCTGTCTCTGCAGCATCACTGCGGCTATCTCCGGCGCATAGGCCAGATAGGTGATGCGAGCCTCGATGATCTCCAGTCCGGCATCCGCCACCTTCTGCTGAATCTCGTCACGGATACGTCCGGCCACCACCTCGCTGGAGCCTCTGAGGCTTCCCTCATCCGCAATGCCGTCCCCGGTGGTATCCACGTTGGGAGCCGCATCATAGGGGTAAAGGCGGACGATATTTCTCAGGGCGCTGTCGCACTGCAGGGAAAGATATTCCTTGTAATTGTCCACGTTAAACACCGCCTTGGCCGTGTCCACCACCCGCCACATGACGGCGATACCGATCTCCACCGGGTTTCCCAGGCAGTCGTTGATCTTCTGGCGGTTGTTGTTTAAGGTCATGATCTTGAGGGATATTTTCTTACTCAGGTCCACATCCACCTGTGCATTCATACCAGAGTTCACCACAATGGAGCTTATAGAGTGACTGTCCACATCCCCGCTCTGGTTCAGCTTCGTCTTTGCCGCCGGGTTCACAGCAGTGCAGAAGGGGTTCACAAAATAGAAGCCATCGCTCTTTAGGGTGCCCACATACTTACCAAACAGTGTCAGCACCAGGGCCTCCTGGGGCTTTAACACCTTTAAGCCCAGGAAGGGGATCCAGCCCAAAACCAGCCAGATAATACCCGCCGCCAGGCACACGCCTCCCAAAATCTCGTTCCCATCATCCAGCGTCACTCCTCCGAATACAGTCAGACCAATGGCCGCCAGATACAGGGCCAGAAACAAAAGCAGCATCGCCATTCCGTTCTTTTTGTTTTCCAAAATCTTCTCGTTCATAGCAACCTCCGTTTTATTTTGATATCATTATGATATCACAAAGGAGTTATGTAGTCAATGGTTTTTTTCTTACGGTTTTCTTACCAACAGATTTTCTCGTTACTTTTCACGGGTAGTGAAAAATGACAATCCGCCCAGCAAAAAGCTCTCCGCCTCCCGCAAAGGAAACAGAGAGCTTATACTCGTTATTTTCCCAAACTACATCCCCGCAATCAGCTCCAGCAGCTGGGACACATTCTTCTTTCCAAAGGTTACCTCCCGATCATTGATTGCCAGGCAGGGCACGCTCATCACATTGTACTTTTCCCTTAAGGCCGGGAAGTGGTTCAGGTCGTAAACCTCCGCCCGGACAAATTCGCTCTGGGAGGCGATCTTCTGGGCTGCGGTAACCAGCTCCGGACACATGGTGCAGGAGAGGGAAACCATCACCTTCATATCCACCGGGGATGAGATGTTTTTGATTTTCTCGGAATCCTCCGGCTCCAGCGCCTGGCCCTTTCCCGCTGCATTGTACAGCCCCAGCACGAAGGAGGTAAACTCATGCCCTCCCGGTACGCCGTGAAAGGCCAGCCCGGTATCCGTGCCATCCTGTCGAAGGATCCGCACACAGGGTCGATCCTGCTCCGGCTCCTGGGACCGCTGAAGAGTCAGCTTGTCCGTGAGCCTGCAAAGCTCCTCCATATACTGCTCTAGCTCCCGGGATACGGGGCCATCATCCAAAAAGAGCTTTAACACCAGAGGCGATTCCATTTTTCCGAATACCGCCT
This sequence comes from uncultured Lachnospiraceae bacterium, assembly GCA_944381475.1. Lineage (GTDB taxonomy): Bacteria > Bacillota > Clostridia > Lachnospirales > Lachnospiraceae > UBA4292. Next base: position 13,361 of record CALWLH010000038.1, on the reverse strand, counting down.
GAAGCTGCGCCAGCATTTCCGATGTGAACAGGCCGTTCTGGGAAGTCTCCTGCTCCCCTGCCTCCTTCCCCTGCTCCGCCTTTTGGGGCTTTCTTGGAATCATTCCGGTTTTTCTCTGCATGTCGGCCACATAATGCTCCAGGTTTGTGGCGGCCAGCGCGCCGTCCCCCACCGCAGTGGCCACCTGGCGCAGGGACTTGACGCAGACGTCTCCCGCAGCAAAAAGTCCCTCCACGCTGGTGCGCAGATCCCTGTCTGTGAGGATATACCCGAACTCGTCCAGGTCCGCCGTCCCCCGGACCAGCTCCGTGGCCGGCTCATAGCCCGCAAAGACAAACATGCCGAAGCTGTCCCCTGGGGCAGCCCTGTATTCTGTCACTTCCTCGGTAACCGTATTTTTATAGCGCAGGTAGTTCAGCGTTTGATCTCCGTCCACCTTTTCCACCTGGGTGTTATGAAGCACGGTAATCTTTTCGTTTTTATAGGCCTCCTCTGCCACAGCCTTTGCACAGGTAAAGTCCTCCGTGATCATGAGGATGGTCACATGGGAGGCGTATTTGGTCAGGAACACGCTTTCCTCCGCCGCAGCGAAGCCGCCTCCCACCACAAACACCTCTTTTCCTGTAAAGAACTCCCCGTCACAGGTGGCGCAGTAGGCAACACCGTGGCCCTTAAACTGTTCTTCTCCTTCAAAGCCCACCATTCTGGGATGGGCGCCGGTGGCTAAAAGCACGCCGAAGCACTGCTTTTCGCCCCGGGTTGTTTTTACTGTTTTCACATGTCCCACCAGGGACAGCTCCGTTACCTCCGCCAGCAAAAACTCCGCACCAAAGTACTCCGCCTGCTTTCTCATAGTCTCCGTCAGGGCGCTGCCGCTTAATTTTGCCACGCCGGGGTAATTCACCACCTCCGCGGTGATGGTGATCTGTCCGCCAAAATGCTCCTTCTCCACCACCAGCACCCGGTATTTTGCCCGGGCCAGGTAGAGGGCGGCGGTGAGTCCCGCAGGCCCTCCGCCGATAACGATCACATCATAAAGATTTTCCATCTGCTCTCCTTATCCTACAGCTGCCCCACCAGATCCAGACTGGGCTTTAAGGTTTCTGCGCCGGGCTTCCAGTTTGCAGGGCACACCTCGTCCCCATGCGTCGCCACAAACTGGCTGGCCTGTACCCGGCGGAACAGCTCCTGCGCATTTCTTCCCACGTTTCCGGCGGTCACCTCATAGGCAACGATCTTTCCCTCGGGATTGACGATGAAGCTTCCTCTCTCCGCCATGCCGTCCGCCTCGATATAGACCTCAAAATCCTTTGCCAGAGCATGGGTGGGATCTGCCAGAAGAGGATACTGGATCTTTTTGATGCGCTCCGAGGTGTCATGCCATGCCTTGTGAACGAAATGGGAGTCGCAGGATACGCCGAAAATTTCACAGCCGGCAGCCTGAAACTCCTCATACATGTTTGCCAGCTCCTCCAGCTCCGTGGGACACACAAAGGTAAAATCCGCAGGATAGAAGAAAAAGACGCTCCATTTTCCCAGAATGTCCTTCTTGGTTACCGTCTTGAAGGCATTATTCTGAAATGCCTGAACGCTAAAATCACTTACTTCCTTGTTGATCATCGACATAAAATTGTCCTCCTTTAAAATCTTTCAGACGGTCTGACAGCCGCCGCATAACAGTACCGATCCTTTTGAAAATGTCTTGATGATAATCCATACATTCCTTATTATCCCGGAAAACAATTTTATTATACAGGGATGCTTTTTTATTTCACCCCGCCGCTCTGGGTTTTGTATAGCTTTGCATACCTTCCTCCCAGGGCCATCAGCTCCTCATGGCTGCCCTGCTCTGCAATCTGTCCATCTTCGAGCAAAATAATCACGTCGGAATCCTTGATGGTTGTCAGCCGGTGGGCGATGATCAGGGAGGTGCGCCCTGCGGTAATTGTAAGCATGGCCTCCCGAATCCGCTGCTCCGTCACCGTGTCCACGGAGCTGGTGGCCTCATCTAAAATCAAGATGGGGGCGTCCGTCAGCACCGCTCTGGCAATGGTCAAAAGCTGTCTCTCGCCCTGGCTTAATTCCTGGCCGCCCTGGGTCAGCACCGTGTCATACCCCTGGGGCAGCCGCTGTATAAAGTCGTCTGCCCCTGCCATACGGGCAGCAGCCTGAATCTCCTCCAGACTTGTATTTTCCCGGCCATAGCTGATATTTTCCCGGATGCTTTCCGCAAACAGCGCGGTATCCTGGAGCACCACTCCAAAGGAGCGGCGCAGATCCTCCATCCGGTACTCCCGCAGGTCATGTCCGTCCAGCAAAATTCTTCCCTGGTTCACATCATAAAATCTTGTGAGCAGGTTGATGATGGTGGTTTTTCCCGCACCGGTGGCTCCCACAATGGCCACCCTGGTTCCGGCAGGAATATTGAAGGATACGCCCTTTAAAATGGGCCGGGCCGGGTCATAGCCAAACACCACTCCTTCCAGCCGGATATCTCCCCTGGGAGAAGCAAGGGGGAGCGCATCCGGCAGATCCGCGGGCTCCGGCTCCTCATCCATGATATCCAAGATACGCTCCGCTCCGGCCACCGCGGTCTGGAAATTGTTATAGATATTGGCGATCTCCAGAAAGGGCCTGGAAAACTGACGCACATAGAGCAGAAAGCTGGAGATCATGCCGATGGAGATGTATCCCCGGACAGCCAATATGCCGCTGACGATGGAAATGAGCACATAGCTTAAATTGTTGATCACATTGGTGATGGGCATGAGATACCCGGACCAGATCAGCGCCCGGGTTGCAATCCGGCAAAGCGCATCGTTGCTCTCCTCAAACTGATCAATCATCTGGTTTTCCTGGCCAAAGGCTTTCACCACATGCTCCCCGGAAATGGTCTCCTCGATCTGGCCGTTGAGTCTCCCCAGAACCTGCTGCTGATCAGAAAAGAGCTTTCTGGTCTGGGCGGTGACCACCCGCGTCAAAAGAAAGATCAGCCCCACGCCCACCAGGGACAGCAATGTCAGCAGAAAGCTTAAGCGCAGCATAATGGAAAAGATTCCCAAGATGGTGAATAGGTAGGTTAAAATCTGGGTCAGGGAGTTGGAAATGGTGGTGCTGATATTGTCCACATCATTTGTGAGGCGGCTCATCAGTTCCCCATGCTGGTGCCTGTCAAAAAAGGCCAGGGGCAGCTTTTTCATCCCTGAAAAAAGGGCGGTACGGATATGATGGATCATCCTCTGTCCCACAAAAGCCATGATAAACTGCTGCAGGAAGCGTACCAGCCAGTCGCCAATGTAGAGCCCCAGCAAAAACACCAGAAGAAGGGTGACGGGTCTTTTCTCATCCACCCCAGTCACCGCCTGACCGATGAGCAGGGGGGAAAGGATGGCGGAGGCGGAGGCAAGAGCAGAAAAGAGCAGGAGCCATCCTAGTCCCTTGCGGCTGCCCTTTGTAAGCTTCCAGAGCCGAAAAAGCGTCCCCCTCAGATCCTTGGGCTTCACGCCGGGCTGACGGATGCCCACCCGAAAGCCGCCGCTGACCCTTGTGGAGGGAGGCGTCATATTGGAATTAGCCATGCTGTTTACCTCCGATCTGAGAATGATAAATTGCCCGGTAGGCGGGACAGACTTCCATCAGCTCCTCGTGGGAACCAAATCCCTGTACCCTTCCCTTTTCCAGGCAAAGAATCCGGTCTGTTCGGGCCACGGTGGAGATCCGCTGACTGATGAGAAGCACCGTCACGCCCTTCAGCTCCCTGCGCAGTCCCTCCAGCACCAGGGCCTCCGTCCCAGCGTCCAGGGCACTGGTACAGTCGTCCAAAATCAGTATCCGGGGTCTTCGCACCAGGGCCCTGGCCAGAGAAAGGCGCTGCTTCTGCCCCCCGGAGAGATTGACGCCCCCCTGTCCTAAAAGGGTATCGTACCCATCCTTCATCTGGGAGACCAAGGAGGCTGCGCAGGCAATGGCAGCTGCCCTCCTGATCTCCCCCTCATCCGCATCCTTCCTGCCCCAGCGCAGGTTTTCAAGAATCGTGCCGGTAAACAGCAGCGCCTTCTGGGGCACAATGGCCACCGCCCTTCTAAGCTCCTCCTCCGAGATTCCCGTCACATCCACCCCGTCAATCTTTACACTGCCCCCCGATGCATCATAAAATCTGGGAACCAGATTCACCAGCGTTGTTTTTCCTGAGCCGGTGGGTCCGATAATTCCGATGGTTTCCCCCGGCTTTGCCAGAAAGTCCACATGGCTGAGGGCTTCCTTTCCGGCTCCCGCATAGGAAAAGGATACATCTGAGAAAGAAATCTCCCCCCTCCATTGGGGACAAACAGGGCGCGCCGCTTTTTTCTGGGCAGGCGTTTCCTCCAGCACCTGGCTGATGCGCCCGGCAGAGGCGATTGCCCGCACCGCCGTATTTAAAATATTGGAGATCATTCCCATGGAAAACAGGATCTGGGTCATATAATTCACCGATGCCATCAGTCTGCCGATCTGGACGCTGTCCTGGCTTCGGGACATCCACAAAAGCACGATGATTCCAAAGTTTACCGACAAATTGATCAGGGGCGAAAAAACTGCCATCACCTTCATGGCGGAAGCAGTTGCCTGACCCAGATTCCGGGAGGCAGCTTCAAACTTCTCCTCCTCCTGGCTCTCGGCGTTAAAGGCCTTCACTACCCGGATGGAGGCAAGAAATTCCCGGCTCACATTATTCAGCTGATCCAGCTTCTCCTGCATCACACCGAAGAGGGGATAGCCCAGCTTCATATTTGACCCGATAAGGATGAAGGCGGCAATAAGAATCACCGCCATCACCGGAATCTGTCTGGGGGTCTGGATGATGATGAGCAGAATGGCCCCGATGCAGGTGATGGGGGCCTTCACCATAATCCGCATACAGCCGTTGATGAAATCCTGAATCTGAGTCACATCGTTGGTAATCCGGGTGATAATGGAAGCTGGCTGGAGCCGGTCAATATTTTCCAGGGACAGCGTCTGCACCTTTTTAAACAGATCGGCGCGCATCTCCTTGCCGATCAGCTGAGAGGTGCGGCTGGCAAAAATGTTTCGCATCACCGCCCCAAAGGCGCCGGCCAGGGCAATCAAAAACATAATCAGTCCATAATACAGGATCTGTCCCACATCCGCCTCCTTCACTCCATTGTCCACAATCAGGGACATGAGGGTTGGCTGCAGAAGATCCGCCATGGTCTCGATGGTCAGAAAAAGCAAGGCTGTAAGAAACATCCACCGATGCCGTTTCACATACTGGGCCATCAGCTTCATATCACCTTTCCTCCGTTTCTTTAAATTTCAGATTTTTTTACCTTCATTTCCATTATTTTACAAAATTTTCAAAATTAGGCTTTCCTTTTCCGGGGATTTGGTTTATTATATGTCTAAATGGTGCTCCAATGCAAGGCACCAATTTTATTTTTTACCAATGAGAGCCCACCCTTCCGGGGTGATGTAGGTTCATTCACAAAATCTTATGAGCTAAATTTTCAAAAATCTTAAAGGAGGAAATGAACATGGAAAAATTTTTTAAGCTCAAAGAAAACGGCACCACCGTCTCCACTGAAATCCTTGCCGGACTGACCACCTTCTTTGCCATGGCTTACATCATTGTTGTAAACCCCGGCATTCTCAGTCAATCCGGAATGGAATGGGGCGCGGTATTCCTGGCCACCATCATCGCATCCATCATCGGAACGCTGATTATGGGACTGGTGGCAAACGTGCCCTACGCCCAGGCTCCCGGTATGGGGCTCAACGCCTTCTTCGTCTATACCGTATGCTTCGGTCTGGGCTTCTCCTGGCAGCAGGCCCTGTCCATGGTGTTCATCTGCGGTATCATCAACATCCTGATTACCGTCACCAAGGTCAGAAAGTACATCATCAAGGCCATCCCAGCCAGCCTGCAGAATGCCATCGGCGGCGGTATCGGAATCTTTGTGGCCTACATCGGCATCCTGAATGTGGGCATCGTAAACTTTGACGGCGGCGTGCCTGCCATCTCCACCCTGGACAAGCCTGAATACCAGCTGTTCATCATCGGACTGTTTATCATCGTGATTCTCCAGGTATTAAAGGTTAAGGGGGCCATTTTTATCGGCATCGTGCTGACCACTCTGCTGGGGATTCCCATGCACGTAACTTCCACCCAGGACACGGTCAGCTTTACAGAGGCCTGCGCCGCTCTGCCCACCACATTCCTGGCAATCTTTACCTCTGAGGGGCTTCCCTCCCTGTTTAATGACATGTCCAAGCTCCCCTTGGTGCTGATCACCATCTTCTCCTTCAGCCTCTCCGACACCTTTGACACCATCGGTACATTTATCGGAACCGGCAGGAAAAGCGGTATCTTCAGTGAGGAGGATGAGCAGTCCATGGAGACCCATGCGGGCTTTAAGTCCAAGATGGACAAGGCCCTGTTTGCGGACGCCACAGCCACCTCCATCGGCGCTCTGTTCGGAACCTCCAACACCACCACCTTTGTGGAGAGCGCAGCGGGTATCGGCGCCGGCGGGCGGACCGGTCTCACCAGCGTGGTGGTGGCCATCTGCTTTGCGTTAAGCGCCTTCTTTGCCACCTTCGTCAGCGCCATCCCCTACGCCGCAACGGCGCCCGCCCTTGTAATCGTGGGTGTGATGATGATGTCCTCCTTCGCGGAGATTAACTGGAACGACTTTGAGGAGGCGGTTCCCGCATTCTTCGCAGGCATCTTCATGGCGTTAAACTACAGCATCTCCTATGGTATCGCTACCGGCTTCATCTTCTACTGCCTGGTGAAGATCTGCAAAAAGCAGACAAAGGAGATCTCTCCCATTCTGGCAGGAGCAACCATACTGTTCATTCTGAATTTCGTTCTGCTGGCGCTGCTGTAAGCCCGCAGCGGATCGGTTTGAAGCTTTTCTCATAAGAAAAACGAACAGGGCGTATGCCGCATAACCGGCATACACCCTGTTCTTGTGCGATAAGCCCATCAAGCGGCCGCCATGCTTGCATGAGCGGACATTTAATGGGCAAGTACAGCGAGCAGCTTTGCTGCGAGCTGTGCGACATCGCAAATCGAGTAGGAGCCAGCCTACTCGATTTTTCTCAGTATTTACAATCAATCCACCTTCGGCAGCTTCTTTCTGTAAACCTCCAGCTCCTCATCTGTGGGGATGTAGTCGCTCATCTGTCCATCGTGGAATTTCTCGTAGGCCACCATATCGAAATATCCGGTTCCTGTGAGGCCAAAGACAATGGTCTTCTCCTCCCCGGTTTCGGTACACTTCTTTGCCTCGTCGATGGCTACCCGGATGGCGTGGGCGCTCTCCGGCGCCGGAAGGATGCCCTCCACTCTGGCAAAATACTCCGCCGCCTCGAAGACCTCCGTCTGCTTCACACTGGTGGCCTCCATCAGGCCCTGATCATACAGCTCGGAGAGCGTGGAGCTCATGCCGTGATAGCGCAGGCCCCCTGCGTGGTTAGCGGAAGGAATGAAATCGCAGCCCAGGGTATACATCTTTGACAGAGGGCAGACCATTCCGGTATCGCAGAAATCGTATGCATAGACGCCCCTGGTCAAGCTGGGACAGGATGCAGGCTCTACGGCGATAAAACGGTAATCCGTCTCTCCCCGGAGCTTTTCTCCCATAAAAGGGGAAATCAGTCCGCCCAGGTTGGAGCCGCCGCCGGCGCAGCCGATGATGATATCCGGCTTTATGCCATACTTATCCAAGGCGGTCTTGGTCTCAAGACCGATAACGGACTGGTGCAAAAGCACCTGGTTCAGCACGCTTCCAAGCACATATCTGTAGCCTTCGCTGGTCACCGCCTTCTCCACGGCTTCGGAGATGGCGCAGCCTAAGCTTCCGGTGGTTCCGGGGTGCTCTGCCAGGATCTTTCTTCCCACCTCTGTCTCCATGGAAGGGGAAGGGGTCACGGAGGCGCCATAGGTGCGCATCACCTCCCGACGGAAGGGCTTCTGCTCGTAGGAGCATTTTACCATGTAAACCTTACAGTCCAGGCCGAAGTAGGAGCAGGCCATGGAGAGGGCGGTTCCCCACTGACCGGCACCAGTCTCGGTGGTGACGCCCTTTAACCCCTGCTTCTTCGCATAGTAGGCCTGGGCGATGGCGGAGTTCAGCTTATGGCTGCCGCTGGTGTTATTTCCCTCAAACTTGTAGTAGATCTTCGCGGGTGTGCCCAGCTTTTCCTCCAAGCAGTAAGCCCGCACCAGGGGAGAGGGACGGTACATCTTATAGAAATTTCTGATCTCCTCCGGAATCTCAAAGTATGGGGTGGTATCGTCCAGCTCCTGGGCGATAAGCTCGTCACAGAACACTCCTGCCAGCTCCTCAGCCTTCATGGGCTGATGTGTTGCAGGGTTTAGCAGGGGCGCCGGCTTCTTCTTCATATCCGACCGCACATTATACCATGCCCTAGGCATCTCATCCTCGTTTAAATAAATCTTATAGGGTATCTTTTCTGTTTTCATTTTCAATAACCTCCTGTTATCCTTCCCTTATTCCTTGTATTTAATTTTTACCCTTATTTGCTGGATCCTGTTTTTTGCACCCCTAAGGGCACCATCGCCTCGCATACAGTACCATAGAAGCCTCCTTATAAAAGCCCTGATCCTTCTTTTTCCTCAGGACAGATTTCGGCAGATGCTGCCGGGTAACGGCACGGCCACTTGATGGGCTTATCACAATCGAGTAGGGGAAAAGAGCCTCTACTCGATTTGTGATGTCGCACAGCTCGCAGCAAAGCTGCTCGCTGTACTTGCCCATCAAATGTCCGCTCATGCAAGCATGGCGGCCGCTTGATGGGCTTATCACACAAAAAACGTCCCTGACAGAAAAAGACTCTCTGTCAAGGACGAATGCCATACAATACAATCCGCGGTGCCACCTTGCTTCACGGGGTTTCCCCGTGCCCTTTGCAGGATACAAACATATCCACGGCAAATAACGTCTGCCATCAACGTCGCAGAATACTCGGCCTATGTAAAAACAGCCTTTGACTGCGCCCTCCGCGGTCCATTTGACAACCTGTTTCTCACCTGCTTCTCAGCGCCGCAGGCTCTCTGTAAAGGCATCATTGCCGTTATCTCCGCTTCAACGGTTTATCATATTAAATTTTCATTATCATAGCACAGACAAATGCGGCTGTCAACAGGAAAATTGAAAATGGCGAATTAAGATGGCTTATGGGCTATTGCGCATCTGAAAGCTCCATTTCCATTGTACGTCCGGTATTGGTGTACAAAATTATTTCGTCATCTTTTCCAAATACCTTCGTTCCAATCTCCGTGCGTGATGCCTCAAATTCTTCATCCGGAAGCTCTATATTTGATATTTTGCTAACCTCACCTATATATTCATAATCCGGATAATAAAACTCTCTCTGGTCTTCCCCTCCATCTTTGCAAACCCCTTTATATACGTAAAGTTTAGAGTTCACAAAAATATATGTATTTTGAAGCTCTCCATCAGGGTATCCGTATATATCGGATGCTGAAGTCTGAAGCTCTTGATAATTTGATGTTTGAGGTTCTTCAGACGTATTATCACATCCGGAAAGGATAAACATAGTAATTAATACACCCACCAACAAATAAAGATGATATCTTGTCATATTAAAGTAATCACCCCTTTCAAAGAACAAAAAAACTGATTAAATCACACATGAATATAAATAACACAATCGTTATAATTACTATCCCATTGTTTATAGACAATTGAGCTCGACCATCCATCTGCCAATGCTAACATGAACTGAGATGATGATATAAAATAGTAGCCACAACACATTGTCATATGCCCCACTGTCTCACTATATGAACTTCCTGCCGCAAATCCCACAAGACAAGGGCCAAAATAATCTATCTCATATGCAACAGTATTTGTAGTAGGTGACCAATTTACATATCCAGAAATATTGTTACCGGTTGTACTACCATACTGCTGAACAACTTGCGGAACTAAATTATTTTGATATGCCCTACCATCATCAAAGCCTGATATAGATTTAAAAAGTGAATCTATTTTATTTTTTGTTTGCGCATATGTACCATTATATTTTAACGTCGGATATCCGTGTTCAGACCAATAATACATAACATTTGCCACTGCTGCTACAATACAGTTACTGTTTCCCTGTAATTGTGGATTGACGTCTGGCAAAATGCCATATGTACTAATTCCAAAATTATCATACGTCATTTCTCCATACACTTCTCCAAATTCGTTAAGAAAAATTTTTCCTTCTTCATTTTTAATCACATAACAACCATTTTCGTACAATAATTCCAAGTCCTCACAATCAATATAATCATCATATGCTGACTCACCTGCCGATATTTCAAGAAGACGTTGTTGCTCAGAATCCCATATTGTATATCCAATATAGTTTTGGTCAGCAAAAAAACGATTTAATTGTATTGTCCCACCTTCTGACAAATCAATAGTTTCAACCATATCATATTCTAAAATGACATTTAGTTCTGGTGCATATTCTGTCATAATATCTATTAAATTCTCTTGTGCCTGGCTCACAGACTCACCTGAAGCTCCATACACGCAATTAAAGCAATTTGATATCATTATACATATTATCAAAAATGTAATCGCAGCTTTACTTATCTTCATAATATTCCTCCATTCAGTTTTAAGCAAAACTAATACCAATTACTGCAAGAGACATAGATTGTTCAAGACATATTATTCTTGTTTCTCACCACATTTTTACATTAAGCAGCAAATTTGTTAAGTTATAATTAAATTATAAATTTTAATAGACCAACGATAACTTAGTATAAATCAAATACCCTTTAATAAGTTGTTCATATTAATCACCCCCACACACCACAAAAATTATTTTCTACAAAAAATTATACATTATATCTAGCTTTATGTCAATAACTATTTTTATTATCAGTTATTTTATCATATAATTATTCTATTATTATCAATTTGATCTTGGTATATTTTTGTAATTTGCAACACCACTCGGTAGTTTAATACCTTTTCTTTTCAAAATCTTTCATAAATCTTTTACAGCTTTATTTTTTCAAAATCAAAAGTTCTTTGCACTTTATTCTCCCATCTTTGACAGCAAAAATCCGCAGATTCCTTTAATTCAGTCGTTCTACGAGCTTCCCATCTTTAGACAATATGTAATGACCTCCAATTTGTAGTTTCGTGGATTTACCTGTATACTATAGATTGGAACAAATCAAAGGTAACAGGAATTATCGCATACAAATGGAGGTCATCAAATGAATTATACCACAGTTTACATAGGAATGGATTTACACAAAGAAACTTTTTCACTCTGCTGCTACACAAATATCACGGTAGTTTAAAAGAAACGTGTGGGATGAAATCGTTGGATACGGCGAGAATATTTTTTAAAAACGCTATACGCAACCCTACAGTCGCAAACAGGATCGGATAGGGGAAGATTCCTCCCCCTACCCGTTCACCCCTTCATCGGCCCTGCGTCTTATGGAGCTGAATTTATAATCTTTACTTTCTCCTTCCTGCAGTTCAAGTTCGCCGCGTTTTTCATCATATATCCCTGACATACTTCTCAAGCACATATCTCACGCCATTTCTGGGGTCTGTCTTTTCTTCCGGAGAACCCGCCAGGCTGAAGCCGCAGGATTTTATCAGATTCCTGGAGGCAAGGTTTTTCTCCCGTACGCTGGCATAAAACCGCGTTCCTCCGCACCTTGCCGCTTCCTCTATCAAGGCATTTAGGATCTGCTTTCCATATCCCCTGCCCACATAATCCGGCCCAAGAGCAATCCCCAGCTCCTCAAAGACTTTCGGCTCCATCTGCCGCATACCAGCAAAGCCAATCGCCTGGCCGGTTTCCTTTAAATATACCAGCAGCGCGTATTTCTCCTTCTTCTCAAAGCTGACGGTTCTGTCCATGCGCTTTTTTGCTTCCTCTTCGCTCCGGGTAACGTTCCAGAGCATATAGTTTGCGCTCTCCTCATGCCGCCACAGGTTATGATATATAGCGGACCAATCCGCATATTCCGCCTTTTTCAGGATGAGATCCCTCGTCTCCAGCCTGATGGCGGTATTTTGTTCTAATTCCAGCAGGTCTTTGACCACCTCCCCGGCCAGTATAAGCCCGGCCACGCTAGGGACAAAGGCCACGCTTCCCGGGGTATCCCGGCGGCCGGAAGCGGAAGCCTCCATAGGCGCCGCCTGCTCCCCGGCAAGACTGTCTTTTCCTATTGCTGCCAGAGGCTTTAGAGGCTTTTCCTCTGAATAGACCACCTTCAGGCTGTCCACCCCCCGGTGCTTTAACTCCCTGCGCATGATCCGGGCTAGAGGACAGACCTTGGTGTCGTATATATCCGCCACCCGAAAGGCCGCGGGATCCAGCTTATTTCCCGCCCCCATGGAGCTGATGACAGAGACGCCACATTTTTTTGCCTGAAGGATAATCTCCAGCTTTGCCGTCACCGTGTCCACCGCATCCACCACATAGGAGTACTGGGAAAAGTCAAATTCCTGTGCATTCTCCGGCAGGTAAAAACAGCGCCTTGCCTCAACGAACGCATCCGGGTTGATGTCGTGGATTCTTTTTGCCATCACATCCACCTTGTACTGGCCAATGCTGCTGTGAGTAGCGATAATCTGACGGTTGATGTTTGTGAGAGAAACCCGGTCACTATCCACAAGGGTAAGGGCCCCCACGCCGCTTCTGGCAAGGGCCTCCGCCACATAGCCCCCCACGCCGCCAATGCCAAAGATTGCCACCTTGGAGCGGCCTAAGCGTTCCATGCCTTCATCCCCAAGCAGAAGCCTGGTTCTCTGAAATTGATCCTCCATCTCATGCACCCTTTCCCGGCGAAAGTCCGTCGTTCATACTCCCGGTTCTGTAGCCGCCCAAATCCAGAGTGACATAGGAAAATCCCAGCTCCTTTAAGCGGGTGAAAATCCTTAGCCTCCTGTCGTCCGCCAAAATCCGGTCAAATTCCTCCGGCAGAAGCTCGATCCGAGCCATCTCCCCATGCATCCGCACCCGCACCTGGCGGAAGCCCATGTCAAGAAGAAGCTGCTCCGCTTCCCCCACCATGGAAAGCTTTTTCCGGGTAATCTCCTCCCCGTAGACAAAGCGGGTGGCCAGGCAGGCAAAGGAGGGCTTATCCCAGGCGGGAAGGCCCAGCAGCTTCGAGAGCTGGCGGATCTCCTGCTTGCAAAGTCCCACCTCCTGCAGGGGGCTAAGTACCCCCAGCTCCATTACCGCCGGCATCCCAGCCCGATAGCCTCCGATGTCGTCCATATTGGAGCCCGTAGCCACCGCCCTACAGCCTTCCATTTCCGCAATGTCCCAGATCTTTTCAA